>NZ_BOPD01000007.1:0-351247 GCF_016863575.1 Micromonospora sediminimaris
AGCCCTCCGGCGGTACGCGGTGCGAGCGGGCGCGCGGCGCGGGCGCGCAGTCGGGCGGTGGCGGCCTCGACGTTGCGGCGCAGCCGTTCGGTCTCGGCGGCGAGAGTGGCGTCACCGGTGGGGGAGAGGCGGTAGTAGCGGCGTAACCGTCCGTCGACGGTCTCCTCCCGGTCGAGTTCGACCAGGCCGGCGTCGGTGAGCCGGTCCAGCGCGCCGTAGAGGGTGCCGGGGCGCAGCGACAGCCGCCCGTCGGAGAGGGCCGCGACCTCGCCGATGATCGCGTAGCCGTGCATCGGCTCGCGGGCGAGCGCGGTCAGGATGAGGAAGGTGGGTTCGCGTAGCGGAGTGTCCACGCCCTCAATATATCGGACGCGAAGGTATTGGGTTGGCCGAAATGCCGCGGGCCGGCTCCGCGTGGTGCGGAGCCGGCCCGGAAGGCGCTGAGTGAGATCAGCAGTCGAAGTACATGGCGAACTCGTGCGGGGTCGGGCGCAGACGCACCGGGTCGACCTCGTTGGCCCGCTTCCAGTCGATCCAGGTGGAGATCAGGTCGGGGGTGAAGACGCCGCCGTCGAGCAGGTAGTCGTGGTCGGCCTCAAGCGAGTCCAGCACGGCCGGCAGGGAGCCCGGCACCTGCTTGACGTCGCCCCACTCCTCCGGCGGGAGGTCGTAGAGGTCCTTGTCGATCGGTGCCGGCGGCTCGATCTTGCTCTTGATGCCGTCCAGGCCGGCCATCAGCATCGCCGAGAAGGCGAGGTAGACGTTTGCCGACGGGTCCGGCACCCGGAACTCGACCCGCTTGGCCTTCGGGTTGCTGCCGGTGACCGGGATACGGGTGCAGGCGGAGCGGTTGCGCTGCGAGTAGACCAGGTTGACCGGCGCCTCGAAGCCCGGGACCAGGCGACGGTACGAGTTGACCGTCGGGTTGGTGAAGGCCAGCAGCGACGGCGCGTGGTGCAGCAGACCGCCGATGTACCAGCGGGCGGTGTCGGACAGGCCGGCGTAGCCGGTCTCGTCGTAGAACAGCGGCTCGCCGCCCAGCCAGAGGCTCTGGTGGGTGTGCATGCCGGAGCCGTTGTCGCCGAAGAGCGGCTTCGGCATGAAGGTGGCGGTCTTGCCGGCGGCCCAGGCGGTGTTCTTCACGATGTACTTGAAGAGCTGGAGCTGGTCACCGGCGTGCAGCAGGGTGGAGAACTTGTAATTGATCTCCGCCTGGCCGGCGGTGCCGACCTCGTGGTGCGAGCGCTCCACGGTGAAGCCGGTGTCGATCAGCCGGCGGACGATCTGGTCACGCAGGTCGGCGTAGTGGTCGACCGGCGGCACCGGGAAGTAACCACCCTTGTACGCGGTCTTGTAGCCGCGGTTGCCGCCCTCCTCCTCACGGCCGGTGTTCCAGGCGCCCTCGATCGAGTCGATGTAGTAGTACGCCTGGTGCGCGGAGGTCTCGTGGCGGATGGAGTCGAAGATGTAGAACTCCGCCTCCGGACCGAAGTAGGCGGTGTCGGCGATGCCGCTGGCGGCCAGGAAGGCCTCGGCCTTCTTCGCCACGTTACGCGGGTCACGCGAGTACGCCTCGCGGGTGAACGGGTCGTGGATGAAGAAGTTCAGCGCGAGGGTCTTCTGCGCGCGGAACGGGTCGATGAAGGCGGTGGCGACGTCCGGGAGCAGGAGCATGTCCGACTCGTGGATCGCCTGGAAGCCGCGGATCGACGACCCGTCGAAAGCGAGACCGTTGGTGAAGAAGTCGTCGTCGACGGACTCCACCGGCAGGTTGAAGTGCTGCATGACGCCGGGCAGGTCACAGAAACGAACGTCGACGAACTTCACGTCCTCGTTCTTGAGGTAACGCAGGAGTTCCTCGGGATTGGCGAACACTCGTCCTCCTGGCACGTCCACGGATAGCTAGGCTCCTGGCGACGCTATGGCCGTGCGGTTGCCCGGCCATGTCTCCAGTGTTTCCGCCGTGTTACGTCCCTCGCGTTGGGTCACCCCGAGTGCCTGACCCGGACACCTCAACCCGAGGAACGGGTCCGGCTGTGCCAGTGTAGTGAAGCTTGATGAGATTGGTCCTTTTTGGCGTTCCGCGTCGGCGCGCCCGGCACCGGTCCGGCTCCTGCCGGCACCGGTCCGGCTCCCGCCTGGCGCCGGGCCTGCGCGGGGCCGGCTGCCGCGCTGGCTAGGCTCATGCAGGTGACCACCCAGCCGAGCCCCTCGCCACCCCCCGCCGCGGATCCCGACTTCGTCCCGGCCGACCTGGGCCGCCGGTTCGGGGCTCTGGTCATCGACTGGATTCTCTGCCTGCTCGCGTCGGGCCTGTTCGCCAGCCCCACCCGGGACGCCTGGGCGCCCGTGCTGGTGCTGATCCTGCTGTACGGCGTGTTCCTGGGCCTGTTCGCCCAGACCCCCGGCATGTACCTGACCCGGATCCGGTGCGTCGACTGGACCGACGGCGGCCGGATCGGCCTGCTCCGGGCACTGCTGCGGGGTGTGCTGCTGGCCCTGGTCGTCCCGGCCCTCCTGATGGATCAGCACCGGCGCGGCCTGCACGACCGCCTCACCGGCTCGGTCGTCACCCCCGTACCGCGCTGACCCGCCCTCTCGCGCGAGCCCAGGGGCCCGAGCCGTGCGCTGACCGACCCCTCCGTGCTGGGCTCAGCGGCCGCGCATCTGGCGGGACGCGCCACGGGGCGGGCGGAGATTCTTGGGGATGGCGCCCTTGGGCATCTGGGGGCGGGAGGTGAGCGCCTTGAGGCGCTTGTCCAGTGAGTTGACGTCCTTGCCGCTGAGGTTGCGGGGCAGCCGCATCAGCGTCATCCGCAGCTTGCGGATCGGCAGCTCGCCCTCGTCCTGTCCGATGACGTAGTCGTAGAGCGGGGCGTTGCCGATCACCTTGGCCAGCCGACGCTTCTCCTGGCCCAGCAGGCCCCGGACCCGCTGCGGGTTGCCCTCCGCCAGCAGGATCACGCCGGGCCGCCCGATGACCAGGTGCACCATGTCCATCTGGGTGGTCGAGCTGACCGCCGGGGAGACCCGCCAGTCACCGCGCATGTTCTCCATGATCTGCGCGGCGGCGCCCGGTTGCCCCTCGGCCGCGTTCATCATCGCCCGGTTCGACCGAAGGTTGAGCACGATCAGCAGGCAGAGCAGGGCGAACAGGATGCCCAGCGGCAACCAGAGCCAGCCCCAGAGCGCGACCGCGACCACGGTCAGCGCAAGCGGGATCAGCACCGCACCGGTGGCCAAGGGGGCGAACCACTTGTCCTGCTTGGCGGTGAACCGGAACACCAACCCGATCTGCTTCAGCCGCTGGCCGAACGAGACCTTCTCCTGGGGCTTTGCCATGTCGTCGAGTCTAGTGGTCGCCCGCCGCACCGTTGATCCGCGGCCGGCTGAGTACCTTACGACGCCGCTACGCCGCCAGCGACCCGGCGTAAGGAGGGCGAGTGGGCACAGATCAGGCGCGGTGCCCATGCCCCGGCGGCACCTTCGCGAGCAGAGTCAGAGTCACCAGTTGACGACGATCGCAGGGAGCGCGCCATGTTCGGTCACGACGCCAACCTCATGCTCACCCTCTACCGTACGCACGCCGCGGAGCTGCGGGCCGAGGCCGCCCAGGACCGGCTGGCCCGGTCGCTACCGCACCGCTCGGCCCGCGGCTGGCTGCACCGCCGGCACCATCGGACGCGTACCGACGAGGCACGCCACTGAGCGCCGACCCGGGAGCAGCCGACCGGGAGGACGGCGGCCGACGGGCGGGCGACGGCGGGCGTGGCATGCTCGGTGCCGTGAGCGTCCGCCCCACCAGCACCATCCTCGTCGGCCGTCAGCGGGAGATGGCGCGACTACGTGCGGCGGCTGGCCGCGCCCGCGCCGGGGAGCCGGTCACCGTTCTGGTCGGCGGCGAGGCCGGGGTCGGCAAGACCCGCCTGCTGGAGGAGTTCGGCCGCTCTCTCGGCGACGACGCCCGCCTGCTGGTCGGGCAGTGCCTCGAACTCGGCGAGGCCGGCCTGCCGTTCGCTCCGTTCGCCGCGGTGCTGCGGACGGTGCTGCGCCGCGACGGCCCCGGTGTCCTCGACGGGTACGACGCCGAGTTCGCCCGCCTGCTGCCGGAGCTGGCCCGGCCGGCCGGTGCCGCCGCGCCCGCCGCCGGACCGCCCTCGGACGCCCCCCGGGGTTACCTCTTCGAACTGGTCGCCCAACTGTTCGGCCGGCTCGCCGCCGCCCAGCCGCTGATCCTGGTGATCGAGGATCTGCACTGGGCGGACCGGTCCACCCGCGACCTCATCGCTTTCCTGGTGCGAGCGGCCCGCACCGGCCGGCTGCTGCTGGTCTGCACCTACCGGACCGACGAACTGCACCGGGGTCATCCGCTGCGGCCCTTCCTGGCCGAGTTGGACCGGGCCCGGGGCGTCGAGCGGATCGAGCTGTCCCGGCTGGAGCGGGACGGCACCGGGGCGGTCCTCGCCGGGCTGCTCGGTGCCGAGCCGGCCGCGCGGGCGGTCGACGACATCCACGACCGTACGCAGGGCAACCCCCTGTTCATCGAGGAGCTTGCCGCCGCTGGCAGCCCGATCGGCTGCGCCGCGCTGCCGGAGACGCTGCGTGATCTGCTGCTGGCCCGGGTGGACCGGCTACCCGAGCCAGCCCAACGGGTGCTGCGGATCGCCGCCGCCGGCGGCAACCGCCTGGCCCACCAACTGCTCGCCGAGGTCGCTGGCCTGCCCGAGGCGGAGCTGGACGACGCCCTGCGGGCCGCCGTCGCCGCTCAACTGCTGGTGGCCGACCCGGACGGCGACTACGAATTCCGCCACGCGCTGGTCCGTGAGGCGGTCCACGACGAGTTGCTGCCCGGCGAACACGCCCGGCTGCACGCCCGATTCGCCGCCGCCATCGAGGCACACCCGCACCTGGTCGCCGCCGGCCGGGCGCCGGCCGAGATCGCCCACCACTGGTACGCCGCCCACGACCATCCCCGAGCCCTGGTGACCGCCCGGGTGGCCGCCTGCGCCGCCGCCGACCGGTACGCGTACGCCGAGCAGACCCGGCTGCTGGAACGGGTGCTGGAACTCTGGGAACTGGTGCCCGACGCCGCCGACCGGCTCGGCATGGACCACCTCGCGCTGCTTGAGGAGACGCTCGGCGCGGCGACCACCGCCGGTGACTACCAGCGGGCGTTGACCCTGACCCGGGCTGCGCTGGCCGAGGTGGACACCGGTGAGCAGCCGCTGCGCGCGGCGCGGCTGCTGGATCGGCGTGGCCGGATGCTGGCCATGCTCGGCAAGAGCGACGGCGCGACCGAGCTGCGGGAGGCGTACCGACTGGTGTCAGGGGTGTCGGACGGGCCCGACCGCCTGCGGCTGCTCGCCGACCTCGCCGATCACCTGGCCCGCATCGACCATGCCGACGCGGCCCGGATCGCCGCCGAGGTGGTGACCGCGGCACGGGCGGCCGACACCGACGCAGCCCTGCTGCTGGTGCAGCTGGCGGTGCTGAAACGACGGGAGGGCGCGGCCGATCTCGGGCTGGCCGAGCTGCGCCGTTGCGAGGCGCTGGCGCGTGCCGCCGGGGAGACGCCGGCACTGGTCAGCGCGCTGGTACACATCTCCGACGTGCTGTTCGAGCTGGGCCGGTACGACGAGTCGGCGCAGGCCGCCGCGGACGGGGTGAGCGAGGCACGTCGGGTCGGCATCAGCCGCTCCACCGGGGCGTACCTGCTCTCGAACCGGGCGGAGGCGCTGCTGGCGCTGGGCCGTTGGACGGAGGCCGACCAGGTCTGCGCCGAGGCGGCCCGGCTCGATCCGCCGGGCGTCTCCGGCCTGCACTGGCTGCAACTGCGGGCCGCGTTGCGACTGGCACAGGGGCATCCCCGCGCCGACGAGACCGTCGCCCGGGCGCTGAGCTTCCTCACCAAGCCGTACCTGCATCCGCACAACCGGCTTCCGCTGTACCTGCTGCGGCTGGAGACGGCGCTGGCGGCCGACGACCGGGCCGAAGCGCTGCGGGCGGCGCAGGCGTGCCTGACCGACCCGGCGATCGTCGACTATCCCCGGTACAGCTGGCCGGTGCTGGCCGCGGCGGCCCGGGCCGCCCGACACGTCGGCGATGAGGCGGTGGCGGGCGAGGTCGCCGCGCTGGCCGGCGGCGTCGCGGCCCGCTTTCCCGCCGAGCGGGCGTACGCCGCCGAGGTGGTCGCCTGCGGAGCGTCAGGTGCCGAGACGCTCGTCGCCTGGCGGACCGCGGTCGCGGCCTGGCGGACCGCCGGTCAGCCCGGGGAACTGGCGCGGGTGCTGCTGGGCTACGCCGAGGCGGCGGCGGGTGCGGGAAAGCGCGACGAGGTCGGCGCGGCGGTGAGTGAGGCGGCGGGGCTCGCCGACGGGCTCGGCGCGGTCCGGCTCGCCGAACGCGCGGCCACCCTGGCCCGCCGGGTGGGGCTGCGTGGTGCCGGCAACGGTCGACCGGGCGCGGATCTGCTGACCGAGCGGGAGCGTGAGGTGTTGCGTCTGGTCGCCGCGGGTCACAGCAACAGCCGTATCGCCGAGCAGTTGTTCATCTCGCCCAAGACGGCGAGCGTGCACGTCTCCCGGATCATCGCGAAACTCGACGTGACCAACCGCGTCGAGGCCGCCGCCCTCGCCCACCGCCTCAACCTGCTCACCGACCCCTGACGCGGCGGGCCCGGGGCGGGTGGGTCAGCGGGTGGCCAGGGTTGCCGGTTCGCGGGCCGCGAGGGCCTGCTGGTAGAGGCGGCCGGCGCGGTAGGAGGAACGGACCAGGGGGCCGCTCATCACGCCCGCGAAGCCGATCTCCTCGGCCTCCTCCCGCAGCTCGACGAACTCCTCCGGCTTGACCCACCGTTCCACCGGGTGGTGCCGGGGGGAGGGGCGCAGGTACTGGGTGATGGTGATCAGCTCACAGCCGGCGGCGTGCAGGTCGCGCAGGGCCTGGGAGATCTCGGAGCGCTCCTCGCCCATGCCCAGGATCAAGTTGCTCTTGGTGACCAGGCCGTCGGCGCGGGCCTGCGAGATGACGTCCAGGGACCGCTCGTAGCGGAAGGCCGGCCGGATCCGCTTGAAGATCCGGGGAACCGTCTCCACGTTGTGCGCGAGCACCTCCGGTTTGGCACCGAAGACCTCGGCAAGCTGCTCGGGTACCGCGTTGAAGTCGGGGATCAGCAGCTCGACACCGCAGCCGGGCTGCAAGGCGTGGATCTGCCGCACGGTCTCGGCGTACAGCCAGGCGCCGCCGTCGGGCAGGTCGTCACGGGCGACACCGGTGATGGTGGCGTACCGCAGCCCCATCGACACCACCGACTCGGCGACGCGACGCGGCTCGTCGGCGTCGAATTCGGCCGGCTTGCCGGTGTCGATCTGGCAGAAGTCGCAGCGGCGGGTGCACTGGTCACCGCCGATGAGGAAGGTGGCCTCGCGGTCCTCCCAACATTCGTAGATGTTGGGACAGCCGGCCTCCTGGCACACCGTGTGCAGCCCTTCGCGGGCGACCAGCCCACGCAGCTGGGTGTACTCGGGGCCCATCTTGGCCTTGACCTTGATCCACGGCGGTTTGCGCTCGATCGGCGTCTCGGCGTTGCGTGCCTCGATCCGCAGCAGTCGCCGCCCCTCAGGGGCGGGCGTCGCGGTACTCGCGGCCTGGCCGGTCGTCGGCGCGGAGTGCTCGATCGTCACAAAACGAGCCTACGCCGGACGGCGGCGGTCGATGAACGGCGGGCGACGGCCGTCACCCCGGAAATCCTGTGACGCCGGACACCGGACTGCAAAAAAACACGTAACAGGACGACCCGACGGGGTGTTAGCGTGCGCGGCGAGTAGCGACGACGGAGCCGAGTAGCGCACCGATCCGCCAGTTGAAGAGAGCCGCCGGTTGCTGCGAGGCGGTCTGGCACCGGGGCCGCGAAGACCCTCCCGAGCTGCGGGAAGAACAGCGTTTGGTGCCTGGACGGTCCTGAGCAGGGCGGCTCCGGCATCCACGCCCAGTAGAGCCCGCCCGGCTGGCCCCGGTGAAAAGGCGACGAACGAGGCTCCCGTCCCCGACGGGAGCGAAGGTGTGGTGGCACCGCGAGGTTCCCGCTCGCCCACACCTCCCGGGGCTGAGGCGACGCCTCGCCACCCGAGGTGGCCAGGGCGTTGCGATCGACCGAGGAGAGCCACTGTGCAACGCATCCTGTCCGACCAGCTCGCGCCGTACACCGGGCGTACCGTCCGGATCGCCGGCTGGATTCACCGCCGCCGCCTGCTCAAGTCGGTGGCCTTCCTGATCGTCCGGGACGCCGCCGGCCTCGCCCAGGTGGTCGTCACCGACCCCGCGGTGCGTGCCGAGGTCGAGGCGTTGCCGGAGGAGACCGTCGTCGAGGTGGTGGCCACCGTGGTCACCAACGCGGCGGCGCCCGGCGGGTTGGAGCTGACCGACCCGACGGTACGGCCACTCGGACCGCCCGCCGTACCGCCCCCGTTCGACCTCTACCGACCCGAGCTCGCCGCCACCCTGCCGACGCAGCTCGACCACGCCCCGGTCGCCCTGCGCCACCCGACCCGATCGGCCGCGTTGCGGATCTCGGCGGCGGCGGTGGCCGGCTTCCGGGCCACGCTGGACTCCCGCCGCTTCGTGGAGATCCACACGCCGAAGGTGGTCGCCTCGTCCACCGAGAGCGGGGCGAACGTCTTCGACCTGGACTGGTTCGGCCGGCCCGCGTATCTGGCCCAGTCGCCACAGTTCTACAAGCAGCTCATGGTCGGGGTCTTCGAGCGGGTCTACGAGGTCGGGCCGGTTTTCCGCGCCGAGCCGCACGACACCGTGCGACACCTGGCGCAGTACACCTCGCTCGACGTGGAGCTGGGCTTCGTCACCGACCACCGCGACGTGATGACGGTACTGCGGGACACCCTCGCCGGGATGTTTGACGCGGTCGGTGACCGGGCCGCGGGTGCGCTGGACACCCTCGGCGTCACACCCCCGCCGGTGCCGGCGCAGATCCCGGCGGTGCACTTCACGGAGGCGCTGCGGATCGCCAACGCGCCCGCCGACGAGCCGGACCTGGCACCGGCGCACGAACGGACGCTGGGGGAGTGGGCCCGGCGCGAGCACGGGTCGGAGTTCCTCTTCGTCACCGGGTACCCGATGGCGAAGCGGCCGTTCTACACCCATCCGGACCCGGCGCGGCCGGGCTACTCCAACGGCTTCGACCTGCTGTTCCGGGGCCTGGAACTGGTCACCGGTGGCCAGCGGCTGCACCGGCACGCCGACTATCTGGCCGCGCTCGCCGACCGGGGTGAGCCGGTGGAACCGTACGCCGGCTACGTCGACGCGTTCCGCCACGGCATGCCCCCGCACGGCGGCTTCGCCATCGGCCTGGAACGCCTGGTCGCCCGCCTCACCCACGCCCCCAACATCCGCCAGGTAACCCCCTTCCCCCGCGACCTCCACCGCCTAACCCCCTAACCCCCCCACCCCACCCCCCGGTGGGGTTGATCAAGAAGTTTGCGTCGGGGATCCGCACCGGAACCGACGCAAACTTCTTGATCACCGCGGGACTGGGTGGGGGTGGGGTTAGGGGGTGGGGAGGAGGGTGGGGAGGTGGCGTTCTACTGCGGGGAGGACGTCGGCGATGGTGACGGGGTGGCCGAGCTCGGCGGTCAACGAGGTGACGCCGGCGTCGCGGATGCCACACGGCACGATCCGGTCGAAGTACGCCAGGTCGCAGTCGCAGTTGATGGCGAAGCCGTGCAGGGTCACGCCGCGGGCTACTCGGATGCCGATCGCCGCGACCTTGCGCTCCGGACCTTTGTCGTCGGCGGGCACCCACACCCCGCTGCGCCCGTCGACCCGGCCCGCAACCAGCCCGAACTCGGCGCACACGTCGATCAGCAACTGCTCGACCCGGCGTACGTACGCGACCACGTCGACCGGGTCGGGTAGGCGCACGATCGGGTAGCCCACCAACTGGCCCGGGCCGTGCCAGGTGATCTTGCCGCCGCGGTCCACGTCGATCACCGGGGTGCCGTCGACCGGGCGGTCCCACGGCTCGGTGCGCTTGCCGGCCGTGTAGACGCTCGGGTGCTCCAGCAGCAGCACGGTATCGCCCTGCCCGCCGGTGACCACCGCCTCGTGCAGGCGCCGCTGTTCGTCCCAGGCGGCGGAGTAGTCGAGGACACCGGCGCGTACGGCCGTCAGGCCGGAGGTCGTCACGGTCACGCGTCCAGCCTAGACCCGTACCCGCTGGTCACCAGTGGTGAGCCGGCTCACGGCCGGACCCGGCTGGCTCACCGCCGGACCTGCCACACCCAGACGTCCTCGACCCGCTCCGGCTCACCGAAGAGCAGGACCAGGGTGCGGCGGATGGCCTCCTCGTCGACCGGCCACTTGGCACCGTGGACCTGGTCGGCGAGCACCACGGTCTCGATTCGCCAGTGCTCCAGGTCGGCCCGGACCTCTTCGCGGGTGCCCTCGGTGACGATCGGCGGCAGACCGCTGCGGGCGGCCTGGTCCAGCAGCGCGCCGAACGGGCGCGGCACCGGACCGATGCGTCCCCGGTCGTCCGGACCGCCGGGGCCGAGGAAGAAACCGGACGGGATGGCGAATTCTCCCTGTCGGTTCGCAAGCGCGTACGCCTGCCAACGCTGGCCGTCGGGGTAGACGTCGAGGGTGAGCGGTGCCGGAGTCAGCACCCCTCCCGTGGAGACGTAGTTCCGCCAGGCGCCGGAGGTGATGAAGCGGGGGATCGGCTCACGTTCGCTGGTCAGCAGCGGAGTGGGGAGCAGTGGCACCAGGGCCACCGCGAAGCCGACCGTCCAGGCCACAGCCGCGGGGCGGGAGGGCGGACGTCGACGCAACTGGTCCACCGCGTACGCCAGCAGCAGGCCGATCACCGGCGTCACCACCAGCGCGAACCGGGCGGGCAGCGCGGCGTTCACCACCGGCAGGTGCCCGAGCAGGTCGAAGGGCATCGGCAGGTCGGTTCGCCGGCCGTCGACCTTGGCCACCGGCCCGAACGAGAGCGCGGTGAACACCACCGCGACGATCCCGAGGGCCCACAGGGTGGCCCGTCGACGGGCGTCACCGCCCCGCCACAACAGCACGAAACAGCCGACGGCGAGCACCAGCAGCGGCAGCCCGAAGAAGGAGTTCTCCTCGGTGGGGTTCGGTGCCAGCGAGGTGCCGAACCCGGCCTCGCCGCCCAGGGAGCGGCGCGGATAGGCGGCGTACGCGGCGATGTCCTCGGAATGGATCACCGCGTCGAAGCCGGTGCCGTGGAATCGCTGCGGCCCGGCGAAGTGCAGCCACAGTGGGTAGGCCAGCAACACCCCGGCGACCACCGCGGTCACCGCCAGCCCGCGCAGGAACGAGGGCAGTACGGCGCGGGCCTCGGTCCGGTTGGCCGGGTGCAGCGCCCAGACGGCGACGAAGAGTCCGAGCGCCAGCGCGGTGAAGAAGAGTCCCTCGGCGGCGATCGAGAAGGCGACCGCGACGAGTACGCCGAGGGTGGCGCCGTCACGCAGCCAGTGGCCTGGCCGGCGCAGCGCGAACAGTCGCCATGCCAGCAGTGGCACCAGCCAGCCGGCGGTCCAGTTCAGGTGGGCGTTGGCGTGCGAGACCATCCCGGGGGAGAAGCCGATGAACAGTCCACCGACGGCCGCGGCGAGCGGGCTGCGGACCAGGTGCCGGGAGAGCAACCAGTACCAGGCGACGGCGGTGGCGGCCAGATTGAGGGTGAGGATCACCAGGAAGGTGGCCGACGGGCCGATCAGGTACGTCAGCGGGGCGAAGACCGCCGCGTACACCGTGATCGAGGTGTTGACCGCGAGGTTTACCCCGTCCGGGACGTTGATCAGATAGGTGAAGAGGGGGTTGTCCCCATGGGTCAGCGCGTGCCCGCCGAAGGCCAGCAACCATTCGAACAGCGCCTGGTCGCTGGAGTTGACGGTGATCGCCCGCCCGTTCGGGTCGATCCACAGCCCGCTGGTCACCCAGACGGCGAGCGCCAACGCGACAAGCACCACGATCAGATCGACGCGGCGGTCGCGGGCGACCCGCGACGGCGACGGTGAGGCGGGCGCGGGAGCCACGGACGGGGAGGTGGGCACCTAGCGGACGTTACCAACCGCACCGGGACACGCCGGTCAGACCCGGCAGGTAGGCGGCGGCCCGCGCTGCCACACCCGGACATCGACGAATATGTGCACGGCCGCCATGTCATCGGTGTGACACAAGTGCGTAACGTCGCGGCAATCATTGGTGACCCAGCTCACACCCTATGGAGGCTCTCGTGCGCCGCACCCGTACCCGGCTCGCCGGTGCGCTGGCCGGGCTGGCCCTGGCCGCCACCGCGCTGGTGGCCGTCGCCGCGCCCGCCCAGGCCGCAACCCTGACCCAGGTCACCGGCTTCGGCTCCAACCCCGGCAACCTCGCCATGTACGCGTACCGGCCGGACAACCTGCCCTCCGGCGCCCCGGCCGTGGTGCTGCTGCACGGCTGCGCCCAGAACGCCAGCGGCTACTTCGCCAACTCGGGCTGGCAGAAGTACGCCGACCAGTGGCGGTTCGCGCTGATCGTCCCCGAGCAGCGTTCGGCGAACAACTCCAGCTCCTGCTTCAACTGGTTCGAGACCGGTGACACGTCCCGGGGGCAGGGCGAGGCGCTCTCCATCAAGCAGATGGTCGACCACGCCCGGTCGGTGTACGGCACGGCCGCCAACCGGGTCTACGTCAGCGGGCTGTCGGCCGGCGGGGCGATGAGCGCCACCATGCTGGCGACCTACCCGGATGTCTTCGCCGGAGGCTCGATCATCGCCGGGCTGCCGCACCGGTGCGCCACCAGCATGATCAACGCCTTCTCCTGCATGAGCCCGGGTGTGGACAAGAGCCCCGCGCAGTGGGGCGATCTCGTCCGCAACGCCTACCCCGGCTACTCCGGTGCCCGCCCGAAGGTGGCCATCTGGCACGGGACCAGTGACTACACGGTGGCAACGGCTAACGCCACCGAGTCCCGCGACCAGTGGACCAACGTGCTCGGTGTCTCGCAGACGCCCACCAGCACCCGACAACTGCCGGCCGGCACCAGCGTCGAGGTCTACGGCAACGACGTGGTCCGCGTACACCGGGTCTCCGGCATGGGGCACGGCACCCCCGTCGACCCGGGCTCGGGCGCGGACCAGTGCGGCACCGCCGCCGCGTACTTCCTGGACACCATCTGTTCGACGTACCACGACGCGGTCTTCTTCGGCCTGAACGGCGGCGTCACCCCGACCCCGACGGCGACCCCGACCACGTCGCCGAGCCCGACCGCGTCACCCACCCCGACCGCGAGCCCGACCCCCACCGGTGCCCCGACCTGCGTCACCGCCAGCAACTACGCCCACGTCTCCGCCGGCCGGGCGTACCACTCCGGCGGCTACGCCTACGCCAACGGCTCCAACCAGCGGATGGGCCTCTACAACACCTTCTACACCACCACCCTGCGCCAAACCGCACCCAACCACTGGCTCATCGGCTGCTAACCACCCCCGCGACGCCTGCGTTGATCATGAGGTTGGCGGCAGTTTCAGATCAACCCTGCCGCCAACCTCATGATCAACAGGCTGAAGGGGAGGGGTCAGTCGTGGAGGGCGGCGTGGAGGGCGGTGCGGAGGTCGGGGTGGCGGAAGGTGAACTGGGCGCGGTTGAGGACGCCGGGGAGGACGCGGGTGCTGGTCAGCGCCTCCTGGGCGAAGCCGCCCAGGGCGACCTTCAGGGCCAGCGCCGGGATCGGGATGACCGCGGGACGGTTCAGTTGGCGGGCCAGCTCGCGAGTGAACTCGGCGTTGGTGACCGGGGCCGGGCCGACCACGTTGACCGGCCCGGCGAGGTCCGCCCGGGCCAGCAGGAACGTGGTGGCGTTGAGCCAGTCGGTCATCGAGATCCACGGAATCCACTGCCGGCCGCTGCCGAGCCGGCCGGCGATACCCAGCTTGAACGGCAGCAGCTGCGGCTTGAGCAGCCCACCGTCGCGGTGCAGCGGTAGCCCGGTGCGCAGCCGCACCACCCGTACCCCGGCGTCCTCGGCCGGCCGGGTGGCCGCCTCCCACACCCGGGACACGTCGGCGAGGAAACCCTCGCCGGCCGGCGCGTCCTCCTCGACCACCCGGTCGCCGGTGTTGCCGTACCAGCCGATCGCCGAGGAGTTCAGCAGCACCTCCGGCCGATCGGCCGCCGGCAGCCCGGCGATCGTGGTGGCCAGGGTGGTGGTGGTGTCCACCCGGCTGGACCGGATGAGCTGCCGGTACCTGTCGTTCCAGCGCCGGTCGCCGACACCGGCGCCGGCCAGGTTGATCACCGCGTCGGCCTCGGCGACCACCGCCGGGTCCAACTGCGCCGCCGACGGCGACCATCGTCGCTCGTCGGCGGCCCGCGGCGGTCGTCGTACCAGCCGGGTCACCTGGTGCCCGTCGGCGACGAGCAGATCGACCAGCCGGGTGCCGAGGAAGCCGGACGCGCCGGCCATGAGGATCCGCATGCCCTCCATCTTCGGGTACGCGCGGCGACCCGGCCCGGTCGAGTCGGTCACGCCCGCGTGGCGGCCCCGTCCCGACGTAGCTCCGACAGGTGCCGCTCGACCTCGTCGTAGGCGTCGGCGGGCAGCGGCCCGAGGGTGAGCACCCGGGCGTTCTCCTCGACCTGCGCCACCGTGCGGAAACCGGGGATCGGCACCGTACGCGGGCTGCGGGTCAGCAGCCAGCCGAGCGCGCCCTGGGCGAGGGTACGGCCGTCGGCGGTGAGTGCCTCGCGTACCCGAGCCACCCGCTGCGCCCACTGCGGCGCCGGCCTGCCGTCGGTGAACCAGGGCAACCACTCCGGTGCCCGCCCCCGCACGTCGTCGTCGCCAAGCGACCGGGTCGCGGCGGTCAGCAGCCCCATCGCCAGCGGCCCCCGGTTGATGCTGGCCAGGTCGTACTTCTCGCAGACCGCCAGCATGTCGGCGTTGTCCCGCAGCACGGACTGGTCGTGCTGGATCGCCGTGCAGTGCGGGGCGGCCGGTGCGAAGGCGGTGGCCGAGTCGGGGTGGTCGGTGCTCCACCCGTACGCCCGGATCTTGCCCTGGGTGACCAGGCCCTCCAGCGTGTCGACCAGGTCGAGCGCGAGCGCCGGCGCCAGGTCGTTCAGGTGCAGTTGCAACAGGTCGACGTGATCGGTGCCGAGCCGGCGCAGCGACGCCTCCAGGCTGGCCACCGCGTACTCGGGACGGTGGTCCTCGCCGGTGGCCCGGCGGGTCGCCTCGTCGGAGGTGAAGCCGAACTTGGTGGCGATCACCACCCGGTCCCGCCGCCCGGCGAGCGCTCGGCCGAGCACCCGCTCGCTGTGTCCGGCCCCGTAGTTGCTGGCCGTGTCGAAGAAGGTCACGCCGTGCTCAAGCGCCGCGTGCACGGCCCGTACCGACTCCTCGTCGTCCACCTCGCCCCAGCCCAACGGCTGCCGGTCGTCACCCCACAGCGGTCCGCCGATCGCCCAGCACCCCATGCCGATCGCGCTGACCTCGATCCCGCTGCGACCCAGTTTCCGTGTCGTCGTCATGCCGCCAAGCGTCGCGCTTGGAGCGCACTCGAAGTCAAGCGCGCCCTGCGCGGGTGTGGCGGTGGCGCGTACGGAGGTCAGGTGCCTCGGTGGCGGCCTCGCGGTCCGGGCCGACCAGCGACCGGCTGAACAGTCCCAGCCGGTCGACCGGTCGCCGTGCACGCTATCGGAGCCGGTCGGCCGGTGCCGTCGGGCAGGATGACAGCTGCCGACGTCGTGGCCGGCATCATTTGATGCCGTGGAGGAAGCAGGCGGCCAGGTCCCGCAGCCGGTCGAGGCTCGCGACGTAGTAGCTCTCGGGTTCTGGCCGGGGGAAGCTGGGGTGCGCGGTATGCCCGGCAACCCAGCTCGGGATCGAGCGAAAGCCCTCCACCAGCCACCGGTCGGGCGCCTCGCGGCGGTCGTACCGCTCACAGACGACGCGCATCGCCGCCGCCAGGCGGGCGAAGGCAGCGCGATCCCATGTCAGGTCGATGCGTAGTTGCAGCAGGAAGGAGCCGTCATCGGCCCCGAACTCGCTCCGCAACTCGTCGAGCGCTTCTTCGACCGTCTGCTCGCGTCCTCCGCTCACCGGCGCAGCTTAGCCAGCCGAAGCTGCTCGCACCGATGGCCGTCTGGCAACCTTGGCCGGATGGATCTGACGGAAGAGTTCGAGTGGCGCGGACGTACGGTCCGATGGGGTCGGACGGGTTCCGGGCCCGCCGTCGTGTTCTGCCACGGGACGCCGTGGTCGTCGCAGTTGTGGGGCCCCTACGCCGAGGCCCTGAGCGACCAGCTCACGGTCCACCTGTGGGACATGCCCGGTTACGGGCTCTCCTCGAAGCTGCCAGAGCACCGGGTGTCGCTCGACGTCCAGGGTGAGTTGCTGGCCGACCTCCTCTCGTACTGGGAGTTGCCGTCCCCACATGTCGTGGCGCACGACTACGGCGGGGCCGTCGCGTTGCGGGCTCGTCTCCTGCACGGCTGTTCGTTCGCGTCGCTGGCGCTGGTCGACGTGGTGGCGCTGGCTCCCTGGGGCTCGGATTTCTTCCGGCTGGTACGCGAGAACGTCGACGTTTTCAGCGCCATGCCGCCCGCCGTCCACGAAGGAGCGCTTCGGGCCTACATCGCCGGAGCCAGCCACCGGGGTCTCACACCCGACCAGATGCAGGCACTCGTGTCTCCGTGGCTCGATGCGACCGGGCAGGCCGCTTTCTACCGGCAGATCGCCCAGGCGGACCAGCGCTACACCGACGAGATCCAGGACCTTTACCCCCGTCTGGACCTGCCGGTCCTGGTGGTGTGGGGTACGGACGACACCTGGATCCCGGTCGACCGTGCCCACCGACTGGCCGACCTCGTCCCGGGCGCCCAGCTCAAGCTGATCGAGGATGCAGGCCACCTGGTCCAGCTCGACCAGCCCGTACGACTGGCCATGACGCTGCACCGTTGGCTCACCGCCCAGGCCCTGCTGGAGGCCGGTGATTCGTGATCGCTGGCCAGCGGTTGCATCCGAGCCACCTCCGGCAGGGTCGGTGCTGATCGTCAATCGTCGGCCGGGGACTGCCAGCAGCTCCAGCGGGCGTGGACGTTACGTACTGACCAAGGTCAGGCCGATGGTGGTGGCGAGGCGGGTGAGGTCGGCGGGGGTAGGGCCGGCGTGCAAAACGGCGGCGAGTGCAGCGCGGGCGATGGGGGCGCGCTCGGGTTTCGGCGGGGGCGATCTGGTCGGCAGTGACGAGGATGCGGGCGGCGGCATGGTGGCCGCCAAGCGCCAGGTACGACGGGTGGTGCGGCCGGTGGCCGGGACCGCGCCAGTGATCAGGCCGAAGGCGCCTGCCGCCTCGGCGTCGAAGGGCAGTGGGTCGAACGTGGCCTCGGTGCGTTGCCGGAGCGGGATCAACTTGCCGATCGGCGTGCCGTTGCGCGTGATGATGAAGGAATCACCCCGCTCCACGCCGCGCATGATCGACCCGGACTCGTTGCGCAACTCTCGCTGGGTGATCTCCCTGTGCGCGTGCTTCGCCATGGTCCCATGCTGGGTGAGGGTGCTACAAAGTGCTACAACCTGCTTCTTTCGCGTTAGGTCGTGCCGGGGGGTTGGCCGTGCCAGCGGGCGCGGTAGGCGGCCTCGTTGGTCTCGTGAGCGGTGCGTTCCTCGAAGACCACCGCACGCAGCGTGTGCCGGGCCTCGGACATCAGCACCACCTCGGCGAAGACCAGGCCGACGCAGATCGCGGTGAGCAGCCCGAGAGCGGCCAGCCCGGGCATCGGCATGGCGACCGGGATCGCGACGAGCAGCACGACCAGGGTGCCGACCCGGGTCCAGGTCAGCGTGTGCAGGGTGCGTAGCTGGAACGCCATGTTCCCGAGCAGGTAGAGGAACACCCCACCGAACAGCATCGGCACGTCCGGCCCGTGGGCCGGCTCGGTCACCGGCACGCCGGGCTCGGCGACGTCGTGCACGATGCCCTCGGCACCGAGGGCGAACAGGATGATCCCGGCGATCATCGGCAGGTAGAGGTACGCGTAGGCGTCTCGGGCCATCAGCACCCGGGCGCGACCCAGGCTGGCGTGCAGGGCGATCCGGGCGGCCGGGCCGATCAGGTCGTAGTGCACCCACCAGAGGGCGGCGGTGAAGAAGATCCCGAAGACGGCGGCGGTCACCCCGGGCCAGGTCGGTGCCTGGCCGAGCAGGTTGCTGCCGACGCCGACGGAGATCACCGACTCGCCGAGCGCGATGATCAGGATCAGGTCGTACCGCTCGGTCCAGTGCTCCGCCGAGGTCACCTGCCAGCCCCAGGTGCGGGCCAGCAGCCCGGTGCCGTACTGGAGCAGCACCACGCTCACCCAGAGCGCGTCGCGGACGAGGGCGGCCGTCCCGGCATCGGGGATGTGGGTGGGTAGCAGTGCCGCGACGAGCAGCAGCATGGTGCTCAGCGCCAGTTCGGGGGCGTATCGGAGCAGTTGCCGGCGTTCGGTCGGATCGTTCCGTACGACGTGCAGGAACAGGATCAGGTGGATGGCCCGGATGACCACGTAGCTGACCGCGACCACGACCGGACCCGCTTCGTCCTTGTGGTCCATGAACGCCTGCGGCAGGGCGAGGGCGAAGCAGAAGAGCGCGGCCATCCCGACGACCATCAGCACCGGCACGAAACCCTCGCCGATGCGGATCCGGGTGGCGACCACCGTGTGCACCACCCAGCACCACCAGAGCACGGCCAGCACGAGGGCGGCGTGCAGCAGTTGGCGACCGTTGATGTTGGCGGCGGTGGCGCGGGTGATGATGAAGAACGAGAAGACGAAGACCAGGTCGAAGAAGATCTCGAACTTGTCGACCCGGGCGCCGGGTGCGACGCCGACGGCCGGCCCGAGCCGCCCTCGCCAGCCCATGTCGCCCACGGGCTGAGTCTGGCAGCGCCGACCTGGGCGTACGCCCGTTTCCGATCAGTCAGGCCGGCGGTACCGCAGGCCGTCCATCAACAGGTCGAGCAGGCGTCGGGCCTGGTCGCGCTGTTCCCGGCCGCCGGCGGCGAGCGACACTCCGCTGAGCCCGGCGAGGACGTCACCGGGTTCCACGTCCGACCTGATGGTGCCGGCTGCCGCGCCCGCCGCCAGCAGTCGGGTCAGGGCTGAGAGCAGCCGGTCCCGGCTCTGCGCGAACGGGTTGGTGCCGGCAGCGATCACCAGGCGCAGCGCGTCGGCCATTTCCCGCTTGGTGGCGAGGTAGTCGATGAAGTGGTCCATCCAGGCCCGGGTCGCCGCCTCCGGAGGCAGCCGGTCGAGCAGCTCGGCGGCGGAGTCGCAGAGGCGCTCCAACTCGTTGCGGTAGGCGGCCTCGACCAACGCCTCGCGGGTGGGGAAGTGCCGGTAGAGCGTGCCGATTCCGACTCCGGCGTCGCGGGCTATCTGCTCCAGGGTTACCTCCGCCCCGGACCGGGAAAACGCCCGGACGGCCGCCTCCAGCAACCGCTGGCGGTTGCGCAGCGCGTCGGCGCGCAACGGTCGGGATGGCTGCTCCGGCACGTACTCCTCCTGACAGTCGGCCTCCGACCGGTTGGCAAACGGAGGAACCTCCGGTTAGCCTGGCGGTAACGGAGGAGCCTCCGCTTCTCATCGTAGCGGCGGACCGACCCGCCGCACATCTGAGACAAGGATGGATCATGACCATCGGCACACCTGTCAGCACCCCGTTCACCGCGGCGTCCACCGCGCTGGAGGTCGTCGCCGGCATCGACCTCACCGGGCGCCGGGTCGTCGTCACCGGCGGCGGGTCGGGCATCGGCGTGGAGACCGCCCGGGCGCTCGCGTCCGCCGGAGCCGACGTCACCCTCGCCGTCCGCAAGCCCGAGCAGGGCGACCGGGCGGCAGCGGAAATCATCGGTACGACCGGCAATGACCGGGTCACCGTGGCCCCGCTCGACCTGGCCGACCCGGCCTCGGTGGCCGCCTTCGTGGCGAACTGGGACGGCCCGCTGCACATCCTGGTCAACAACGCCGGCATGATGGCCTCGCCGGAGATGCGTACCCCGCAGGGCTGGGAGATGCAGTTCGCCACCAACCACCTGGGGCACTTCGCGCTCGCCACCGGGCTGCACCCGGCCCTCGCCGCCGCGCAGGGCGCCCGGATCGTCTCGGTCAGTTCGGCGGCGCATCTGCGCTCACCTGTCGTCTTCGACGACATCAACTTCGAGCGCCGGGTCTACGAGCCGTGGGCCGCGTACGGGCAGTCCAAGACCGCCAACATCCTCTTCGCGGTCGAGGCGAGCAGGCGCTGGGCCGACGACGGCATCCTGGTCAACGCGCTGCACCCCGGCGCGATCCGTACCAACCTCCAGCGCTACGTGACCGAGGACGACCTGGCTCGGATGCGCGCCCAGAGCGGGCCGGCCACGCCATCCTGGAAGACCCCGGAGCAGGGGGCCGCCACCTCGGTCCTGGTGGCCACCTCACCGCTGCTCGACGGGGTCGGCGGCCGCTACTTCGAGGACTGCCAACAGGCCGGCCCCCACCAGCCCGGCACGCGCACCGGCGTGGCCGACTACGCCCTCGACCCCGAATCCGCCCACCGCCTCTGGAACCTCAGCACCCAATCAACAACGCCGCTAACCTCCTGATCAACAGGGGGCGGGCGGGGTCGGGGTGCGGGTAGGCAGGGGCAGACAGCAGGGCGCCCCGGTCCGGAAGACCGGGGCGCCCTGCTGGTGCGCTGGGGTTACAGGCCCAGTTCGGCTTCGAAGTTGCCGGCCTCCAGGCGCTCCTTGACCGCGGTCAGGAAGCGGGCCGCGTCGGCACCGTCGATCAGCCGGTGATCGTAGGACAGGGCCAGGTAGACCATCTGGCGTACCGCGATGACCTCGCCCAGATCCGGGTCGTTCACCACTACCGGACGCTTGACCACGGCACCCGTACCCAGCATCGCCGACTGCGGCGACGGCACGATCGGGGTGTCGAAGAGAGCGCCCCGGCTGCCGGTGTTGGTCAGCGTGAAGGTCGCACCGGCGATCTCGTCCGGGCTGATCTTGTTGGTCCGGGTCCGCTCGGCCAGGTCGGCGACCCGCTTGGCGATACCGCCCAGGTTGAGGTCACCGGCGTTGTGGATGACCGGCACCAGCAGGCCCCGCTCGGTGTCCACCGCGATGCCGAGGTTCTCGGCGTCCGGGTAGGTGATCGTCCCGCCGTCCAGGTCCATGCTGGCGTTGACGATCGGGTACGCCTGAAGCGCCTCGATGGCCGCGAGAGCGAAGAACGGCAGGAACGACAGCTTGACACCGTGCCGCTGCTGGAACGACTCCTTGGCCTGCGCCCGCAGCTTGGCGACCTTCGTGACGTCCACCTCGACCACCGTGGTGAGCTGCGCCATCTCGTGCAGCGACGAGAGCATCCGCTTGGCGATGGCAGCGCGAATGCGCGGCAGCTTCTCGGTGGTGCCCCGCTTGGCGCTCGGCTGCGGCTTGGCGGCCGGCTTCGCCGGTGCACCCGCCGCCGGCTGTGCTGCCGCCGGTGCCGGCGCAGCCTTGGCCGCCTTGGCCTTCTCAGCCGCTTCCAGCACGTCCTGCTTGCGGATCCGACCGCCGACACCTGTGCCATTGACCGAGGCGAGGTCCACGTTGTGCTCGCTGGCCAGCTTGCGTACCAGCGGGGTCACGTAACCGGCTGCCTGCTCGCCGCCGTTGGACGGCGCCGCCGCGCGCTGCGGGGCCGCGGCCGGCGGCTGCGCCGCCTGCTCGGCCTTGACCGGCTCCTGCGCGGTCTCGGCCTCGGCGGCCGGCTCGTTGTACGACATGCCGGGCGTCGGCTCGGAGACCTGCGGCTCCGGCTTCGCCTCGGGCTCCGGCTCGGGCTTCGCCTCCGCCGCGGGCTTCGGCTCCGGCTTCGCCTCGGCCGGCGCGGCACCGGCGGCACCAACCACGGCCAGGGTCGCGCCGACCTCTGCGGTCTCGTCCTCGGCGACCTTGATCTCCAGGACGGTACCGGCGACCGGCGAGGGAATCTCCGTGTCGACCTTGTCGGTGGAGACCTCCAGCAGCGGCTCGTCGACCTCGACGGTCTCGCCGACCTGCTTGAGCCAGCGGGTGACCGTACCCTCGGTCACGCTCTCGCCCAGTGCCGGCATCTGCACCGGAGTTCCCTCGCCCGACGGCGCCGGGGCCGCCTGCGCCGGCTGCTCGGCCGGCTCCTCGACGGCGGGCTGCTCCGCCTCGGCCTCCGGCTCCGCCGCAGCCTCGGCGGCCTGCTCGGCGGGGGCCTCCTGCTGCTTCGGGGCGGCTCCGCCGCCGGCCGACTCGCCCTCGCCGGAGATCACCGCCAGCTCGCTGCCGACCTCGGCCGTCTCGTCCTCGCCCACCACGATCCGGGTCAGCACCCCGGCCGCCGGGGACGGGATCTCGGTGTCGACCTTGTCGGTGGAAACCTCGAGCAGCGGCTCGTCGACCTCGACGGTGTCACCCTCCTGCTTGAGCCAGCGCGTGACGGTGCCCTCGGTGACGCTCTCGCCGAGCCGGGGCATGGTGACCGATACCGGCATGTTCTCCAGACTCCTTCATTTCCCTGGTGGGGGGAGCGTCGCCCGTCGCCGGACGCCGCGGGTACGTCGTGATCAGGCGTGCGCGTGCAGCGGCTTGCCGGCGAGGGCCAGGTGCGCCTCGCCCAAGGCCTCGTTCTGCGTCGGGTGGGCGTGCACGAGCTGCGCCACCTCGCCCGGGTACGCCTCCCAGTTGTAGATCAGCTGCGCCTCGCCGACCAGCTCGCCGACCCGCGCGCCGACCATGTGCACGCCGACCACCGGACCGTCCTCGACCCGCACCAGCTTCACGAAGCCGGCCGTCTTGAGGATCTGGCTCTTGCCGTTGCCGCCGAGGTTGTAGTTGTAGGTCTTGACCTTGTCAGCGCCGTACTGCTCCTTGGCCTTCGCCTCGGTGAGGCCGACCGACGCCAGCTCCGGGTCGCTGTAGGTGACCCGGGGGATGCCCGCCTCGTCGATCACCGCCGGGTTCTGGCCGGCGATCTCCTCGGCGACGAAGATGCCCTGCTGGAAACCGCGATGGGCGAGCTGGAGACCGGGCACGATGTCGCCCACGGCGTAGACGTTCGGCACGTTCGTGCGCAGCCGCTCGTCGGTCAGCACGTAGCCCCGGTCCATCTTCACGCCCTGCTCCTCGTAGCCGAGGTCGGCGGTGTTCGGGCCCCGGCCGACCGCGACCAGCAGCAGCTCGGCCTCGACGGTGTCGCCGCCGGCGATTGTCACCTTCACGCCGTTGTCGGTCTTCTCGACCTTCTCGAACGGCTTGCCGACCTTGAAGTTGATCTTCCGCTTGCGGAAGGCCCGCTCCAGCGCCTTCGACGACTCCTCGTCCTCGGCGGCGACCAGCCGGGGCAGCGCCTCGACGATCGTCACGTCCACTCCGAAGGACTTCCACACGCTGGCGAACTCGACGCCGATCACGCCGCCGCCGAGCACGATCGCCGAGGCGGGGACCCGGTCCAGGGTCAGGGCGTGGTCGCTGGTGATGACCCGCTCGCCGTCGACCTCCAGGCCCGGCAGGCTCTTGGCGTACGACCCGGAGGCCAGCACCACGTTGCGGCCGGTGTACCGCTTGCCGTCCACCTCGACCGCGTTCGGCGCGACAAGCTTGCCGTACCCCGCGACGAAGGTGATCGACTTGTTGCCGTTGACCAGCCCCTGCAGGCCCTTGTAGAGCCGCGAGATCACGCCGTCCTTGTACGAGTTGACCCCCGCCATGTCGATGCCGACCAGCTCGGCCTTGATACCGAACTGCTCCGACTCGCGGGTCTGGTCGGCGATCTCGGCCGCGTGCAGCAGCGCCTTGGTCGGGATGCAGCCGTTGTGCAGGCAGGTGCCGCCGAGCTTGCCCTTCTCGACCAGCGCCACGGAAAGGCCCAACTGGGCGGCACGCAGTGCGGTCGCGTAACCGCCGCTACCACCTCCGAGGATGACGATGTCGAAGGTTGCGTCGTTCGGCTCGCTCACGTCCAACTCCCAGGTCGCTTCGCTGCATCGGGGGTCACGGCGGGGTAACACGGACACACCCCACCTCGGCCATCTTGTCACCACCGCGTCGCACCCGCGTACCGAGGTGCCCAACGACACGTTGCCGCCACGTACCCTTGGCTCTGCCTTCGATACGCCACGACTGGGGAGACGGCTCGGTGGGACTGTTCCGGCGAAGCAAGCGACCACGCGCGGCTGACCCTGACCGTACGGCTAATCGTGCCGATCTGGAGCACCTTGAGAACTTCGTCCGTACCCGTAAGGGCGTCGAGGCGTACATCGAACCGCGTACCACAGTCACCGAGACCACGGTGATCCTCATTGCCGACGACGGCGAGTGGACCCGACGCCGGATCGACGGGCCGGACGGCGCGCGGCGGTTCGCGTACCGGTTGAGCATCCCGATCTACGACGTGGCGCTGATGGGCTACCCGCAACGCATGCGCGACTACAACGAGCGCCGCAAACGCCGCCCCGAGCAGTACTGACCCGCATCCGCGCCGCAGCCGCGCGCTTACCGCCCCGCGCCCCGCGCCCGCGCCGGGAGGCAGCAGTTTCGGGGAAGTTACTGCCTCCCGGCGCGTGGACACAACAACTTCCCCGAAACTGATCGAAACCTGCGCAGCCCCGCGCAGCCTGCGCGGGGCTCAGCCGTTGGCGGCCACGTCGTCGATCAGGTGCAGCAGGGTGCGGACCGGGACGCCGGTGCCGCCCTTGGTCCAGTAGCCGGTCGCCTCGCCTGCGTGGTACGAGGGGCCGGCGATGTCGATGTGCGCCCAGGCGACATCGTCGGTGACGAACTCGCGCAGGAAGACACCGCCCTGGAGCATGTGGCCGGCCCGGTCCATGCCCGCGTTGACCTGAGAGATGTCGGCGACGTCGGAGTCCATGCCCTTGCGCACGTCGTCCGGCAGCGGCATCGGCCAGGCGGGCTCGCCGACCGCGTCACCGGCACCGCGGACCCGCTCGCACAGTTCGGCGGTACCCATCACGCCGGAGATCCGCTTGCCCAGCGAGACGACCTGGCCGCCGGTCAGGGTGGAGGTCTCGAACAGGTAGTCGCAGCCGTCGGCGCAGGCCCGGGCCATCGCGTCACCGAGGATCATCCGGCCCTCGGCGTCGGTGTTGAGCACCTCCACCTTCTTGCCGTTGAACATGGTGACCACATCGCCGGGCCGGTACGAGGTCCCGGACGGCATGTTCTCCGCCATCGGCACGTAACCGGTCACCGCCACGGACGGCTTCAGCTCGGCCACCGCCAGCATGGTGGCCGCCACCGCCGCCGCCCCGGCCATGTCGGACTTCATCTCCCACATGCCCTGGGCCGGCTTGATCGAGATGCCACCGGTGTCGAAGGTGATGCCCTTGCCGACGAGGGCGACCCGCTTACCGGTGCCGCCACCGTCCGGGGTGTAGGTCAACTTGACCAGTCGTGGTGGGGCCTCCGAGCCCTGACCGACGGCGATGATGCCGCCGTACCCGCCCTCGCGCAGAGCGACCTCGTCGAGCACCTCGACGTCGAGACCGGCCGCCCGACCCGCCTCGGCGACCGCGTCGGCGAAGGCCGGCGGGCGCAGCTCGTTCGGGGCGATGTTGACCCAGTCGCGGGTACGTCGAACCGCGCCGGCCACCGTCTGGGCCCGGACCACCTCGGCCTGTGCTGCCGCGTCCGCAGCGTCCGGTACGGCCACCAGCACCTCGGCGACCGGCTCGCGGCGGGTCGGCTGCGGACGGGTCTTGTACCCGGCGAAACGGTAACCGCCCAGCAGCGCGCCCTCGGCGACCGCGCGCAGCGCGTCGGCGGCGTCGGCGTCGTCCGGCAGCGGCAGCGTCATCGCCACGCGGGCCGAGCCGGCCAGGGCACGCACGGCGGCGCCCGCCGCCCGGCGCAGCGTCTCCGGGGCGGGTGCCGCACCACTGGGCTCCGGGCCGAGGCCGACGGCGGCGAGCACCGGCGCGGTGACCGTGCCCAGCGTCGCCAACTTGATCACCTCGCCCGGGCCGCCGGTCGCACCGAGCAGTGCCAGCGTCTCGGTCAGCTTGCCGTCGAAGGCGGCGGCGATGCTCTCGGCGCCGCTGGCGAGCAGCAGGGTGCCGGCGAGGCCGCTGGTGGCGTCCTGCTCGCCGGTCGTACTGTGCACGCCGATCACGATCGCGTCGACGGCGAGCTCGGCGGGGTCGGTGTCGACCAGGCTCAGGGTGGTGCTGGGCGATGTCACGGAGGCTGCTCCCGGGCGGGCCGGGCCGGTCGCGTGGTGGCGTACCGGCGATGGAGTTCCCCGACGGATGATTACCCGCCGGACGTCATTGCTGCCCCGCCGGGTCATCCGGCGGTCCCGCCGATGCTAACCAGCCCGGTGCGTCCCGGTAAGTTGCCACCCATGACCGAGGTGACCACCGACGCCGCCGCGACCCGGCTGCGTCGTTCTCCGCTGGCCGGCCGGCACACCGCGCTCGGCGCCAAGTTCGCTCCGTTCGGCGGCTGGGAGATGCCGCTGGAGTACGCCGGCGGCGGGGTGTTGCGCGAGCACACCGCGGTGCGTACCGATGTCGGCGTGTTCGACGTGTCACACCTGGGCAAGGTGCGGGTGACCGGGCCGGGGGCGGCGGAATTCGTCAACACCTGCCTCAGCAACGACCTGGGCCGCATCGGGCCGGGCCGGGCGCAGTACACCCTCTGCTGCGACGAGGCGACCGGTGGGGTGGTGGACGACATCATCGCCTACCTGCACGCCGACGACCACGTCTTCCTCATCCCGAACGCGGCGAACAGCGCCGAGGTGGTACGCCGGCTGCGCGCCGCCGCGCCGTCGCAGGTCACGATCAGCGACGAACACGAGGGGTACGCGGTACTGGCCGTGCAGGGGCCCCGGTCGGCGGAACTGCTGAGCGATCTGGGTCTCCCCACCGAGCACGGGTACATGAGTTTCACCCGGGCGACGCTCGGCCCGGTCGAGCTGACCGTGTGCCGTACCGGCTACACCGGCGAACTGGGCTACGAGTTGGTGGTCCCGGCCGGCGACGCGGTCGCGGTTTGGGACGCGTTGTTCGCCGCCGAGCCGGCGCCGCAGGCGTGCGGGCTGGCCGCCCGGGACACGCTGCGCACCGAGATGGGGTACCCGCTGCACGGGCAGGATCTCTCGCTGGAGATCACGCCGGTGCAGGCCCGCTCCGGTTGGGCGGTCGGCTGGGACAAGCCGGCCTTCTGGGGTCGCGACGTGTTGGTCGCGGAGAAGGCCGCCGGTCCGGCGCGTACGCTGCGCGGCCTGGTCGCCGTCGAGCGCGGCATTCCCCGCCCCGGCATGGCCGTGTACGCGGGCGACACCCGGGTCGGCACCGTCACCAGCGGCACTTTCAGCCCCACGCTGAAGCAGGGCATCGCCCTCGCCCTGATCGACACCGCCCCCGCCCTGCCCGACGGCGCCGAGCTCCACGTCGACATCCGCAACCGCCGCACCCCCGTCCACCTAACCCGCCCCCCCTTCATCCACCCCTCCGTCAAATAACCCCCACCCCACCCACCCACCCCACCGGCAGAACCGCGTTGATCAAGAAGTTTGCGTCGCCGTGCAGCACGGAACCCGACGCAAACTTCTTGATCAACGCGAAGGTCCGGGGGGACCCGGGGGGTGGGGGGTGGGGGGACCGGGGGGGGAGGTTAGGGGGTGGGGGGTTGGCCGGCGTCTAGGACGGCTTGGGTCCAGCCGCCCTCGATGACGCCGCTGGTGCCGAGGACGGCCCAGTCGACGATGTCGGCGACCTCCACCACGACGGGGGAGCCGATTCGTACGGTGGGGTCGGTGTTGGCGTCGCTGGCGCTGGCCCCGACGATCCGGTCCGGGGTGTCCCAGTCCGTCACGCCGGCCCAGACGTACTCCGGGCCGTCGTCGCCCGGCAGCCCGTACTTGACGACCAGCTGCGTCTCCGGTGGCAGCTGACCGTCGCGGAACCGGGCCCGGATGTCCGCCAGCCCGGCGCGGGCGGTGGCGATCGCCCGGCTCATCGCGTCACCGGCGCGGGCGTACCGCACGTCGGGCTGAATCCCGGAGAAGAGGGTGGCGCAGGCGTTGGCGAAGTAGCGTCCGGCCGGACCGGGATGCCCGGCCGGCGGGCGCAGGCTGAGGAAGGAGTCGGCGTCCGGGTCGGTGGCCGGATCCAGCTCCAGGCGCAGCAGCACCGGCGCGGTCGCCCCGTGCTGCTCCGGATTGCCGTACGCCACCGCGATGTCGTGTCCGGTCACCGTGGCCAGCACCGGTAGCTGCACGAACGCCGGCACCTCCTCGCCGGCCAGCCCGTCGGTCCAGTCCCGCAGCAGGCGTCGGGCGGCACCGGTCATCACCGCGCCCCAGGCCCGGGTGAGATGGTCGGGTACCCCCTGGGTCTGCAACTCCAGCAGGCCGAAGCGGCGCAGTCCCTTGGTGGTGAACCAGAGCCCCTCGGCGTCCGACGAGTAGGGCACCAGCACCCAGTCGACCAGCCGGACCCGGCCCTGCGCGTCGGGCAGCGAGCGCAGCGCCGCGGCAGGGTCCAGGAACTGCAGGCCGAAGACGTCCACCACGTCGCCACCCACTGCCTCGGCGACCGCCGCGGCCACCGCCCGGGCGGCCCACTCGTGGGCGGGCGGCCAACCCGGCCGGTACTCCGCCTGCACCACCACCAGGTGGGTCGCCGCGGCGAGCCGGTCCAGCTGCGCCTCGCTGGCCCCGAAGGCGGTGAGCAGGTCCGGCGGCAGCTCGGGAAACTCGCCGACCGGCCGGATGTCGACGCTCATCAGCGGACTGTCCAGCATCTGCCGGGCCAGCCCGTACACCGGTTCGGCGAGCCGGCCGGCCAACTTCCCGACGGCCGTGCGGGCGGTCACCGACGGCAGCCCCACCGTCGGCACCAGGTAGGTCGCGCTGAGCGACTCCGGGACCGGAACGGGCAGGAAGTCGTCGGTGATGAGCATGTCGTCCCCCGGGTGGCCGCGCCGGTGCTGTCGTCGCAGGTACGCTACCCGGCGCCGGGCCATCGACTCAGGCGGACAGCACCAGTCCCAGGTAGACGAGCGTGGTGACCAGCTCGACGATCGCGCCGAGCACGTCTCCGGTGATCCCGCCGAGCCGGCGTACCACGTGTCGCAGCAGCCCGGCCGCGACGGCGAGCGCCGCCAGGACGGCCAGCGGGCCCTGCCACGGCCGGTGCGGCACCGCCGCGATCGCCAGCAGCGCGACGGCGGCGGTGGCGACGCCCAGCGCCATCGGTCCGACGCTGCCGGCGACCAGCGCACCCAGCCCTTCGGGGCGCGCCGCCGGCACCCCACGGCGGCAGGCCAGCGTCACTCCGAGCCGCCCCGCGGCGGTGGCCGTCAGCACGGCCGCGAACACCGCGGGACGGGACCGACCGGCCAGCTCGGCCAGCGCCGCGGCCTGCACCAGCAGGACGAGGACCAGAGCGACCACGCCGAAGGGCCCCACGTCAGGCTTCTTCATGATCTCCAGAGCGGCCGGTCCGCGTCGGTATGACCCGAGCGCGTCCACGGTGTCGGCCAGCCCGTCCAGGTGCAGCCCCCGGGTGAGCAGGGCGGCCACCGCGACGGTCACCCCGGCGGCGACCAGCGGCGCGGTGCCGGCGTCCAGCAGCAGCAGTACGCCGGCCAGCGGCACCCCGAGCAGCAGGCCGACCACCGGGGCGAGCGTCATCGCCGTACCGGCGGTGGCCCGGTCGATCCGGCCGACGCGCAGCGGCAGGATGGTGAGGGTGGTCAGCGCCAGCCGCGCCCCGTCGCCGAGCCGGGGCTCAGCCGGCACGTGCGGCGGAGGTCTCCGCCGGCTCGGCGGCCGGCGTGGTGGTGGTCGGGCCGGGCCCCTCGGGTTCCGGCTCGTGGAAGTCGGGCTCCGCCTCCTCGACGGGGTCCACCTCGCCGCCCTCGCTGTCGTCGCCCTCGGGGCGGGTCGGCAGCGCGGCGGACAGCGCCAGCGCCGAGCGCAGCAGCGGCAGGAGGGTGAGCGCGTTCGCCCCCTCGCCGAGGTCGAGCCGCAGCTGGGTCAACGGGTCCAGGCCGAGCACGTCGGCGGCCAGCCGGACGGCCGGATGCCCGCCGTCGTCGGCCAGCAGGCACCAGTGCCGGGCCTGCCCGGCCAGGTCCCGACTGATCAGCGCGGAGGCCACCCCGACCGGCCCGTCCAGGAGCACCGGCAGCCGGCGGGCGGTCGCACCCAGCAGGATGCCGGTGGCGACGGCGATGTCCCCGCCGCCCAGCTCGGCGAGCACGTTCGCGGCGTCCCGGGAGGAACGACGGGTGCGGTGCAGGGCGTCGCGGACCGCGGCGCAGCGGGCCATCCAGGCCACGTCGTCGATCTCGCCACCCGAGGTGACCACCCGGGCGAGCACTGCGGGCGGTTCGGCGCCGGCGGTCGCGGCCAGCACCGCCGCGGCCGTCGCCTCCGCGCCGGCCCCGCACGCGGCCAGCACCAGCAGCTGTACGCCGGCATCCGCCGCCTCCTCGGCCAGCCGCCAGCCGTAGCGCAGGGCCGAGTCCACCTGCTCGGGGTCGAGCGCCGGGCCGTGCTCGATGGGTGCGGCGGCGGGCGCGTCCACCACCTGGAGGCTCGCGCCGCTCTCGGCGGCCAGCCGGGCGAGCACACCCTGCCCGGCCCGGGCCTGCTCGGCCCGCCGGTCCGATTCACCGGTCACCGTGCCGGCGGCGACCCCGCCGGCGTGGTCGCCGTGCACCACCAGCACCCGCACCGACCGCCACGGCGTGGGGGTGGGGGTGCCCTGGGTGGCGGCGGCGAACGAGATCACCTGCTCCAGCGCACCGAGCCCGGTGCCCGGCACGTCCAGGCCCGCCAGCCGCTCGACGGCCTGCGGTCCGGTGTACTCGTCGGGCATGGGCAGTTCCATGCCGGGCTGGATGACCAGGCCGGTCGCGGCCGCCGGGAGCGCCATGGTGGGCGCGGTCCAGCCGGTGCCGCCAACGTCGGAGTTGGTTTCGGCGGGCACCTGTGGGGTGGTCACCGGCGGTGAGCCGGGCAGCGGCGGACCATCGGGGCCGACCGGCGACTGGCCGGTCGGACCGGCCTGTGCGGGCACCGTGGCGGCGGTCGGGCCGTTCTGGGCGGACACCGTCGCAGCAATCGGGGCGGGAGTGGCCGTCGCCGAGTCGGCCTGAGTGGGGTGGCCGACGGCGGGCTGGCCGACGGCGGGCTTCAACCAGCACGGCTGACCGGCCACCACCAGGACGACCGTGTCGCAGGCGTCCGCGACGGCGCGGTTGACCGCGCCGAGGGCGTCGGTGAAGGCCCGGCCCAGCGGTGTGGTGGGTACCAGGGAGAGCCCGACCTCGGGACTGACCAGCACCAGCCGGGCGGCGCAGGACCGCACGGCCGCGGCCAGCTCGTCGACGGTGGCGGTGTCGTCGGCCGGCTGGTGAGCCGGGTCGAGCAGCACGGTCACCCAGCCACCGAGGTCGTCGACGAGCAGCGTCTCCTCCGGCCGGGCGTTGGAGATCACGTCCGCGAGACGACGCGGGTCGGTCGCGGTCTCCTCCGTGCTCCAGGTCTCGGGCCGGCGGGCGCGGTGCGCGGCGAGTCGCGCGGCCCACTCGGGGTCGTCACCCGGGTCGGCGGCGGTGGCCAGGTAGCGGACCGTGGGCGCGTCGGCTACCAGGGACTCGGCGAACTCCGACTTGCCGGACCGGATGCCACCGAGGACCAGAAGCGTGTTCCACCCGTCTTGGGACATGCTGCGTACCTTACGTCCAGCGGGGCGACCGGGGCACCGCAGGTGCGGCACCGTACCGCCGCCCCGCGACGCGTTCAGTGCCGCTCGGGGGCCTGGTACCGGAAGTCGTTGGGGTTGACGTTCGCCGGCTTCGGATCCTCCTGCCAGGCACCCTCACCGGGGCGGGCCTGCAGGGCGTCGATCAGTTCGTTCCGGTCCATCTCCCGCGCCCCTTCGATTCCGCCGCGCACCGCGATGTCGCGCAGTTCCGCCGTGTCCATCTGCGGGATCGGTGTCGTCATTGTCGCCTCCTGTGCGTCGGGTTCCCGAAACACATACCCGGCCACGGCAGGCTCAGTCGCAGTGCTCGAAGGGGCTGCTGTAGCTGGCGCCACCGGCGGAACCGCCCCACTTGACGCAGGTGCCGGCCGCCTCGGCCCGCACCGGGCCGGCGTAGTAGCGGAACGAGCCGTCGTCGGTAGACCGCCCGCGTCCGCGAACCTCCAGGAAGGCCGAGACCGCCGTCTGCGCGCCGACCGCGCTCTCCTTCAGCGTCACCACGCAGTTCGAGCCGGTGCCCGCGTGGTAGAGCAGGTGGACGGTGGCCTGCCGGCGACCGTCCGCGGTCAACGGCGCCGAGTTGATCAGCCGGTAGCCGCTGCCGCACGCCTGGGTGGCGGTGTAGGGGTTCGCCTGATCGCCGCTGCTGGGTGTGGCGCTCGGCCGGGGCGAAGGCGAAGCGGAATGGGTCGGTTGCGGGGTGACCGCCCCGGCGTCGTCGCGCCCCGGTGCCGGCGACGAGGTGCCCTTCGTCGTCGGTACGGAGGCTGTCGGTGACCGGCTCGCCGACCGCTCACCCGTGCCCTGCGCGCCGGTCTCGCCGGCGGTCACCAGTCCCGCCGCGTCCGGCGCGGACGCGGCCACCGGAGGGTCGGCGCCTTCGGCGTCCGGCTGCGACACCACTGCGAGCGCCACCCCCGCCGCGGCGACGATCACGACACCGGCCACCGCGGTCACCATGGCCGGTGCGCCGAACCGCCGGCCACCGTCCGGACGCGTCGGGGCGCTCGCCACGGTGATCGCCCCGGTACCGGATTCGGCCCCGACCGGCGTGGCCATGGCCAGGCCACCCTGCCCCGGATGCGCAGCCGGCGGCGGCACCGCGAAGCCGCTCGGCCCGGGAGGTGGGGCCTGCTCCGGCGCGCTGGCGCGGGCAGCGGCGGCCAGGTCCGCCGCGCTGGCGTGCCGGTCGCCGGGCTGCCTGGCCATGGCTCTGAACACCAGTTCGGCCACCGGCGGGGGAACGTCCGGCGGGAGCGGCGGTGGCTCTTCCCGCAGTCGCCGCAGGGCCACGTCGAGCGGGTTGTCCCCGACGAACGGAGGTCGGCCGGCGAGGCAGAGGTACGCCACGGCGCCGAGCGCGTAGATGTCGCTCAGCCCGGAGATCGGCTGGCCGCCGGCCTGCTCGGGGGACATGAACGAGGCGGTGCCGAGCACCGTGTGGGCGGCGGTGATCCCGGCCGTGGTGCCGGAGCGGGCGATGCCGAAGTCCACAAGCACCACCTGGCCGTCCGCCTTGACCAGGAGGTTGCCGGGTTTCACGTCCCGGTGCACGATGCCGGCGAGGTGGGCGGTGTGCAGCGCCTCGGCGGTCTGGGCCACGACGGACATGGTGGTGGCCGGGTCCAGCCGGCCCAGCCGGCGCAACCGGGCGCTCAACGGCTCGCCCTCGACGTACTCCATCACCAGGTAGTCCACCCGGCTGCCGTCGGCGAGTGTGGCCTGGCCGACGTCGTGCACCGCGACCACCCCGGGGTGCCGCAGCGCGGCAAGCATCCGTGCCTCGGCCCGGAAGCGGGTGGTGAACTCGGGTTCGACGGTCAACGCCGGCAACAGCACCTTCACCGCCACCTCGCGGCCCAGCAGCAGGTCCGTCGCCCGCCAGACCGCGCCCATCCCACCGGTCGCCACCCGCTCGCCCAGCCGGTACCGTCCGCTGAGCACGCCCCCTTGAGTCAGCACCGGGCCACGGTACCGGCCGCCGATCGACGCCCGTGGCCCGGTCGGCGGCCGTGCGGTACGACTACGCTGGCGGAGGTCCGTCCCATGGGGGCAGCAGCGGCGAGGGGAGACGCGCACATGGCGTGGAGCTGGCGGTACGAGGGCGCGAACGGCGAGTCGGTCGACGGGCCGGCCGAGTCGTTCGGCAGTCAGGCGGATGCCGAGTCGTGGATCGGTCAGACCTGGCGGGAACTCGCGGCGTCCGGCGTCACCTCGGTCGCGCTCCTGGAAGACGATCGGGTGGAGTACCGGATGAGCCTGCAGCCCGTGGCCGAGTGATGACACCCAGGGACTCCGAGCCGTTGGTGCTCGGGGTGCCCCGGGCGGCCTTCCGACCCAGCCCGGTCTTCCTGGCGCTGGTCGCCCTGCTGGTGACCAGCGCCGTGTTGACCTGGCATGGGATCGGCAACGTCCGGCTCACGGTGTTCGGCTTCGTCGTCTGCGGCTGGCTGGTCTCGTTGTGCCTGCACGAGTACGCCCACGCCGTGGTCGCGTACCGCAGCGGTGACCGGGGGGTGGCCCACCGCGGCTACCTGACGTTGAACCCGTTGAAGTACAGCCATCCGTTGCTGTCCATCGCGCTGCCGGTGGTGGTGGTACTCCTCGGTGGGATCGGCCTGCCCGGTGGCGCCGTCTGGGTCGACCGGCACGTCATTCCGGGGCGGTTACGGCACACCCTGGTCAGTCTCGCCGGGCCCGCCACCAACGTGCTGTTCGCGCTCGTGCTGGTGGTGGTGCTGCGGCTCGGTGCGGGCGGCGGTGGGCCGGTGGAGTTCTGGGCGGCGGTGGCCCTGCTGGCCTTCCTCCAGATCACCGCCAGCCTGCTCAACCTGCTGCCGGTGCCCGGCCTGGACGGCGGCAACATGATCCAGCCGTGGCTGACGCCGCAGTACCGGCGGATGTACGACCTCTTCGCGCCGTACGGGTTCATCCTGCTCTTCGCGTTGCTGTGGAACCCGACGATCGGCGGCTGGTTCTTCACCGCCGTCTTCGCCGTCGGCGACGCGCTCGGCCTGCCGCCCTGGCTGTACGCGACAGGTCTGGACCTGATCCGCTTCTGGCAGGGCTGAGCAGGCTCGGGCGGCCCGTCCGCCCGGCCGACGTGCGGTACGCCGGCCGGGCGGGGTGGGTCAGGGCCGTTCGGCCGGCGACTCGGTGCGCGCCGGGTCCCGCTCGGTGACCGGGTCGACGATCTCGTCGATCGCCTTGAGCAGGCCGGCGTCGAGTTTCACGCCGGCCGCCTTGACGTTGTCGTGCACCTGCTCGGGCCGCGACGCGCCGATGATGGCCGACGACACGTTGGGGTTCTGCAGCACCCAGGCGATGGCCAGCTGGGGCATGGTCAGCCCGGCCTGGTCGGCCAGCGGCTTGAGCTGCTGCACCCGGGTCAGCACGTCGTCGGTCAGCCATTTGGCGATGAAGCCCGCGCCGGACTTCTCGTCGGTGGCCCGGGAACCGGACGGCGGCGGCTGGCCGGGAAGGTACTTGCCGGAGAGCACGCCCTGGGCCATCGGCGACCAGACGATCTGCCCGAGGCCCAGCTCTTCGCTGGTGGGGATGACCTCGCTCTCGATGACCCGCCAGAGCATCGAGTACTGCGGCTGGCTGGACACCAGCGGGATGCGCAGCTCCCGGGCGAGGCCGTGCGCCTCGCGGATCTGCGATGCCTTCCACTCGGAGACGCCGATGTAGTGCGCCTTACCGGAGTGCACGACGTCGGCGAACGCCTCCATCGTCTCCTCCAGCGGGGTGCTGTAGTCGTACCGGTGGGCCTGGTAGAGGTCCACGTAGTCGGTACGCAGCCGGCGCAGCGATCCGTTGATCGACTCCATGATGTGCTTTCGGGACAGGCCCCGGTCGTTGCGGCCCGGCCCGGTGGGCCAGTACACCTTGGTGAAGATCTCCAGACCCTCGCGCCGCTCCTGCTGAAGCGCCCGGCCGAGAACGTCCTCGGCGCGGGTGCCGGCGTACACGTCGGCGGTGTCGAAGGTGGTGATGCCGGCGTCGAGGGCGGCTCGCACGCAGGCGAACGCCGCTTCCTCCTCGACCTGCGAACCGTGGGTGATCCAGTTGCCGTACGAGATCTCACTGACCATGAGGCCGGAGCGGCCCAGGTGTCGGAATTCCATGCTCTGACCCTAGCCCGCCCTGATGCCCCCGGCAGGAGACGGTGATCAGTCCTGGTCCGACAGCAGCGCATGGCGCAGGCTGCGGCCGAGCCACTGCCGGAAGGTCTCCTCGTGCCAGCCACGCTCCAGCACCAGCGCGCCGTAGTGCGCCGGGTCGTTGTAGAACCACACCTCGTCGATGGCAGCCTCGATGTCGGCGCCCTGGCGCAGCGGCCCACCCAGGGCGCACACCCGCTCGACCACCATCGTGGCGCCGAGCCGCCGGTTGCGTAGCAGCGTCTGCCAGACCTCGGCCACCTCGGGGCTGCTGTCGGCGGCGCGGCGGACGGTCTCGAACACCCGGGCGGTCCGCCCGCCGATCATGGTGCAGACCCCGGCGTACGCGTCGAGCACCTCGCCCCCGGTGGTGGCCTCCCAGACCGGCTGGTACCAGGGGCGTTGCGCCACCGGCACCGGCTCGTCGTCGCCGGCGAGCGCCTCGTCGAGCACCTGACGCAGCAGCGCCGCCTTGGCGCCGAACGTGGCGAACACGGTGGGTCTGGCCACCCCCGCTGCGGCGGCCACGTCGGCCAGCGACGTGGCCGTGTAGCCCCGCGCGACGAAGAGGTCGGTCGCCGCCGCGACCACGGCCTGCCGGGTGCGGCGGGCGTTCTCCTCGCGGATCCGGGAGCGGTACGGCCGGGTCGGTTTTCCGTCCTTGACTTCATCCATGGCGTCGTCATACTAGCAATGTATTCACTAGACTCCCAGCTATCGAATAGCTGGTTGGCTATTCGATAGCTGGCTGTCCAATGAAGTCCCTGGGAGGCGCCATGTCCGTCGATCCGTTCGTCCGCCGCCCCGACGAGGGGGAGGCGTACTGGTTCCTGGGCAATCTGGTCACCGTCAAGGCGACAGGTGCGCAGACCAGCGGCCGGCTCACCGCTGTCGAGTTCGTCAACCCGCCCGGATTCGCTCCGCCACTGCACCGGCACCAGGTCGAGGACGAGATGTTCTACCTGCTGTCCGGCACCGCCACGTTCTACTGCGGCGACACGGTGCTGACCGCCGCACCTGGTGACTTCGTGCTGCTGCCGGCGGGTCTGCCGCACACCTTCGCGGTCGGGACGGACGAACCGCTGCGGGTGCTGCAACTGACCACCCCCGCCGGTTTCGAGGAGTACGTCGCCGACGTCGGGGTGCCGACGCTCGAACGTCGGCTGCCGGACCCGGCGCCGATCGATCCGGCCGCGCTCGGTCACGCCTCCGCGCGGCACGGGATCGAGCTGCTGGGACCGCCGCCCGGTCAACAGCCGACCGGCCAAGCCGACCAACCGACCCACCGGCCAGTGCCGTGACCACCGTCGGCGCCCGCTGGGACGAGACGCGGGGCCCCAAGACCGGTCAGGCCCGGCCCCACCACGCCCGGTGGGAGACGTCGGCCTGATCCTGGCCGACAGCAGTGGTGCCCGGACGGCCCGGACGGTCGTCGTCCGGGCCGGCGCAGTCGGGCACGGCCTCCTCGAACAGGCTTTTCAGAGCACCGGGTTGGCGTCGGCGAGCAGCCCGTCGATCTCGGCGACGACCGCGCTCGGGTGATGGAACATCGGGTCGATCAACGACTCGCCCCGCCGGTCCAACGCACCCCAGTTCCCGGCGCTGTTGGTCGCCAGGAAGGCGACCGGGTGGATCAACAAGGCCGGATGCGCCGGTGCGACGATCACCTGCCCGTTACGGTCCACCACACCCTTGCGGCCAGCCAGATCCACCACGGCCAGCCCCTCCTCGGTGAAACCGTCGACGTAGTGACCGTCGGCCAGTGTGGTGTGGAAGCCGTGGTAGCGGGTCGGCACCACGATTCTTCCGGTGCGGTCGACGGCCCCCCAGCCCTCTCGGCGTACCACCGCCACGCCCTTGTGGAAGGGCCGCACGTCGGCGAAACCCGGCGGCACCGCGACCTCACCCGTGGTGTCGACGGCGTGCCAGCCGCTCTCGTCCCGTACCACCCAGGCCAGGCCGTCGGAGAACGGCCGAGCCGCCAGGTAGGTCGGCCCGAGCACCGGGTCGCCAGCCAGGTTGATCAACGACCACCGGTCGCTCTGCGGTCCGCGTACCCAGGCCAGGCCCTCCCGGAACGGCTGTGCCTCCGCGTACCGGGCGGGCACCACCATGTCGCCGTCCGCGTCCGCGTAACCCCACAGGCCCTGGCCGCCGTCGCGTGCCGGCACCGGCGCCCGGTCACGCTCCAACACCTCGTCCCAACTGCGCGGGTACGGCCCGAAGCCGCTCTCCTCGGCGCGGGCGGCCACCGCGTCGAGGCCGGTCCGGACCCGGGCCAGCAACTCGGCGTCCTGCTCGCCACGCAGGTCGAGAGCTCGCTCGAAATGATGGCACGCCTCGATCAGCCGGCCCTGGTCGTAGCAGCAGCGGGCCGAGTGCTCGTGCAGTGCGGCGCGGAGCCGGTCGGGTAGTTCGATCGAGTTGGCCTCCGCGAACAGCCGGTCGGCCTCCGCGAACTCGCCGCGCCAGCGCAGCACATGGGCCAACCGGGCCTGGGCGAGCGCGGCCCGGCGCAACTCCCCGGTCGCCTCGGCGTAGGTAAGCGCCATCCGGGCGTCGTCCAGCGCGTCGTCCAGGTCGTCGAGGACCCGCGAGGCCACCGCGCGCAGACTCAGCAGCCGAGCCCGAGACCGGTTGTCCAGCGCCGAGGCGAGCTTCTCGGTGAGCCGCTCCCGGACCTCCCGCAGTTCCTCCGGGTCGTCCACGATCTCGCGCAGAGTTGCTGGATCGAGTCGCCAGCGGAAGTTCGCCAACACCTGTTCGGGATCGGCCGGCGGTTCGGATGCGGGCTCGTCGTCCTCCGCGTCCTCGGTGCTCTGCTCGCCGTCGGCCGGTGGGCCGGCTTCGGCGGAGGTGGCGAGTGTCGCGTCGACCGGGCCAGGACCATCACCCGGCGATCTCCCGTCACCGATGTCACCGGGCGGGGTGTCGACCGGAGGCTCGATGGTGTCAACGGATGCCTCGGTGCTCTCGGTAGTACCGGACTCGGTGGGCCCGACCTGAGCCTGGTCATCCGAGGACGCGGAGTCAGCCGGCGGTGCCGACACCGGCACGGCGGAAACCGGCGCGTCGAGGTCGGGCTCGCCGGGGAGCGCGGAGATCGACGACCCGTACGCCGGCGGCGCGGAAACCGGCGGTGTCGGGGTCGGCGACTCCGGTACGGGAGGTGCCGGGACCGGGGACGCCGAGGTTGGCGGTGTGGAGGCCGGCAGGTCGGACGGGGGTGCAGGCGGTGCGGAGACGGGAGGCGCCGAGACCGGCGGCGCGGGGGCCTCGATGTCGTCGAGCGGCGCGATCTCCGGTGACGCGGGCCGGTCCGGCGCGGGGAGGTTGGGCGGTGCCGGCACGGAGTCGGCGAGCGGATCGGTGCCAGGTGCGGCGCGCTGCTCCCGTGGCGGGGTGGTGGCCGGTGCCGCGGCTGCCGGCTCGGCGGCGGGCCCGAACCAGCTCTGCGGGCCGTCGGAGGCGGGACGGGCGGGCGGGGGCGCGGACGGCTCGGGTGCTGGTGGGACGTACCGGGTGGGCCGGCGGGCGGCCGGTGTGCTCGGCAGCCCGGCGTCGCCGCCGGCCCGGTCGGGTCGACCTATCGGCGGCGGTCCGACCGGTGCCGGGCCGGTGAGGGCACCGGACGTCGGCCCCGACGATGCAGGCCCGGCCGGCTCGCTGGGTGGCGCGGAGACCGGTTGGTGGGTCGGTGGTGCGGAGACCGGTTGGTGGGTCGGTGGTGGGGTGACGGGTGGTGCGGAGACGGGTGGCGCGGCGGCAACCGAGGGGGCCGGGGCCGGTGGTGGTGAGGCGACGACTGGCTGGTCGTGCAGGGGCGCCGGACGGACCTGGTGCTCGTGCAACGGCGCGGGACGTACCTCGTGCTGGTGCAGGGGTGCCGGCCGGACCGCGTCCCCGGTCGGGGCCCGGTCGGCGCCGGAGGCGACGGCGGGCCGGTCCCGGTCCCGGCCGGGAGGGTCGACCCGGTTCCGGTCGGGTCGCCCGGTCGGACCACGGTCCTGACCCGGCAGGTGGGTGTCGCTCCGGTCCCTGGCAGTGGCGGCGGGGCGGCTCCGTTGCGGGCGTTCGATCTCCGGCTGAGGGTGCTGCGGAGCCGGGGAGACGGGCCGGGCCCGGCCGGCTGCGGGGGAGACGGGACGATCCCGTTCCGGAGCGGGGGAGACAGGATGGTCCGGCACCACCGACAGGTGCCGGCGGCGTGGATCCTGGTCGGGTGCCGCGGAGACCGGCCGTTCGGGGTCGGGCAGCGCAGCGGCCGGCCGGTCGACGAACCGCTCCGGGCCGGGACCGTCAGGTGCGCCGATCGGTCGCCGGTCGGCCTCCGGCTCCTGTGGTTTCGGCCGCTGGTACTCGCGATGGTCCCGTCCGCTGCTCGGTCGCAGCGGTCCGGGCGCGGGCCAGGGCAGGTCGCCACGCGACGGAGCGCCGTACGGCTGCTGATCCGGCGTCGGCGGTTCCGGGCGTCTCCGACGGGGATCCGGGCGGACCCATTCGTCGGGCGCGGCCGGGATCGGTTCGTCGTCGACAAAGCCGTCCGGGTACGGAGCGGCGTCCGGATCGCCGCCGCCGACGAAGTCGGTGCGGTAACCGTCCACCAGTGGGCCGTCGGTGCGGGTCGGCTGCCCGGGGTGGTGACTCCACTGGTAGCGAGGGCGCGGGGAGGTGTCTTCAGGCGCCCGGCGGTCGGCACCTTCCACCGGGCGGTGTGCGGCGGCGGGCCGGCGCGTCTCCTCGTCCACCTCGGCAGCCCAGCCGGGTTCCGGACGGGGGGCCGGGGACACCGGCGCGCCGCGCCGGTAGTCGTCGCGGCCAGCCGGCTCGGAGCGTCGGCGCGGCCGGTCCGGGTACGGCTCGGGTTCGCGCTGGCCACGTCGCTCTGGTTCGGGTCGCGGGTATCGGTTGTCGCGACGGTCCGGGTCACGCCGTTCGGGCTCCTGCCGGGCGTGCCGCTCCGGGCCGCGTCGCGCGTACCGGTCCGGGTCGCGCTGGTCGCGGCGGCGATCCGGGTCGCGTGGGTCGGGAAACCGATCGGGTTCACGCTGGTCGCGTCGATCGACATACCGGTCCGGGTCACGCTGGTCGCGTCGTGGTGGTGCGCCGGTACCGGTGCCCTGCGGGCCGAAGTCCGACCAGACGACCCCGTCGCGACCCCGGGCGGGCTCACCGTACGGCGAGCGCCGTCTGTCGGGCCTCGCCCTTTCGGACCGGGAGTCGGGCGGCACCGACCGGTCGTACGGTGACGAACCGTTGGGGCCGTCGGCGGGCCGCCGTTCAGGTGCCTCGTGTCGGCCCGGCCAACCATCCGGCTCGTCGTCCCAGGACCGGCCGACGTACGTGCCGTCGGGTCGGGTCGGCGCGAGCGGCGGCACCTCGGCGCGCCCGACGGCGCTCGCTCGACCTCGGGCGGACGGTGGCTGGTGCTCGACGCCGATGTCACCCGGATAACGCTGGCCAGGGAACTGCGGCTGCCACTCGCTCGTCGGCTCGACGACCCAGGATGGCTCCGCGGGATCGTGCCACCGGTCGGCGTAGCCGCGACTCATCCGCCGGACCTGTCGCTGCGGCCGGGACGCCGCCGGGCGGCGGCGCCAGTCACGACAGAAGACGCTTGGGCGCGTGCGGCGGAACCCCAACGATCGAGCCCGCCGTCCCGGCACGTGCCAGAACTCAGGGCCGGCGCCCGCTCGCTCACGGTCGCGCCCCGGTGGTCGGCTCGCGTCCGCTCGCTCACGGCGATGTCACCTCGTCGGAAATGGTCGCGCTGGGCACCCCGGAGACCGGTGAAATCGCTCGTCCGGGCACCGAATGGCTGCGCAAGGAGGGTAGCGGCGCGGGCTCGGTCACCGCCACTGCGGCACCCTCGTCAACCCAAACGTTATCCTATTGATCCGGACATTTATCCCTATGCCGGTATCGGACTTCCGACGATGCCGCACCCACCGTCAGTCGCCCGTTGCGGCTGCCCGGGGGCGGGTGACGTGACCCAGGATCGGGTGACGTGAGCCAGGATCGCTCCGGTGCCAGCCCGGCGGAAGGGCCCGATTCGAGGATCCGACAGTGCTCGGCGTGCCCGGGTGGCGATCAGACCTGGTCGCCGATGGCGACCCGCGGCTCCGGCGAACGCAGCTTGCGGAAGGTGATCGAGCGCATGATCGCGTAGAGGTACAGCGAACCCATCCGCTGGGTGGACTTCGGGAACCGCTCGCGGACCAGCTTCTTGATCCTGCGGGAGATGAGCACCGAGTCGATCACCACGCCCAGCGCCAGCGCGCCCCAGAGCAGGTTGGAGGCCAACCGGATCACCGGCGGCATCGCCTGGTTCGAGCCGATCAGCACCACCAGGGCGCCGCCGAAGAACCAGGTGCCGACGGTGCGTCGGGAGTCGACGACGTTACGGGCCAGCAGCCGCTCCGGACCCCGGTCACGGGGACCGCCCTCACGCCGGAACTCCGCGGCCGCCTCGGCGCGTCGTTGCCGGCGCAGCGCTTTCGCCTCGTCCTTGCTCAGCGGCTTCGTCGCCCCGGCGGGTCGGCGGCCGGTGACGGGCCGCTTCGGCGTCTCCCGTCCCTTGGCCGGGGTGTAGGCACGGGACCGCGCCGCCTCGGCTGCCTCCTCCTGCGCCGGGGTCAGCGGCTCGGTGGGAGGATCGGCGAGGTCGGCGGACTTGCGACGAAACAGCGACGGCACGCGGCAAGGGTAGCCAACGCCGCGCGCCCGGTGCACATCGCGGTGCAGGCGAACGCGCGGCAGGCGGCGCGTCGAGTCGACTACGGCCGTTCCACCTGCGCGCCGAGATCGGCGAGCTTGGCCTCGAAGTCCTCGTAACCCCGGTTGATCAGGTCGACGCCGTAGACCCGCGACGTGCCCTCGGCGGCCAGCGCGGCGATCAGGTGGCTGAAGCCCGCCCGCAGGTCGGGAATGACCAGGTCGGCGGCGTGCAGCTTGCTCGGGCCGGCGATCACCGCGGAGTGCTTGAAGTTGCGCCGGCCGAAGCGGCACGGGGTGCCGCCCAGGCAGTCCCGGTAGACCTGGATGTTGGCGCCCATCGAGTTCAGCGCCTCGGTGTAGCCGAGCCGCTGCTCGTAGACCGTCTCGTGGACGATGGACAGCCCGCGAGCCTGAGTCAGGGCCACCACCAGCGGTTGCTGCCAGTCGGTCATGAAGCCCGGGTGCACGTCGGTCTCCAGCGCGGTGGCCTGGAGTTCACCGCCGGGGTGCCAGAAACGGATGCCGCCCTCCTGGCCCGGCTGTCCGGGCCGAGGCGGACGGGTGTCGGTCACCTCGTACTCGCCGCCGACCGACCGGAAGACGTTCAGGAAGGTCATCATGTCGGCCTGCTCCGCGCCGAGCACCTCGACGTGGCCACGGGTGGCCAACGCCGCCGCCGCCCAGCTCGCCGCCTCGATCCGGTCCGGGATCGGCCGGTGGGTGTAGCCGTGCAGCTTCGGCACGCCCTGGATCTCGATGACCCGGTCGGTGTGCACCTTGATGATCGCGCCCATCTTCTGCAGCACACAGATCAGGTCGACGATCTCCGGCTCCACGGCCGCGTTGCGCAGCTCGGTGACACCCTCGGCCATCACCGCGGTCAGCAGCACCTGCTCGGTCGCGCCGACACTCGGGTAGGGCAGCGCGAACTTGGTGCCGTGCAGCCCGTTCGGCGCGGACAGGTGCAACCCTTCGGGGGTCTTGTCGACGGTCGCACCGAACTCCCGCAGCGCCTGCAGGTGGAAGTCGATCGGCCGGGGCCCGATGTGGCAGCCGCCGAGGTCCGGAATGAAGGCGTGCCCGAGGCGGTGCAGCAGCGGCCCGCAGAACAGGATCGGGATCCGGCTGGAGCCGGCGTGCACGTTGATCTGGTCGGTGCTGGCGCTCTCCACGTTGGCCGGGTCGAAGACCAGCTCACCGTCCTCGACGCCGTCGGTGACCTTGACGCCGTGCAGCCCCAGCAGGCCCCGGACGACCTCGACGTCGCGGATCTTCGGTACGTCGAACAGCCGGCTCGGGCTGTCGCCGAGCAACGCGGCGACCATCGCCTTGGAAACCAGGTTCTTCGCGCCGCGCACGCGGATCCGCCCTTGCAGCGGCGTGCCTCCGTGTACGACCAGGACGTCGTCGGTCAACGCAACCTCCAGCGCGTGCGTGCTGCCGTTTCGATGGATGGACACCACCCGGTTCGCTACCCGGGACGCGGTCGCGCCCAAACGCCCGCGCCCGCGTATGTCGTCGCCCGGCAGCATAGCCCTCCGTGATGAGAATGGATCCGGTCACACCGCTTCGGAGGGCATTTATCGGTGATCCGGCACTTTCGCGTACACCGTCCCTCACTCAGTGTGAGGGACGGTCGAGGTCAGGCCCCGGGCAGTGCGAGCATCTGGTCCAGCGCCACCCGTGCGTGGTGCGCGGTGTCCGCGTCGACCGTGATCCGGTTGACCACCCGACCGGCGACCAGCTCCTCCAGCGCCCAGACCAGGTGCGGCAGATCGATCCGGTTCATCGTCGAGCAGTAGCAGACGGCCCGGTCCAGGAACATGATCTGCTTGTCCGGGTGGGCCAGCGCCAGCCGGCGGACCAGGTTCAACTCGGTGCCGACGGCCCACGCGGAGCCGGCCGGGGCGGCCTCGATGGTCCTGATGATGTACTCCGTCGACCCGACCAGGTCGGCGGCCTGCACCACCTCGTGCCGGCACTCCGGGTGCACCAGCACGTTCACTCCCGGCACCCGCTGCCGAACGTCGTTGACGCTGTCCAGCGTGAACCGGCCGTGCACCGAGCAGTGCCCGCGCCAGAGGATCATCTTCGCCTCGCGCAGCTGCTCCGCGGTGAGCCCGCCGTTCGGCTTGTGCGGGTCGTACAGGACGCAGTCGTCCAGGGAGAAACCCATCTCCAGCACGGCGGTGTTGCGGCCCAGGTGCTGGTCGGGCAGGAAGAGCACCTTCTCACCCTGCTGGTACGCCCACTCCAGGGCCCGCTTCGCGTTCGACGAGGTGCAGACCACACCGCCGTTGCGGCCGACGAAGCCCTTGATGTCAGCCGAGGAGTTCATGTAGGTGACCGGGACGGTGAGCTCGGTCAGGCCCAGCTCGGAGAGGACGTCCCAGGCGTTCTCCACCTGCGGCAGCGCGGCCATGTCCGCCATCGAGCAGCCGGCGGCCAGGTCGGGCAGCACGACCTGCTGCGTGTCGGCGGTGAGGATGTCCGCGCTCTCGGCCATGAAGTGCACACCGCAGAAGACGATGTACTCGGCCTGCGGCCGGGCGGCGGCCTCGCGGGCCAGCTTGAACGAGTCGCCTGTCACGTCGGCGAACTGGATCACCTCGTCGCGCTGGTAGTGGTGACCCAGCACGAAGACCCGGTCGCCGAGGGCGGCCTTGGCCGCGGTCGCACGGGCCACCAGGTCGGGATCGCTCGGTGCCGGCAGGTCACCCGGACACTCCACGCCACGTTCGGTGGCGGGGTCGCTGCCGCGGCCGAGGAGCAGCAGCGCAGTGGCGGTGTTGGAGGGCTCAACCCAGGTCGACGTCACGCTCTCCATGGTCCCACAGCATGACCGCCGTGCCGCCCGTGCCGGTGTGGGCTGCCACACTGCCAGGCATGCGCGTACTGCTCTGCCCGGACAAGTTCGCCGGTACGCTGCCGGCCCCGCAGGTCGCCGCTGCCGTGGCCGACGGCTGGCGGGAGGTGGCACCCGGCGACGACCTGCTGGTCAGACCACTGGCCGACGGGGGACCGGGCTTCCTCGACGTGCTCGCCGAGGCGCTGCCCGGTCGGCGGGTGCCGGTGCCGACGACCGATCCGCTGGGCCGCCCGACCACCGGTGAGATGCTGCTCACCGAAGGGGGTGCGGTCGCCTGGCTGGAGAGCGCGCAGGCCTGCGGCCTGCACCTGCTCGACGCCGCCGAGCGTGACCCGTTGACCACCACGTCGTACGGCCTGGGTCTGCTGATCGCCGCCGCGGTGGAGGCCGGCGCGCGCACGGTGGTGGTCGGGCTCGGTGGTTCCGCGACCAACGACGGCGGCGCGGGAATGCTCGCCGCCCTGGGTGCGGTGGGCCTCGACGGCACCGGCGCGGCCCTGCCGTACGGTGGTGCGGCCCTGGCCGCCGCGGCGAAGCTCGACGGGCTGCCCCGGTTGCGTGAGGCCCGGCTGATCGCGGCCACCGACGTCGACAACCCGTTGCTCGGTCTGCACGGCGCGAGCAACGTCTTCGGCCCGCAGAAGGGCGCCGACCGGGCCGACGTGCTGCTGCTCGACGCCGCGCTCGGGCGCTGGGCCGAGGTGCTGGAGCGGGACCTGCCCGGCTGCCCCAGCGGGCTGGGCGCGCTGCCGGGTGGCGGCGCTGCCGGCGGCATCGGTGCCGCGTTGCTCGCCCTCGGCGGGCGGTGCGAGTCCGGCATCGGCCTGGTCAGCCGGGCCGTCGGGCTGGAAACAGTGCTCGACGAGGTGGATCTGGTGGTGACCGGGGAAGGCCGGTTCGACCACCAGTCGCTGCGCGGCAAGGTGGTGGCCGGCGTGGCCGGCGCCGCCCGCGACCGGGGCGTACCCTGCGTCGTGCTCGCCGGGCAGGTGAGCACCGGGCGGCGGGAGGCGGCGTCGGTCGGGGTGACCGACACGTACAGCCTGGTGGAGCACTTCGGCGGCGAGGAGCACGGCGGGCTGGCCGCCGCGCTGGAGCGTCCGGCGGAGGGGCTGCGGGCGCTCGGCGCCCGGCTGGCCCGGCAGTGGAGCCGCTGATCCCGGTTCCCACCGAGTGCCTGGTCACGCCGCCGGGCCAGGCCGCCACCGGCGGCCTACAATCAAGAACTGGACCACTGTGGGAATCGCTGACCGGCGGCTGACGTTGGCCAGGGGAGGACCACACCGACGCGCCGCAGGGAGAATTCCACGTGACCACGCCAGCGCAGACCGAGTCGACCGAGGCCAAGGCCCCCACGTCCGTCGTCCTCACCGACGTCGCGGCGCAGAAGGTCAAGGCCCTGATCGAGCAGGAGGGCCGCGACGACCTGCGGCTCCGGGTCGCCGTGCAGCCGGGCGGCTGCTCCGGCCTGCGGTACCAGCTCTTCTTCGACGAGCGTTCGCTCGACGGTGACATCGTCACCGACTACGACGGTGTCGAGGTCGTCGTCGACCGGATGAGCGCCCCCTACCTGGCCGGCGCCACCATCGACTTCGCCGACCGGATCGACGCCCAGGGCTTCACGATCGACAACCCCAACGCGGGCAACTCCTGCGCCTGCGGAGACTCGTTCAGCTGAGTCCGGTTCTGCACGCGGACGGCGGTACGGCCCCAGCGGCCGTACCGCCGTCCGCGTCTCTGCATCCCCGGCCGCCGCGCCCACCCAGTTGACCAAGAAGTTCTGGTCGCGATATGGCCGGCGGCGCGGCCAAAACCTCTTGATCATCCGTGCAGGGGGGGTGGGGTGGGGTGTGGGTGGGTGGGGTGGAGTCGGGTGGTCGCTCGGGGGTCGCGGTGCCGGTAGGCTGATCGGGCTCTGCTGCCGATCCCGAGGGTTGCCATGAAGATCGCCGTGACCGGCTCGATCGCCACCGACCACCTGATGAGCTTCCCGGGGCGGTTCGCCGACCAGCTCATCGCCGATCAGCTGCACAAGGTGTCGCTCTCCTTCCTGGTGGACGATCTGGTGCTGCGCCGGGGCGGGGTGGCGGCCAACATCGCGTTCGGCATGGGGCAGCTCGGTCTCCGGCCGGTGCTGCTCGGCGCGGTCGGCGCCGACTTCGCCGACTACCGCTCCTGGCTGGAGCGGCACGGGGTGGACTGCGACTCGGTGCACGTAAGCGAGATCGCCCACACCGCCCGCTTCGTCTGCACCACGGACACCGACATGTGCCAGATCGCCTCGTTCTACGCGGGCGCGATGAGCGAGGCCCGCAACATCGAGCTGCACCCGGTCGCCCAGCGTCTCGGTGGGCTCGACCTGGTGCTGGTCGGCGCCAACGACCCGGAGGCGATGCTGCGGCACTCGGCCGAGTGCCGCGAGCGTGGCTACCGGTTCGCCGCCGACCCGTCCCAGCAGCTCGCCCGGATGCCCGGCGAGGACGTGATCGCGCTGATCGACGGCGCCGACTACCTGATGACCAACGACTACGAGAAGTCGCTGCTGCAGAGCAAGGCCGGCCTCTCCGACGACCAACTGCTGGACCGGGTGAAGATCCGGGTCACCACGCTGGGCAAGCACGGGGTGGAGATCGCGGGGCGGGAGATCGAGACGATCCACGTGCCGATCGCCCGGGAGACCCAGGCGGTCGACCCCACAGGTGTCGGGGACGGCTTCCGCGCCGGCTTCTTCACCGCGCTGTCCTGGGGGGTAGGGCTGGAGCGGGCCGCCCAGGTCGGCTCCCTGCTCGCCACGCTGGTGCTGGAGACCGTCGGCACCCAGGAGTACCAGGTGCGCCGGGACGTGTTCGTCAAGCGCCTCGCCGAGTCCTACGGCGACCACGCCGCCAACGAACTCCGCCCGCACCTCCTCCCCTGACTCGAACCCCGAGCGTGCACCAGCATCCCGGCGTCGGGATCGGTGTTGATCATGAGGTTGGCGGCAGCGTTCGATCCCACGGTGCCGCCCACCTCGTGATCAATTGTTAGTGGGTTCGGCGGATGTGGTAGGTGGGGCCGGGGTGGGCGCCGAGGAACTCCTGGCCGCGCATCCGGCACCAGGCCGGGATGTCGACAGCTGCCGCCGGGTCGTCGGCGAGTACCCGGACCACCGCGCCCACCGGCAGCTCCGGTAGCCGGCGGGCCAGGGCGATCACCGGCAGCGGGCAGCGCTGGCCGAGACAGTCGAGCACCTCGTCAGGCAGCTGACCGGGCAGGTCGCTGGACGCGCCCCCCACGGGGCGGTCCGGTGTGTCACCGGTGGCGTCGGGGACGTTCACAGCCCTGTCACTCCCGCCTGTTCCCGCAGGTCGGCGACGATGCCGGGCAGTTCGGTGAGGAAGCGTTCCACATCGGCCTCGGTGTTGCCGGTGTGCAGCGAGACCCGGACGTTGCCGTGCGAGAGCACCCCCATCGCCTCCAACACGTGCGACGGGCGCAGGGTGGACGAGGTGCAGGACGAGCCCGACGAGACGGCGAAACCCCGTCGGTCCAGCGCGTGCAGCAACGCCTCCCCGTCGACGTACAGGCAGGAGAAGGTGACCAGATGCGGTAGCCGGTGCTCGGGATCGCCGACCACCTCCACGTCCGGCACCTCGGCCGCCACCCGGGCCCGGATCCGGTCCACCAGCGCGGACAGCCGCGTCGCCTGGGCCGCCGCGTCGGCCGTCGCCGCGCGCAGGCTCGCCGCCGCCGCCACGACCGCCGGCAGGTTCAACGTGCCGGGCGTACGCCCCGACTCACGCTCGTCGGCCGGCCAGGGTGACTCCCAGCGGGTGCCTTTGCGGACCACGAGCAGTCCGACGCCGGGTGGACCGCCCCACTTGCGGGCACTCGCGGTCAACACCGACCAGCCGGACGGCACCGGTACCCGGCCCACCAGCTGCGCGGCGTCGACGTAGAGCGGCACGCCGACCCGGGCGCAGGCCGCCGCGGCGGCCTCGACCGGCTGGACGGTGCCCACCTCGTGACTGGCCGCGATCAGCGCGGCCGACGCCACCTCGGCACCGGTGACCGCCGCCGACCAGGCGTCCAGGTCCAGTCGGCCGAGGCGGTCGACCGGCACCTCGACCGCCGTGCCACCGCCGGCGACGTGCTGTTCGGCGGCGTGCAGCACGGCCGAGTGTTCGATCGCCGAGTGCACCAGGACTCGGCCGGCCCGTCGGCGTCCGCGCAGCCCACCGAGCACTGCGGTGTGCGCGGCGCTGGTGCCGCTGGCGGTGAAGGACAGCTCGTCGGGGCGTACCCCGAGGGTGTCGGCGGTGGCCTCGCGGGCGGCGTCGAGCAGGTGGCGGGCGCGCCGGGCCTGCGAGTAGAGCCGGTCGGGGTCGGCCCAACCGTCGTCGAGCGCGGCCAGCAGCGCCTGCCGGGCGACCGGATGCAGCGGCGCGGCGGTGGCCGCGTCCAGGTAGACGGGGGAGGAAGTCACGTCTGCCCACGCTATCGCCTCGGTCGGCACAAGATCCCTCGTCGGGTGCGGACAACGACCCCAACCGGGTCCAGCCCGTCATGGTCGAGTAATCTGCGACCGTCGGTGACGCCTTTGCCGCCGGTGCGGCGGCTCCGCTCGGCGGAGCCGGCCGAAACGAGGACACCGCGGCGCGCTAGGGAGGCAGGACCAGGTGGTCGCAAGGAGTTCGGAGGTACGGCCGACGGCCGTACGGCGCAGCGCAACCCCGCGAGCCGGTGGGCGGCGGGGGCGTCGTGCCGGGCGTCTCGCCGGGCTCGGATTCAGTGGGGCGGCGCTGCTGGTCCTGCTCACGGGCTGTGACGTCGGTGCGGCGTTCGGGGGCTTCGGGTGGCCGCAGGGCGGCATCACTCCCGAGGCCCGGCGGATGTACGACCTGTGGATCGCCTCGTGTGTCGCGGCACTCGCGGTCGGCTTCTTCGTCTGGGGCCTGATCTTCTGGTGCATCGTGCGCTACCGCAAGCGCGGCAACGAGCTGCCGGTGCAGACCCGCTACAACCTGCCGATGGAGTTCCTCTACACCATCGCGCCGGTGCTGATCGTCTCGGTGCTCTTCTACTACACCGCGGTGGTGCAGACCGACGTGGTGAAGACCACCAACAACCCCGACGTCACCGTCGAGGTCGTGGCCTTCAAGTGGAACTGGCAGTTCAACTACCGCGACGGCCAGGGCGTCGACGCCGAGACCACCGCGTCGGTGCTCGGCACCAGCGAGGTCATCCCGATCCTGGTGCTGCCGACCGGCCGGTCCATCCGGTTCGAGGAGACCAGCCGCGACGTCATCCACTCGTTCTGGGTGCCGGAGATGCTGTTCAAGCGGGACGTCATGCCCGGCAGCATCCGTAACGTCTTCGAGGTCTCCTCGCTGGAGACCGAGGGGGCCTACGTGGGCCGCTGCGCCGAGCTGTGCGGCAGCTACCACGCCTTCATGAACTTCGAGCTGCGGGTCGTCTCGCCGGAGAACTTCGACCGCTTCCTCGCCGCGAAGCAGGGCGGTGCCTCGACCCAGGACGCGTTGACGTCGATCGGTGAGGAGCCGTACGCGACCACCACGCGGCCGTTCGAGACGCGGCGCACCGAGAGCAACTTCAACCCGGACACCGCTCCGGCCGGCACGGGAAGCTGAGGCAACCGGCATGAAGACCGAGTGGCGTATCTTCCTGATCATCGCCGGGTTCCTGCTGTTCGCGACCTTCCTCTACGGCGGCTGGACGTGGGCCGAAGCGGACGGTCGGGTCGAGTGGATCGGCACCGTGGCCCTGCTGCTGTCGTTCCTGCTCTGCGCGATGTGCGGCGGCTTCTTCTGGTTCGTCTCCCGCCGGATCGACCTGCGTCCGGAGGACCGGCCGGACGCCGAGATCGCCGACGGCGCGGGCGAGATCGGCTTCTTCAGCCCGGGCAGCTACTGGCCGTTCGGGCTGGCCCTGGCCGCCGCGATCGCCGGCCTGGGCCTGGTGTTCTGGCAGTTCTGGCTGCTCGGCCTCGGTGCGCTGGCCGTGATCCTGGCCGCCTGCGGCCTGCTGTTCGAGTACTACAGCGGCACCCGGCGCACCGCCGAGCACTGAGCCGCGGAAACGAAGCGAGAGCCCGCCCCAACCGGGGCGGGCTCTCGTCGTTGGTGGGTGAGCCGGTTCAGGCGGCGCGGTGTCGGATCGCCGTGCGGCGACGGGACGACCGGCGCGGCGGGCTGAGGACGAAGACGGTGATGATCGCCGCCCCGCAGCCGGTACAGGCGCGCTCGGGGCAGTCGGCCCCGTGGCCGTCGACGCAGGGCGGCGCCTCGAACGGCTGGATGCTGCCGCAGGTGTCGCAGTGAAGGTCGCGCTCCGTCACGGACCTCTCCTTCCGCTCGGCGGCCGGTCGCTGGGCATCGCCGGAACTACTCAGTTGTAGTTTTCCACGGCCCTCCGACACACCCCGCGTCGAGCACCGGGTGGGATCAGACGGTGCGGGCGACCTCGATCCAGCGGTCCAGGGTGCGGGCGGCCGCGCCGGAGTCGATCGACTCGGCGGCGCGGCCCAGGCCGGCGCGGAGCGCGTCGGTCAGGTCGCCGTCCAGGGGCCCCTGGGTGGCCAGGGCCGCCGCCGCGTTGACCAGGACGGCGTCGCGTACCGGTCCCGGTTCGCCGGCGAGCAGCCGCCGGGCCACGTCGGCGTTGTGGGCCGCGTCGCCGCCGCGCAGGTCGGCCAGGGTGGCCCGGGGTACGCCGAGGTCGACCGCGTCCACCACGGCCTCCCTGACGGTCCCGTTCTGGGCGATCCAGAACCGGGTCGCCGCGGCAGTGGTGAACTCGTCCAGCCCGTCCTCGCCGCGCATCACCAGCACCGAGTCGCCGCGGGCCGCGAAGACGGCCGCCATCACCGGCGCCATCGTGGCGTCGAAGCAGCCGACGGCGCCCGAGCGGGGACGGCCCGGATTGGTCAGCGGGCCGAGGAAGTTGAACGCGGTCGGCACGCCCAGTTCCCGGCGGACCGGACCGGCGTGGCGCATGCCGGGGTGGAACCGGGCCGCGAAGCAGAAGCCGATCCCGGCCTCGGCCACGCAGCGGGCCACCTGATCGGGCCCGAGATCCAGTGGAATGCCGAGGAACTCCAGCAGGTCGGCGGTGCCGCAGGAGGACGAGGCGGCCCGGTTGCCGTGCTTGACCACGCGTACGCCGGCCCCGGCCACGACCAGCGCCGTCATCGTGGAGATGTTTACCGTGTGGGCGAGGTCGCCACCGGTGCCGACCACGTCGAGCGCCTCGGCGCGTACCTCCTCGGGCAGCTCGACCGGGACGGCCCGGCTGAGCATCGCCTCGACCAGCCCGGTCACCTCGGCCGGGGTCTCGCCCTTGGCCCGCAGCGCGACGGCGAAGCCGGCGATCTGGGCCGGCCCGGCCGACCCGGACATGATCTCGCCCATCGCCCAGGCGGTGTCGGCGGCGGATAGTTCCTCGCCGCGCAGCAGCGCGGTGAGCAGGTGCGGCCAGGTCCGATCGCCCATGGTGGGCCTCCCGAGCAGACGGTTACGGGTGGGACGGGACCGGCGCCGGCTCGCCCGGCGCCGTGGCGGTGCCGGAGTGGGACGTCAGGCGGGTGCGCCCGCGCGCAGCAGCTCGGTCACGGTGGCGGCGGTGGTGACCGGGTCGAGCGGGTGCACCAGAGTGGCGTCGACCTCGGCGAAGGACGCCAGCCAGCGGTCGGCGGCGCGGGCGATCACCACACAGGTGGGTGGGGCGTCGTCACGGTCGTCCTTGATCTGTCGGGCGATGCCGATGCCGCCGCCGGGGGTGGCCTCACCGTCGAGCAGCATCAGGTCGATCTCGTAGTCGTCGACCAGTCGGACGCACTCGGCGTAGGTGGACGCCTCGACGAACTCGACCCGCAGGTCGGCCGCGGGTCGGGTGCCGACGGCGAGCCGCATCCGGTCCCGCACCTGCGGGTCGTCGCTGTAGAGCAGGACGGTGCACAGACGGTCGCTCATGCCGACACTCCGCTTCGCTTCGGGCCGTCCTGAGACACCATCGCACCGAGCTTGATCCGCTCGCTCATGGCTTTCACGGCTCCCACTTCGTAGCTGCGTGGCTGATCGTACCGGTCGGTGTGGTGCGCGCGACACGCCGCCCCGGCCGGTTGCCGGGCTGCCCTCAGGCCCTCGTTTCCGCCGCTCGGCGGCGGGCCTCCTGGCGATCCAGTTCGCGGTCGATCCGGCGGGCCTCCCGCTCGGCCTGACGCATCCACTGCACCACCAGGACTGCGAGCATCGTCACGCTGACGAACTCGCCACCGGCCCACAGGATCCCGCCGGCGAGCACCTGGTCCTCCCACGGGTCGGCCCAGGTCAGCCCGAGCGAGGGGTACCAGTCGCCGCCGAAGAGGGTGGTGCTCTGCATGATCGTCAGCCCGAGCACGGTGTGGAACGGCACCGACAACAGCATCAGCAGTGCCCGCCCGGGGTACGGCCAGCGTCCCGGCAGCGGATCCAGTCCGAGCAGCGGCCAGAAGAAGACGCAGCCGGTCATGATGAAATGCACGTGCACCACCTCGTGCGCCCAGGCGTGCTCCAGCGTGTAGCGGTACAGGTCGGTGAAGTAGAGCGCGAACGGGTTCACCACGAAGATGGCGAACGCCACGAGCGGGAAGGTGTAGATCCGGGCGATCCGGCTGTGCACCACCGCGAGCAGCCGCTTGCGTGGACCGGTCGGCAGGGTACGCAGGGCCAGGGTCACCGGCGCGCCCAGCGCCAGGAAGATCGGCGAGACCATGGACAGCACCATGTGCTGCACCATGTGCACCGACAGCAGCGTGGTGTCGTACGTCTCCAGCCCGCTGACCGTCACCGAGGCGATGCCGCCGAGGCCGGGACCGAGGAAGAAGATCGTCCGGGCGACCGGCCAGCGGTCGCCGCGCAGCCGCAGCCGGTACACCCCGTAGAGATAGAGACCGGCGGCGAGGACCAGGCCGACGGCGAGCCAGCTGTCCAGCCGCGCCTCGGTCACCACGGCGGTGATGGAGAACGGCGGTGGGGCGGCTTCGGCCGCCACTGCCCCGACGCCCGTCGTCATCCCGTTCGCGGCAGAGCCGGTCATGGCCGCCGTGAGCAGCGGCGCGGCCGGAGCAGCCAGGGAGATCGGATCGACGTGCAGCACACCAAACAGCCTAGGTCAGGCGAACCGGACGGTACCGATCGGGCCACACCTGGCCCGGGTTTCACCCCCCGCTGATCGCCGGCCGTGGTGAACGGCAATAATGACCGCGTGACTGCGGCCCCAGCCATTGACAAGAGCCGGATCCACTCCCTGACGCGTCCCAACATGGTCAGCGTCGGGACGATCGTCTGGCTCTCCAGCGAACTCATGTTCTTCGCGGCGCTGTTCGCGATGTACTTCTCCATCCGCGCGGCGGCACCGGAGCAGTGGGCGGAGCACACCGAGGTCCTCAACATCCCGTACGCGACCACCTTCACGGTGATCCTGGTGTTGTCCTCGGTGACCTGCCAGCTCGGCGTGTTCGCCGCCGAGAAGGGTGACGTCCACGCGCTGCGGCGCTGGTTCACGATCACCTTCGTGATGGGTCTGATCTTCGTGCTCGGCCAGCTCAACGAGTACCGCGAGCTGGTGCACCACGGCGTCAAGATCAACAGCGACGGCTACGGGTCGATGTTCTACCTGACCACCGGCTTCCACGGCCTGCACGTCACCGGGGGTCTGATCGCCTTCGTGATCTTCATGATCCGTACCACCATGGGCCGGTTCACCCCGGCTCAGGCCACCGCCGCGATCGTGGTGTCGTACTACTGGCACTTCGTCGACGTCGTGTGGATCGCGCTCTACGCCATGATCTACTGGCTTCAGTGATCTTGGCGCGCGCCAGCCGCCTTGCCGCTGCTCCACCCCCCGCAACACAAGGTCCAACCGGTTAAGGACACAGGTCATGACTTCTGACAACGACCGCCGACGCGGTCTGCTCGCGCGGCTGCGCGGGCGGCCCGGGGCGCCCAGCAGGGGCCGCCGCCGGCTGGGTGCTGCGGTCCGGCTGGTCGCCGCGCTGATGCTGGCCGGCGGCGCCTACACCGTCCTCGCCCCCGGCGCTGCCGCCCAGGAGAACCCGCCGCTGAGCACCGCCGCCGCCGACGGCAAGGCGCTGTTCGACGTGAGCTGTGTGACCTGTCACGGTCGCAACGCGCAGGGGGTCGAGGGGCGCGGGCCGAGCCTCATCGGCGTCGGCGCCGCCTCCGTGGAGTTCCAGGTGGGCACCGGTCGGATGCCGATGGCCCGGCAGGAGGCCCAGGCGGCGCGCAAGCCCGAGGTGTTCACCCGCGACGAGATCGACCAGCTCGCGGCGTACATCCAGGAGCTCGGCGGTGGCCCGGTCGTGCCGGCCGGTGACAACCTGCACGCCGACGGCAACGTCGCGATCGGCGGCGAGCTGTACCGGATCAACTGCTCGCAGTGCCACGCGTTCAGCGGCGGCGGCGGCGCCCTCTCCTCGGGCAAGTACGCGCCGAGCCTCGCGCCGGCCACCGACCGGCAGATCTACGCGGCGATGCTCAGCGGCCCGCAGAACATGCCGGTCTTCGGTGACAACCAGATCACGCCGGAGCAGAAGGCGGACATCATCGCCTACATCCAGCAGACGCTGAAGGACGACGGCGACCCGGGCGGCCTGTTCAACCTGGGCCGGTACGGACCCTCCACCGAGGGAGTGGCGATCTTCCTCGTCGGTATCGTCGCGCTGGTCTTCGCCAGCCTGTGGATCGCGGGCAAGTCGTGAGCGGGGGGACCATGAGCAGCCAGACCGGGCAGCGGGCCCTGCCGGGCGGAGAGCCGCTCGACGTGAACGACCCCCGGCTGAGTCGGTTCGACATCGTCCGGGAGGGTGCCCGGCGGGACGACATCGAGATCGTCCACTACGAGCCGCAGGTGGCACCGGGGACCAAGGCCGAACGGCGGCTGGTCCGCACGGTGGCGGGCTTCTTCCTGCTGACCGGGCTGGCGGCGACCGCCTTCCTGGCCATCTACATCTGGTGGCCGTGGGAGTACGAGCCGGGTCGCGGCGGCGACAAGCTCTACACCCCGCTGCTCGGGGTGACCCTCGGCGTCGCCCTGCTCGGCATCGGCTTCGGCATCCTCACCTGGGGCAAGAAGCTGCTGCCCAAGGAGGTGTCGATCCAGGACCGGCACGAGGGCGCGGTGCCCGCCGAGGACCAGCGGATCACCGGCGAGACCATGGCGTACATGGCCGACGAACTGGGGGTCAAGCGTCGGCCGCTGCTCGGGGTGTCGCTGCTGGCCGGGTTGCTGCCGGTCGGCGCTGTCGCCGCGGCGCCCCTGGTCGGCGGGCTGATCTCCGACCCGCACAAGGACGACCAGATGATGACCACCGGGTTCGCCCCCCGGGACGGTCAGAAGATCCGGCTGGTCCGCGAGGACGGCCGGCCCATCCGACCGGCCGACATCAGCGCCGGTGGTCAGATCACCGTCTTCCCGGGCGTGGAGCACGGGGTCAGCAACCGGTACGCGGACTCGCCCACCCTGCTGATCCACCTGCGCGAGGACGACGCCGAGGCGTCGCGCCGCAACAACGAGCGCGAGGGCCACGGCGGCTACATGTGGGGCAACTACGCCGCGTACTCGAAGATCTGCACGCACGCCGGCTGCCCGGCGAGCCTGTACGAACAGCAGACCAACCGGCTGCTCTGCCCGTGCCACCAGTCGCAGTTCCTGATCACCGACAACGCCAAGCCCGTCTTCGGTCCGGCCAGCCGGCGGCTGCCGCAGCTGCCGATCGAGGTGGACGCCGAAGGTTACTTCGTGGCTACGTCCGACTACACTGAACCCGTCGGGCCCGACTTCTGGGAGCGGCCGTGAAGCGGCGAAAGTTTGACGTGGCAGCAGTGCCGGGCAACACCGCCCGAGCGGTCGACGACCGCTTCCAGGTGGCGACTCCGCTGCGCCGACTGCTCAACAAGGTCTTCCCCGACCACTGGTCCTTCCTGCTCGGCGAGATCGCGCTCTTCTCGTTCATCGTCCTGCTGCTGACCGGTGTCTTCCTGACCTTCTTCTTCGAGCCGGCGATGACCGAGGTCATCTACAACGGCAGCTACGCCCCGCTGCGGGGCACGCCGATGTCGGCCGCGTACGCCTCGACGCTGGACATCTCCTTCGACGTCCGTGGCGGCCTGATCATGCGCCAGATGCACCACTGGGCGGCGCTGCTGTTCATGGCCGCGATCGTGGTGCACATGCTGCGGGTCTTCTTCACCGGCGCGTTCCGCAAGCCGCGCGAGACCAACTGGATCATCGGCTCGCTGCTGTTCTGGGTCGGCTTCCTGGCCGGCTTCACCGGCTACTCGCTGCCGGACGACGGCCTGTCCGGCACTGGCCTGCGGATCGCTTCCGCGATCATGCTCTCCATCCCGGTGATCGGCTCCTGGGTGACCGCGGCGGTCTTCAACGGCGAGTTCCCCGGCACGATCATCATCAGCCGGTTCTTCATTGCCCACGTGCTGCTCATCCCCGGCCTACTGGTCGCGTTGATCACCGTGCACCTGGGCCTGGTGTTCAAGCAGAAGCACACCCAGTGGCCGGGACCGGGCCGGACGAACGGCAACGTGGTCGGCGAGCGGATGTTCCCGCGCTACGCGATCAAGCAGGGCGGCTTCTTCATGGTCGTCTTCGGCGTGATCGCGCTGATGGGCGGTCTGTTCCAGATCAACCCGGTCTGGCTGTTCGGCCCGTACGAGGCGTGGGTGGTCTCGGCGGCCAGCCAGCCGGACTGGTACGTCATGTTCCTCGACGGCTCGACCCGCCTGATGCCGGACTGGGAGATCACCATACCCATCGGCGAGGGATACGTGATCCCGCCGCTGTTCTGGCCGACGGTGGTGCTACCCGGCATCCTGGTGGCGATATCCCTGCTCTATCCCTTCATGGAGGCTCGCCACCTGAAGGACTACCGCAGCCACAACCTGCTCCAGCGTCCCCGCGACGTCCCGTTCCGCACCGGTCTGGGCGTCATGGCCCTCACGTTCTACGTGATCCTGACGCTGTCGGGCGCGAACGACGTCATCGCCGACAAGTTCCACATCAGCCTGAACGCGATGACCTGGGCCGGCCGGGTCGGTCTGCTGCTCCTTCCACCGCTGGCGTACTACGTCACCTACCGGATCTGTCTGGGCCTGCAGCAGCACGACCGGGAGGTTCTCGCGCACGGCGTGGAGACCGGCATCATCCGGCGGCTGCCGGACGGGCGGTTCGTCGAGGTGCACCAGCCGCTCAGTGCGGGCAACGGGCACGGCGAGCTGGATTACGCCGGCTGGGTGGTGCCGAAGAAGATGAACCGGCTCGGTGCGCTCGGCCCGGCCATCCGCGGTTTCTTCTACCCGATCGAGCGCCCGGCCGAGGCTCCGGTCTCGCCGGGGCACCCGCCGGTCGAGCCGCGCCCGGAGCGGGAGGAGATCACCAGCGGGGAGACCCGCTCCTGAGATCCGTCGCAACGTGACGTGGCGCCCGCCGGACCAGTTCCGGCGGGCGCCGCGTTCGTTTCGCCTCTTCCGGACACGTCGTCGCCGCCTCCCGTCGTCGCCGGATCGCAGGAATAACCCCGGCCAGCCGGGTATCCGTGCGGTCCAACGTCTCAACGGGGAGGAAGCATGTTGGGTATCAAACGCCTCGGCCTGCTGGCCGCGCTGGTGCTGGTGGGCGTCGCGCCCGCCGCGGCGGCACAGGCGGCGGCGCAGCCGTCGGAACAGGACAGCCAGTACCTGCAGGCGGTCCACCAGGTGAACCTGTACGAGATCGCCGCCGGTGAGCTGGCCCAGGAGAAGGGCCAGAACCAGCAGGTCAAGGAGCTGGGGCAGCAGTTCGTCACGGACCACACCGAACTGGACCAGTCGGTGCAGGATCTGGCCGGACAGCTAAACGTCGAGCTGCCTAGCGAGCCGACCACCGATCAGCAGGACGGTCTCGACCAGCTCAACAACGCCAGCGGTGAGGAGTTCGACCGGCTCTGGGTGACCCAGGAACTGGCCGGCCACGTCCAGGCCATCCAGGCGACCCAGACGGAGATCTCGCAGGGTACCGAACCGCAGGTGGTCCAGCTGGCGCAGACCGCGCTGCCGGTCCTGCAGGCGCACTACGACGCCCTGGTGATGTTGGCCGAGGAACTCGGCATCCCGGTCCCGGAGACCAGCCCGAGCGGTACGCCCAGCCCGGGTGGCACCGTCCCGGCTCCGGGCGGCACCACGCCGACTCCGGGTGAGACCTTCACCGAGGAGGCCCCGGTTCCGGGTGGCACCGTCACCGAGACGCCGGTGCCACAGCAGAGCTGACCCGGCGGTACGCGACGAGCCGGTCCACCCCGTGCGGGGTGGACCGGCTCAGTCGGTGCTGCCCAGCCCGATGGCGAAGGCTTCCTCCAGGTCGTGCCGCGAGTACGCGCGGAAGGCGATGTGCGACTCGGTGTTGAGCACGCCCGGCACCTTCGAGATGCTGCCCGCGATGATCTGGGCGATCTCGTCGAACTCGCGGACCCGGACCATGGCGATCAGGTCGACGTGCCCGGCCACCGAGTAGACCTCGCTCACCCCCGGCAGGTTCGCCAGTGCCTCGGCCACCTCGGGGATCGCGTCGGTGGCGCAGTCGATCAGCACGATCGCGGTGATCACTGGAGGGTTCTCCGTTCGTCGGCGTCGTCGCTCATGCTAAGGCCCGGCCTCCGGTCAAGCCGCCCGGACGGTCAGGTCGGCACCGACGCGAATCACGTCGTGCAGGTGCTCGTCGGCGCCGACGAGGGCGTTCGGCCAGATCACGCTGCGGCTGACCGCACCCCGGACGGTGGCACCCGCCCCCACGACGGAGCGATGGCAGGGGCCGGTGACCGTGGCGGCCGGGTCGATCAGGCCGCCGTCACCAGCGGCGTGCAGGTTCGCGGCGAGGTAGTCGGCCGGGGTGCCGGTGTCGATGAAGGTGCCCCGGTAACTGACCACGGTCAGCCGGCCGGCCGCCTCGGCCGGGCGCCACACCGCGCGTACCAGGTCGCCGAAGGTGGCGGGCAGGTCGCGGACCAGCCGCCACGGCAACAGCGAGAAACCGGTGAAGACGTGCCCGTCGAAGGTGCCCGGTGCGCCCGGGTCTGCGGCCGGCTGGCCGAGCAGGCGTACCGACTCGCCGTCCCAACCGTCGAGCAGCGTGGTGATGTCGGGGCCGGGCGGTGCCGCCGGATCGGCCAGGTAGGCGTCGGCGTTGCCGACCAGCACGCCCCGGCCGTCGATCCAGTCCCGTAGCCGTCCCACCCCGCCCGCGGTGCCGAGCGGACTGCCCGGCTCCACCGAGAGGTGCGCCCGGGCACCCACCCGCTGCACCACCTGTTCGCCCAGGTAGCAGGCGTTGACCGCGACCGCCGCCGGGCCGCTCAGGCCGAGACCGGTGAGCCGGGCGAGCGCCCGGTCCAGCAGGGGCACGTTGCCCACCGGGCAGAGCGCCTTGGGTACCCGTTCGGTGAGCGGGCGCAGCCGGGTGCCCTCGCCGGCGGCGAGTACCACCGCGCAGATGCCGGCGGAGGCAACGGTGGGCCGACGGTCGCTCTCGGCACCCCCGGGCCGGGTCATGGCGTCGTGTCGGGCAGCGGCGGTGGGAACTGCCCGGCCAGCGGACCGATGTCGTAGTACGCCAGCAGGCGGGCGGTCGGCCAGGTCAGCTTCGGCAAATCGTCCAGCGGATGCCAGGCGGCCTCGAAGACCTCGGCCCCGTCCACGGTCAACTCGGTGCTGGACGCGGGCACCTCGGCGGTGAACACCACATCCACCCAGCCCTTGGCGTGCACGATGGCGTTGGGCACCGCCGGGGTGAGTCGGGTGGGGGAGAGGCGGACACCGCTCTCCTCGTACAGCTCCCGGGCGGCGCCGACGGCCGGGTGCTCGGCGCGTTGCAGCAACCCCGCCGGCAGGGTCCACCCGCGGCCCGGTGGTTGCCGCAGCAGCAGCAACCGTCCCGCACCCTCGGCCTCACTGTCCCGGAGCAGAGTGACCGCGCCGACGATGTATTTGGGTACGGCCATCCGGACCAGCCGACGTCGGACCGGCAGCGGCAGCCGGTAGAAGACCTGGTACGCGACGGCGCGCCCGGTGCGGCGGGTACGGGGGATCATGGCTCCAGGCTAGTGGCCGTGAGGCGTGCTCGCGCCACGAGGACCACGCCGGGTACCGCGTACGGCCTGGGCGGTCACTGACGGTGGTCGACCAGATCGATTAGTTGGCGTACCACGGCGTCCGGCTCGATGACCCGGTCGAAGACCGCGACCAGCAGGGTTTCCAGATCCGGGTAGCCGAGTTCCTCCGACAGCCGCAGCAGCGGCAGATCACTGGCCAGCCCGCGGTTGTGCTGACGCAGGGCCAGCCCGATGGTGGCGCGGCCCAGGCGTACCTTGTCGCTGATCGAGATGCCCGGCTCGCTGTGCTCGGCGAACCACCTGTTGATCTGCATCTGTGCGTGCGGCGACTTGACGAACCCCAGCCACTCGCGACGCGGCCCCCGGGGAGCCACCTCGGCGTCGAGGCTGCTCTCCTCGTCGGTCTCGGTGAAGATCTCCACCACGTCACCCTCCTCAAGCTCGGAGGAGAGCGGGACCAGCCGACCGTTGACCCGGGCCGCCAGGCACCGTTCCCCCCGGTCCGTGCCCAGCTCGTACGCCAGGTCGACCGGGGTGGCACCGGCGGGCAGCACGATCTGCCGCCCCTCGGCGACCACCTGGATCTGCGCCTCGGACAGGTCGCAACGAAGCGAGTGGAGGAACTGGGCCGGGTCGGCCGCATCCTGCTCCCAGTCCAACACCCGGCGCAGCCAGTCGAGCTGCCCCGGGCGGGCCGTCGTCCCGCCGGAGCGGGGGAAGCGGAAGTCGGCGGCCACCCCGTACTCGGCCGCCCGGTGCATCTCCGTGGTGCGGATCAGCACCTCGACCGTGCGGTTCTTCGGCCCGCAGACGCTGGTGTGCAGGGATCGGTAGAGGTTGTTCTTCGGCGAGGCGATGAAGTCCTTGAACCGGCCCGGCACCGGCCGCCAGACGCCGTGCACGGCGCCGAGTGCGGCGTAACAGTCGGTCGCCGGGCCGTCCACCACGATGGTGATCCGGGGCAGGTCGAACGGGGCGGCGTGGCCGCCGGCCACGGTGTCCTTCCAGATCGAGTAGAGGTGCCGGGGTCGCGGGGCCACCTCGGCGTCGACCCGGCTGCGCCGCAGCGCCACCCTGGCCTGCGCGACCACCTCGGCGAGGTAGCTGTCCCAGCCGGGCCGGTCGTGTACGTGCCGCGCGATGCGGGCGTGCTCGTCCGGTTCGAGGTGCAGCAGCACCACGTCGTCCAGTTCCCGCTTGAGGGTCTGGATACCCAGCCGGTCGCAGAGCGGTACCAGCACCTCCTGGGTCTTGCGGGCGATCCGCTCGCGGGAGGCGGCCGAGCGTACGCCGAGAGTGCGCATGTTGTGCAGTCGGTCGGCGAGTTTGATGATCAGCACCCGGACGTCCTTGCCGGCCGCGACGATCATCTTGCGGATGGTCTCCGCCTCGGCGGCCTGCCCGTAGAACGCCTTGTCGAACTTGGTCACCCCGTCGACCAGGTGGGCGACCTCGTGGCCGAAGTCCTCAGCGAGGGCCTGCAACGTGTAGCGGGTGTCCTCCACCGTGTCGTGCAGCAGGGCTGCGACCAGGGTGGTGGTGTCCATACCCAGCTCCGCGCAGATCTGGGCGACCGCCAGCGGATGGGTGATGAACGGTTCCCCGCTCTTGCGGAACTGGCCGCGGTGCATGTTGTCCGCGATGGTGTAGGCGCGGCGCAGCACCGCCGGGTCGGCGCCGGCGTGAATGGCGCGGTGGGTGCGTACCAGCTGGCCGACCGGTTCGGTCTCGGCGCTCGGCCAGGTCAGCAGCGAACGGAGTCGTCTGGTCAGGGGCAGCTCGCCGGGCTGTGTCGGGAGCGCACCGCCCAGGGCGCCGCCGTGTCCGGCGTTGACGTCCACCTGGGACACCCCCTCACGCCTGCTGCACCACCACCGGAATCCGGCAAGCGGGAGCAGACCCTCGAAACGGGCAGGACTGCACTTCCTTAACAGAGTAAGTGAGTCGACGTAGTCCGATCGGACAGTTGCTCATGAGCGTTCGGACCAGAGTTGCCGGGACGCCGCGTTCTCGGCCTTGGTCAACAGGTCCCGGAACCGTGCCGCCCCGGCCACCGGGGAGGACCAACCGGCTGACATCTCGACCAGCCGGGTCTCCGGTCGCTCCAACCAGGACAGGATCCGCTCGGACTCCTCCGGACTGGCGGCCGGTACCGGACCGTGCCCGGGTGGCACCGTCTCGGCCGTGGCTCGGATGGTGGCCAATGTCGGTCGAGGGTGGACGCCGGGCGGGGACACCCCGGCACCGGCGAGCCGCCCGTGCCGGATCAGCGCCAGCTCCCAGCCGCCGCCGGCCGCCGGGTGAGCGGCAGCCACCTCGGCGAGCCCACTCAACGCGGCGAGGCGCTGCATGCGTACGGCGGCCCGCAGCACCGCGGCGAGGCGGGAGCGCAGCACGGCCGCGTCCTCGTAGCGCTGGCCGGCCGAGAGTGCCTCGATCCGGGCGAGCAGGGCGTCCACCACCGGCTGCGGATCGCCGGTGGTGGCGGTGGCGAACGGCGTGACCGCCTGGGCGTCGTACTCCTCGGGAGAGATCCGATGCTCGCAGGGTGCCGGGCAGCGACCCAGCTCGGCCAGCGCGCAGGCCGGCGTGACGGTGCGCAGCGACAGCCGGTGGGTGCACTGCCGCAGCGGGACCGCGTCGTGGAAGCCGGCGGCGGCCAGCTCGGCGGCGCGTCGCGAGGTGAACGGGCCGAGGTAGGCGCGGTCGCCCGGGGAGATCTCCCGGACCACCGACAACCGGGGGTACGGCCCGTCGGTCAGCTTCAACCAGACCACCCGCTCCGGGTACTTCGACCGGCGGTTGTACGGCGGCGCGTGCGCCGCGATCAGCCGCAGCTCCCGCACCTCGGCCTCCAGCGAATGTGCGCACTCCACCGCCTCGACCCGTTCGGCGGCGGCCAGCATCTCCGAGATCCGGGCGCGTTTCTCCGCGGCGGTAAAGTAGCTGCGCACCCGGGTGGCGATGTCCCGGGAGGTGCCGACGTAGAGCGGTCGGTCGTCGGCGGCCCGGAAGATGTAGACCCCGGGGGAGCGGGGCAGGCCGTCGGCCAGGTGCCGCTTGCGCCGCTGGGTCGGGGTGACCGCGCGGGCGAACTCGATGGCGTCGCCGATGGTGTCGACCCGGTGCCCGCCGAGGCGTCCGATGAGCCCGTGCAGCACGTCGACGGTGGCCCGGGCGTCGTCCAGGGCTCGGTGGGTCGGCTGCGTGGCGGCGCGGAAGTACGCGGCGAGGGTGCCGAGCTTGCGGTTGGGCACCTCGTCACGCAGCAGCACCCGCCGAGCCAGCGCCGCGGTGTCCAGCACCCGCGGGTTCGGCCAGCGGTAGCCGTGCTTCGCGCAGGCCGCCTTCAGAAAGCCGACGTCGTAGGGCGCGTTGTGGGCGACCAGCACGGCATCCGAGACGAACTCCAGGAAGCTCGGCAGCACCTGCTCGATCGGTGGTGCCGGCAGCAGCATCGCCTGGGTGATGCCGGTCAGCACGGTGATGAACGGTGGAATCGGCACCCCGGGATTGACCAGGGTGGCCAGCACCCCCAACTCCTCACCGCCGCGCACCTTGACCGCGCCGATCTCGGTGATGCCGCCACCGTCGGGAGCCCCGCCGGTGGTCTCCAGGTCGACCACCACGAATGTCGTCGCGTACAGCGGCAGCGCCGGGTCGACACCGCCGACGGTCGGATCGAGCCCGGCCAGCGCCGGTTGCAGGAACTCCTGTGCTGCCATCCGCGGCACCGTAACGGTCCGGTCCGACACTCGCGCCCCATCCGTCCCACCGGCAACTCCCGGGTCTAGGATGAGAGATCGGCTCACTCACCGGGCGGTGGGCCCGGTCGCGGTGGGAGACTTGCCACATGCCCCTCACCGAGCCGCACGACGACAACCTCCCGCAGGAGGAGCAGGTCGTCGCGGTTCCTGCGACCGGTGAGGACGCCACCGACGCCCCGGCAGTGACGGATTCCGGGTCGGTGGAGCCGGGGCAGCCGGAGCCGGAGCCGAGCCTGCCCGAGCCGGTGCGACAGCGAATCATCTCGCTCACCGCCGCGGTGCTGCCCGGTCTGCCCGCCGACGAGGTGCCCGTGCCGCTGCGCCGGGTCGCCAAGTTCGCCCCGAACCGACGCGCCCGGCTCGGTGCGCCGATGATCGCCGCTCAACTCGCCGCCGATCCACTGTTCCGGCAGCGGGTCACCGCCCGGGTCCTGACCGATGCCGGTGACCTGGGTACGGCAGTGGTGGAGGGCACCGCCCCCGCCGCCGCCGACCCGGTCGAGGTGGCCGCCCTGGCCTACCTGGCCCGCCCGCGCGGCTGGCGGGAGCTGATCGACGCCAGCGGGGCGGCGGTCCGCGCCGAGGCGGACACCGCGGTGGTGGCCGAACTGGTTCGGCAGGCCGAGCAGCGGGCCACCCGGGCCGACCATGACCGGGCGGTGGCCCGGGTGGAGGCGGACAAGCTCCGCGACGAGTTGGCCCGGGTGCGCGAGGAGCTGGGCCAGCTGCGTGAGGAGGCCCGGCAGTTGGCCCGTACGCTCCGGGAGAGCCAGGCCCGCGAGCGCCGGGCGAACGAGCTGCTGGCCACCGAGCGGGGCCGGGCCACGCGGGCCGCCGCCGACGCGGACGCCGAACTGCGTCGCGCCCGAGCCCGGCTGGCCGAGGCGGAGGCGGCAGCCGGAGCGGCCCGCAGCAGCGCCAAGGAGGCCCGCTCGGTCGACGACGCACGACTGTGGCTGCTGCTGGAGACGATCGGTCAGGCCGCCCTCGGGCTGCGTCGGGAGCTGGCCCTGGACCCGGTCGACCGGCTGCCCGCCGACTTCGTGGCCGACTCCTTCGCTGATTCTCCGGGCGCCACCGCTGCCGCGGCCCGAGCCCAGGACACCGACGACCCGGCCCGGCTGGATCAACTGCTGGCCCTGCCCCGGGCGCACCTCGTGGTCGACGGCTACAACGTGACCAAGCGTGGCTTCGGCGAGATGTCGCTGGAACAGCAGCGCAAGCGGCTGGTCACCGGCCTCGGCGGGATCGCCGCGCAGACCGGTGACGAGGTCACCGTGGTCTTCGACGGCGCCGAACGAGTGCACGGCCTGCCGCCTGCCCCGCGCGGCGTACGGGTGCTGTTCTCCCGCAAGGGTGAGACCGCCGACGAGTTGATCCGCCGACTGGTCCGTGCCGAACCGCCCGGCCGCCCCGTGGTGGTGGTGTCCTCCGATCGTGAGGTCGCCGACGGGGTACGCCGGCACGGGGCGTACCCGCTGGGGGCGGACTCGCTGGTGCGTCGGCTCTCGCGGTCCTGAGCCCGACTGCGCCGGTCCTGGGCCGGCCGTGCGGGTGGGTCGACGGGCGCGGGGCGGGCACCCGCCGGGACATAGGATGGGCGCCCATGGCGACAGGAGCGGCGGTATGAGGCGCACGGGGGGCGACGGGTCGGTTCGCGTTCGCTGCGGCGGGTCGCCGGTGCCGGACGGAGCGTCGCGGTGAGCCCGCGGGGGTGGGCAGTGCTGACCCTGGCCGGGCTGGGCGTCGCGCTGGTCGTGGCGGCACTGGTGCTGGTCCCGTGGCAGCGCCCACCGGCTCCCCGGGCAGACCAGCTCGCCGCCCTGCGTGACCTGCCGACCGGGCAGGTGGAGCACGCCCGGCAGTTCCGATCCGCGTTGCGTCCCGGCGGCTGGGCGGCCCTCGGCGTCGGCCTGCTGGTGGCACTCGCGCTCGGGTTGACCCCGCTGGGCAGTCGCCTGGTCGAGTTGGCCGGGCGCCCCTTCGGCGGGCACTGGATCGCGCAGGCGATCCTCGGCGGTCTGGCCGTGGTGCTGGTCGCCGACCTGGTGACGCTGCCGTTCGCGGCCTGGCGGCACAGCGTGCTCACCCGCTACGGGCTGGCCACCAACGGTTGGGGCGGCTGGGCGGTGGACCTGCTCAAGTCGTACGCGGTAAGTGCCGTCATCGGCGCGGTGGCCCTGCTCGGCTTCTACACCGTCATCCGACTCGCCCCGCGCTGGTGGTGGGCGTTCGGCGCGGCCGGCGCCGCCACCCTGGTGGTGCTGCTCTCCTTCGTGCTGCCGGTGCTGGTCGAGCCGGTCTTCAACAGGTTCAGCCCGATGGAACCCTCGCCGTTGCGCAGCCAGCTCATGGAGTTGGCCGAACGCGACGGAGTGCCGGTGCGCGACGTGCTGGTCGCCGACGCCTCCCGGCGCACCCGGGCGGTCAACGCGTACGTCTCCGGCTTGGGGCCGACCCGCCGGGTGGTGGTGTACGACAACCTGCTGCGCGAGGCGACGCCGGCCGAGGTGACAGCGGTGGTGGCGCACGAACTCGGCCACGCCCGGGACCGGGACGTATCGGTGGGCACCCTCACCGGCGCGCTCGGCGCCGCCGCCGCGGTGGTGGCGCTCTACCTGATCGGCTCCTGGCCCCCGCTGCTGCGCCTGGCCGGTGTCGACTCGGCGGCTGAACCCCGCGCGTTTCCACTGCTGCTCGCCCTGGTGACGGTGGCCGGGCTGGTCTTCACCCCGGTGCAGTCGCTGATGTCGCGGCGGATCGAGGCCCGCGCCGACGCGCACGCGCTGGCGTTGACCGGCGACCCGGTGGCATTCGAGTCGATGCAGCGGCGGCTGTCCGCGGTCAACCTCTCCGACCCCGACCCGCCCCGCTGGGAGTACCTCTACTCGGCGTCGCACCCGTCCACCGTGGAGCGGATCGCCGCCGCCCGCGCGTACGCCCGAAAGGTTGGCCGGTGAGCGAGCGTCAGCGAGTGAATCATCACCGCACGTTGCTTGTCACGAACGATTTTCCGCCCCGGCCGGGCGGTATCCAGTCGTTCGTGCACAACCTCGCGGTGCGTCAGCCGGCCGGTTCGGTGGTGGTGTACGCGTCGCGCTGGGCCGGCGCGGACAAGTTCGACGCCGACCAACCGTTCGAGGTGGTGCGGGAGCGCACCAAGGTGCTGCTGCCCACCCCGCTGGTGGCCCGCCGGGCCGCCCGGCTGGCCCGGTCGTACGGATGCGACACGGTCTGGTTCGGCGCGGCGGCTCCGCTCGGCCTGCTCGCCGCCGGGCTGCGTCGGCGGGCCGGGATCCGGCGGGTGGTCGCCCTGACCCACGGCCACGAGGTCGGCTGGGCGGCGCTGCCGATGGCCCGGACGGCGCTGCGACGCATCGGTCGGGACACCGACGTGGTCACCTACCTGGGGGAGTACACCCGCACCCGGCTGGCTCGGGCGCTGGACGGCCTGACCGAGCTGCGCCGGCTCGCGCCCGGCGTGGACACCGACGTCTACCATCCGTCCGTCGACGGCGGCGCGGTGCGGCACCGGCTCGGCCTGGCCGACCGGCCGGTGGTGGTCTGCGTGTCCCGGCTGGTGCCCCGCAAGGGCCAGGACATGCTGATCCGGGCGATGCCGCTGATCCGCCGCCGGGTGCCCGACGCCGCGCTGCTGGTGGTCGGCGGCGGGCCGTACCGGACCACGCTGGCCCGGCTGGCCCGCCAGTCGGGGGTGGAGCGGGACGTGGTCTTCACCGGTTCGGTGCCCTCGGCCGAACTGCCCGCCCACTACGCGGCCGGCGACGTGTACGCCATGCCGTGCCGCACCCGCAACCGGGGACTGGACGTCGAAGGTCTCGGCATCGTCTACCTGGAGGCGTCGGCGACCGGCCTGCCGGTGGTGGCCGGCAACTCCGGCGGTGCCCCGGACGCGGTACGCGAGGGCGAGACGGGCTACGTGGTGGACGGTCGGGATCTCGCCGAACTCGCCGACCGGGTGGCCACCCTGCTGGCCGACCGGGACCTGGCCCGGCAGTTCGGCGCCGCCGGCCGGGCCTGGGTGGAGCGGGAGTGGCGCTGGGAGACGCAGGCGCGACGCCTGTCCACGCTGCTCGCCGGCTGAGACCGGCCACCGGAGGCGGGCTCAGCGGATGCGGGCGAGAATGTGATCGGGGGAGGCGGGGCGGCCGAAGTGCCAGCCCTGACCGGCGTCGCAGCCGATCGCCCGCAACCGTTCGGCCTGTCCGCCGGTCTCCACCCCTTCCGCGGTGACCGTCAGGTCCAGCGCGTGCGCCAGCGACACCAGCGAGGCGAGGATCCGCTCGTCGGCGAGGGCCTCCGGAGTGCGTAGGCCGCGAACGAACTCACCGGCCACCTTCAACTCGGTCACCGGCAGATCCCGCAGGTAGGCCAGGTTGCTGTAGCCGGTACCGAAGTCGTCGATGGCGATCCGGATGCCCAGGTCGGCGAGGGCACGAAGGGCGCGTACCGGCTCCTCGGAGGTGGTCATCATCGTGCTTTCGGTGATCTCCAGCTGGAGCCGGTTCGGCGGCAGGCCGGTACGCCGCAGCAGGGACCGCACCTCCTGCACCAGACCGGGGCGGCGGACCTGACGGACCGCCAGGTTGACGCTGACGTACGGCGGCTGGCCCGAGGTGGACGTCCAACCGACCGCCTCGCGGCACGCCTCGGCGAGCACCCACCCGCCGAGCTGCACGATCAACCCGGTCTCTTCGGCCAGACCGATGAACTTGTCCGGCCGCAGCACCCCGAGCCGTGGGTGACGCCACCGGACCAGCGCCTCCACCCCCAGCAGCGAGCCGTCGTGCAACGAGGTCAACGGTTGGTAGTCGAGGAAGAACTCACCCCGTTCCAGGCCCGCCGGGATGGCCGCGCTCAGCTCCTGACGGGCCTGTTCCCGCCCGTCGCGCTCCGCGTCGTACAGCGCCCACCCCGCGCCGCCAGCCGACTTGGCCCAGTGCAGGGTGCTGCCGGCGGCACGCATCAGGTCGTCCGGAGAGGTGCCCGCGACCCGCCGCTCCACGATGCCCACGCTCGCCGTGACCGTCACGTCATGCCCGTCGACCACCACCGGCTCGGAGAGCGCGGCCAGCGCCGCCTCGGCGACGGCGACCACGTCACCGGTGCCGGTGGAGCGTTCGACGAGGACGACGAAGGCGTCCCCGCCGAGCCGTGCGACCAGGTGCGGCTCGACCGCCCGCCGCAGGCGCTGCGCCGCCGCCACCAGGGCCCGGTCGCCGATCTGGTGCCCGAACGAGTCGTTGACCCGCTTGAACCGGTCCAGGTCGAGAAAGCAGAGCCCGACCCGGCGGCCGCTGCCGGCCGATCCGTCGACGGCGGCGGCGAGGCGTTCGGCGAAGAGCGTGCGATTCGGCAGGTCGGTCAACGGGTCGTGGTTGGCCTGATGCCGGAAGCGGGCCTCGCTGGCCCGCAGGGCCTGCTCCGCCTCGACGCGGGCGGTCATCGCGGCCCGCCGGATGGACTCCTGCTCGTCCAGGGTCCGGTCACGCAGCGCCCGGGCGTATCCGGTGGCGACCGCGCCCAGCAGCCGGGCCATCCGGTCCTCGATGTCGTCGGAGACCAGGTCGAGGTCGCGGACCAGCCGAAGCTGGATCACCTCCACGGTCCGGCCGAGCGCCTCGGCGGAGACGATGTGCGCGGCTACCAACTCGTCGGCGACCTTGTGCCCCACCCGCAGGTCGAGCGGCTCCGCCCGCAGCGCCTCGGCCAGCAGGTCGGTGAGCCGTTGCAGCAGCAGCTCCAGTTGGGCGTGGGTCATCGGCAGATAGCTGGTGCCCGCTACCGCCTTCGCCCAGGCGCGGGCGAACACGCCGGCGCAGGGCTGGCCGTCCGGCGGCTCACCCACCGAGGCGCCCGACCCCGCCGAGGAACACCGCCCGTTCGGCGTCCTCGGCGCTCTCCGGGGTTTCCGGACGCCACTGCGGCACCCACACCACGCCGGGCTCGACCAGCTCGAAGCCGTCGAAGAACCCGGTCAGCTCGGCCCGGCTGCGTACCCACAGCGGGCTGTCGGTGCGCCGGTAGACCTCCTCGGCCTCGGCCCGCTCGGCTTCGTCCCGGCCGTCGTCGCTGGCCTGGGACAGGACCAGGTAGCTGCCGGGAGCCAGTGCCGCCCGCAGGGTCCGCAGCACCTCGGCCGGCCGGTCGTCGTCGGAGACGAAGTGCAGCACCGCCACCACCAGCACGGCCATCGGCTGGGAGAAGTCGAGCATCGCGCGGACGTCGGGGTGGGCCAGGATCCGGTCGGGCTGGCGCAGATCCTCCTGGATGACCGCCGTGCGGTCGTTGCCGGCCAGGATCTCCCGACTGTGCGCCACGGCGACCGGGTCGACATCGACGTAGACCACCCGCGAGTCGGGGGCGTGCAACTGCGCGATCTCGTGCACGTTGCCCACCGTGGGGATGCCGGAGCCGATGTCCAGGAACTGCCGGATGCCGGCGTCGGTGAGGAACTGCACGGCCCGGCGCAGGAAAGCACGGTTGGCCTGGGCCATCAGCGGCGCCTGCGGCACCGCCGCCACCATCGCGCGGGCGGTCGCCCGGTCCACGGCGAAATTGTGTGAGCCGCCGAGGTAGTAGTCGTACATGCGGGCGACGCTGGGACGTTCGACATCGATTGTCTCGGGTGCCCAGTCCGGCCGCTGCAATGCCCTCACCCCTTCGCACGCCCACGGAGGCGACGCCGCCCCGGCGGGTATTCTGCCCCGCTTTCGCAAGGGAGGCCATAGCCGTTCGTGCCGGAGGGCGATGAATGCGAAGATCCGTGCCCCGCCGTGGCGGGACACGGATCCCCGTCGGTGCCGCGCCGGTCAGAACTTCGGCGCGTCCGGTGCCTCAAGCAGACCGAGCCGCAGCGCGGTCATCAGCGCCTGCGCCCGGTTGGCCGCGCCGAGCTTCTCGTAGAGCTTCGAGATGTGGGTCTTGGCTGTCGACTCGCTGACGAACAACTGCTTGGCGATGCCGGCGACGCTCATCCCGTCGGCGAGCAGCCGCAGCACCTGTCCCTCGCGGGGGGAGAGCTGCGGCCCGGACGGGGCGAGTCGACGCTTCATCGCCTCGGCCAGGTCGGCGGCGGTGAAGGCGCTGGGGGAGGAGGCGGCGTGCCGGGCGGCGGCGACCACCTCGTCGGCCGGCGCGGTCTTCGGCACGAACGCGCTGGCGCCGGCCTCCAGGGCACCGAAGAGCTGGTCGTCGCCGGCGTACATGGTGAGCACCACGATGCCCATCGACGCACTGGACTTGCGTAGCGCCCGGGTGGCCTCCAGGCCACTGCCGTCGGGCAGCCGCAGATCCATGATCACCACGTCCGGCTGCAGGGCACCGGCCTGCCGGACGCCCTCCGCCGCCGTGGCCGCCTCGCCGACGACCTCGAACTGCCGGTCGCGCTCGAAGGCGTGCCGCAGGCCCTTGCGGATCAAATCGTGATCGTCGACAAGGAGGACCTTGGTACGGGTTGCCGGTGTCGGGCTTGTGGTCATCCTCGGCTTACTCCCCTTCTGCAGCGGCGGCGCTACCGCGAACGTTATCGCGCCGGGGCGGTGAACCGACCACCACCGCGACGGTCGTCCCGCTCGGCTGCCGCGGCCTGATCTCCAACCGGCCTCGGATACGTTCCGCTCTCTCGGCCATGATCGCAAGACCATAGTGCCCGTCCGAGCGCTGGTCACCTATGCCGTGACCGTCATCCGACACTTCGATCTGCGCGTAAGGCGGGTCCACCTCGCAGGTGACCCAGAGATTGGCCGCACCGGCGTGCTTGCGGGCGTTGGTGACCGCCTCCTGGGCGATGCGCAGCAACTCGGCCTCGGTCGCGGCGGGCAGCCGGGCGGTGGACTCGTCCAGGGACAGGTGCACCCGCAGCCCGCCGGAGGCGCCGACGGTGCGGGCGTACTCGGCGATCGCGGCGGCCAGGCCACCGTGCCGGTCAACCTCGCTGCGCAACTCGAACAGGCTCAGCCGCAGCTCGGTGATCACCCGGGTCACCTCGTGGCGCAGCAGGCGCAGCGACTCGGCGGTCTCCTCGGCGTCGTCGTGCACGGTGGCCAGGGCGTTGTCGATGCCGTAGCCCACCATCACCAGTTCCTGGGCCACCCCGTCGTGGATCTCCCGAGCCAGCCGCTGCCGTTCCTCGTTGGTGGCCAGCGAGCGCACCTCGTCGAAGAGCAGCGCGGCCTCCAGACGCAGCGCGGCCGGGCCGGTCAGCCCGGTCACCTGGGCCACCACCGGTGGCGGGTACGCGTGCGCCGTGTCGGTCTCCAGCACCACCAGACCCACCGTGCGCAACCCGGCCACCAGCGGCACGATCAGCGCCGAGACCTCCCCGCCCCGGTGCGAGCGGGACTGCGAACGGGCCGAGGTCTGCGACTGCTGGCTGGCCCAGGCGTCGGCGATGGCCGAGTCCGCGTCGATGGTGGTCTCCCAGTCGACCCGGTCCGCACCGAGTTGGGCGAGCACCACCAGCCGGCCACCACCGCTGGCGGAGAGCACCGCGCCCCGGTCGGTACGGGCCACCGTGCGCAGTTCCTCCAACAGGTGCTCGGAGATGCCGCCCGGGTCCAGCGTGGCGCCGGGCAGTTGGCGGGCCACCGTACGCAGCTGGGTCAGCAGCCGGGTCGCCTCGGCGTACGGCTGGGGTTTGCTGTCGTGGCGGACCTGCATGACCCGGTGCAGGGTGCCGGCGGCGTAGAGACCGAGGGCGGCCAGGATCAGCCACTGCGCGCAGACGGCGAGATACCCGGGCTGGCTGAGCTGGCGAACCCCGCCGACCTCGGTGACCGCGCCGGCGACCAGCAGACTGCCGGCGGTCACGGCGATCAGCGCCGCACCCTCACGGAATCGGCGACGCAGCGCCGTGACGGTCACCGGCACCGCGAGATAGGGCAGCACCGCGGAGGCGCCCAGCCCGCCGATGTGGCCGCCGACAGTGGCCACCGCGGCGACCTGGCTGGCCGCCAGGCCGAGCACCACCACCTCCGCCACCCGGCTGAGTGGACCGACGAGCCGGTGCTGAGGGGCCAGCATCGCCGGTAGCCCGGCCAGCGCCAGCAGCACGATCCACCACAGCTGGGTGACGTCGCGGGTGGCGAACAGCGTCAGGACGGCGACCAGCGTGAGTACGACGACGCGCGCCGCCGCGGCGAGCGGGTGCGAGCGGGCCAGGGCGGATGTGGAGGCGGGCACGTGACGGATGGTAGTCAGCCGCGGTAGATATCGGCGATTTCCGCCGCGTACGTCTTGTGTACGACCTGACGCTTGACCTTCAGCGACGGGGTCAACTCCCCGGTCGCCTCGGTGAAGTCGTGCGGCAGCACCCGGAATACCTTGATCGCCTCGGCCTTGGAGACCGACTCGTTGGCCCGGTCCACCGCAGCCTGGATCTCCGCGCGCAGCCCGTCGTGCTGACGCAGCTCCTCGATCCCGGTGTCCGCCGGTAGACCGGCCGACTCCAGCCAGCCCGGCAGGGCCTCCTCGTCCAGGGTGACCAGCGCGGCGATGAACGGCTGCCGGTCGCCCACCACGACGCACTGGCTGACCAGACGGTGCGACCGGACCTGGTCCTCAAGCACGGCCGGGGCGACGTTCTTGCCGCCGGCCGTCACGATGATCTCCTTCTTGCGGCCGGTGATGGTCAGGTATCCGTCACCGTCGAGCGAACCCAGGTCGCCGGTGCGGAACCAGCCGTCGGTGGTGAGCGCCTCGGCGGTGGCCGCGTCGTTGTGCCAGTACCCCTGGAAGATGAGATCACCGGCGATGAGGACCTCGCCGTCGTCGGCGATGCGGATGGTCACGCCGGGCAGCGGCCGACCGACCGTGCCGATCCGGGTGAATCCGGGCAGGTTGGCCGAGGCGGCGGGAGAGGTCTCGGTCAGGCCGTAGCCCTCGCAGACCGTCACGCCGATGCCCCGGAAGAAGTGGCCGAGCCGGGCGCCGAGTGGCGCGCCGCCGGAGATCGCGTCGCGGCAGCGCCCGCCGAGCGCGGCCCGCAGCTTGCCGTAGACCAGCCGGTCGAAGAGCGCGTGCTGGGCACGGAGCGTCAGGCCGGGCCCGCCGGGCGTCTCCAGCGCCTCGCTGTACGCGATGGCGACCGCCTCGGCCCGGGCGAAGATCTTGCCCTTGCCGCCGGCCTCGGCCTTCTGCTTGGCGCCGTTGTAGACCTTCTCGAAGACGCGCGGCACCGAGAGCACGAAGGTCGGCTTGAAGTCCTGTAGCTCGGCGACCAAATTCTTGGTGTCCGAGCAGTGCGCCATGGTCGCCCGGGCCTGCACCACGCCGATCTGGATGAGCCGGGCGAAGGCGTGTGCGAGCGGCAGGAACAGCAGGGTCGAGGCGTTCGGCCCGAACAGGTTCGGCAGCACCGGGACGGCGTTGGCGATGTCGGCGTACATGTTGCGGTGGGTCAGCACGCAGCCCTTGGGCCGGCCGGTGGTGCCGCTGGTGTAGATGATGGTCGCCACGTCCGAGGAACGCAGGGCCGCGCGGCGGCGATCGATCTCGGTCGGTTCCACCTCCGCGCCGGCGGTCACCAGGTCGTCCACGCCACCCAGGTCGATCTGCCAGACATGGGCCAGGGCGGGCAACTGGTCACGGACGCCGGCCACCAGCGTGGCGTGCGCGGTGGTCTCCACCACGACGGCCACCGCGCCGGAGTCGCCCAGGATCCAGGCTGCCTGCTCGGCACTGGAGGTCTCGTAGATCGGCACGGTGACCGCACCGGCCGCCCAGATGGCGTAGTCGACGAGCGTCCACTCGTAACGGGTGCGGCTCATCAGCGCCACCCGGTCGCCCGGCTGCACACCGGCGGCGACCAGCCCGCGCGCGACCGCGGCCACCTCGTCGCGGAACTGCCGGCAGGTCACGTCGGCCCAGCCACCCGCAGCGTCGCGGCGGGCGAACTGCACCGCGTCGGGCGCGGTCTCGGCGTTGTCCCAGACCGGATCGGTGAGGTTGGCCGAATCGCCGACGGTGACGATCGGCGGAACGGTGAACTCGCGCACCTGCACTCCCTCGTGCTCACGGGACCGGGTCGGGACGCCACCTGCGCCGGTGGCTCTGTCGAAACCTACCCGCCCGGTCGACCGGGAGCACACCGCAGGTGGGCGGCGCGGCGCGCGGGGGGTCACCGGACGGTAGCCTCCCAGCATGGCGGACTCCTCCACCCAGTCGATCATCATCGGCGCGTCACCGGACCGGGTGGCCGCGGTCATCTGTGACTTCCCGAGCTACCCGGAGTGGACCGACGCGGTCCGTGCGGCGGAGGTGATCGAGGAGTACGAGGACGGTTACGCCAGCCAGGTCCGTTTCGTCCTCGATGCCACGGTGATGGCCGACGAGTACGTGCTGGCGTACGCCTATGCCGAAGACCTGTCCCGGATCGAGTGGCACCTGGTGGCCCCGTCGAAGATGCAGCGGGCGCAGCGGGGCTCGTACGACCTGGAGGCCAACGCCGACGGAAGTACCACCGTGACCTACACCCTGGAGGTGGAGCTCGCGGTCGGGATGCTCGGCATGTTCCGTCGCAAGGCCGAAAAAATGATCATGGACGCCGCGTTGAAGCAGCTCAAGCGCCGGGTAGAAGCATCCGGTGCGGCGCAGTGACGCAGCTGGCGACCCGGTCGCCGCGGTAGAGGAGCCCAGCATGGGTGCGACAGATCCGGGTACGGCCCGGGAAGAGGCGGAGCGGCTGGTCGCCACTCTGCTGGCCACCGTACGGTTGGCCGCCGCCAACCCGGCGGCGGTGCCGCTGGGCCCGCTCGGCGGGATCGTGACCGGTGTCCTCGGTCACAACGACGTCCCTGGTGCGGCCTCCGCTGACACCGGAGCGGGTTTCGCCACCGGTGCGGCCGAATGCTGTGTCTGCCCGGTTTGCCGGGGCATTGCCGCGTTGCGTGATCCGAGCCCCGAGTTCGCCGAGCGACTGGCCACCGGCGCCGGGGATCTGGCCGCTGGCCTGGCGAGTTTCCTGCGTGCCTTCGCCCCGGCCGAGCCGCCGGCCGGACCGGGCGCGGCGCCGCCGCCGGGGCCCACCGCCGATGCCGCCGCCACCGCCGCCACCGATCCGTACGGCGACCACGTGTGGCGCGAGACGACCCGGACCGGGCATGATTCTCAGCCGGCACCGGAGCGGGACGTCTGGTCCGCCGCGACCCGGGCGGAGGACGTCGCCGTCCCGGCCGCCGCGCCCGTCGATGCCGCCGGGCCGGTCGCACCGGCCGGACGCCGGACGCCGACCGAGCGTCGCGTGGTGCCCGCCTCCCGGGTACCCGACGGCGAACCCGCGCCGGGCGACGAGCCCGCGCCGGACGGCCGTACCGCGCCCGGCGGGCGGCAGGGCGCACCAGGCGACGGGGCCTGATCACGGACGACCCGCAGCACCACCGGCGAGGGCAGGTGTGCGCGGGGTGGCACAGCAGAGGGGAGTGGCAGCGGTGACGCTGACCATCGGAGTCGACGTCGGTGGCACCAAGGTGGCCGGCGGTGTCGTTGACGACACCGGCACGGTCCTCGTGCAGACCCGACGGGACACCCCCGCCGACGACGTCGGCAAGACCCGCGACGTCATCATCGAACTCGTCGCCGAACTGAGCGCCGGTCATGACATCCAGGCGGTCGGCATCGGCGCGGCCGGCTGGATCGACGCCAGCCGTTCCACAGTGCTCTTCGCCCCCAACCTGGCCTGGCGCGACGAGCCGCTGCGGGCGTACGTCAGCGCGGCGGTCGGACTGCCGGTCATCGTGGAGAACGACGGCAACGTGGCGGCCTGGGCGGAGTTCCGCTACGGTGCCGCCCGCCACGCCGACGACTCGATGGTCATGTTCACCATCGGCACCGGCGTCGGCGGCGGCATCGTGCTCGGCGGTGAGTTGGTCCGCGGCGCCCACGGCATCGCCGCCGAACTGGGCCACATGCTCACCGTCCCCGACGGCCACCAGTGCGGCTGCGGCCGACTCGGCTGCATCGAGCAGTACGCCAGCGGCAGCGCCCTGGTCCGGTTCGCCCGGGCCGCCGCCCGGCAGGAGCCGCACCGGGCCGCCGCCCTGCTGGAGTTGGCCGACGGTGAGGCCGAAGCGATCACCGGCCCGATGGTCACCGCCGCCGCAAAGGGGGGCGACCCGGTCTCGGCCGAGGCGTTCGCGCAGGTCGGCCGCTGGCTCGGCACCAGCCTGGCGGACATGGCGCAGATCCTCGACCCGCAGATCCTGGTCGTCGGTGGCGGCGTCATCGACGCCGGTGACCTGCTGATGGGCCCCACCCGTCGCTCGTTCACCGAGGCGCTGGCGCAGCGCAGCCGGCTGCCGGTGGCCGAGATCCGGCCAGCCGAGCTCGGCAACTCCGCCGGGGTCATCGGCGCCGCCGACCTGGCCCGGCGGATCTAGCGGTGTCGGTGTCCGCGACACCGCATCCGGTGGCGCAGCCCGGCGTGCCGCTGCGCGTGCTGTCGTACAACGTCCACGGCCAGCGCGACGACACCGCCGCGCTGGCCACGGTGGTGCGCGAGGCAGCACCGGACGTGGTCATCGTCCAGGAGGGACCGCGCCGGTTCCGGTGGCGGGAGAAGTCCGCCGCGCTGGCCGAGTCGTTCGGGCTGGTGGTCGCCGCCGGTGGGCTGCCGTCGCTGGGCAACCTGGTGTTGACCAGCCTCCGGGTGCGGGTGACCGCGACCCGCTGCCGGCGCTTCCCGCTCACCCCGGGCCGGCACCTGCGCGGCGCCGCGTACGCCGACTGTCGGGTGGGCGCCTCGGCCCGGTTCACGGTGGCCGGGTCGCACCTGTCCACCGATCCGGCGGAGCGTCCCGGCCAGGCCGAGCTGTTCAAGCGGGACCTGACCGCCGCACCCCACCCGGTGATCGCCGCCGCCGACCTCAATGAGGAACCGGGTGGGCCGGCGTGGCGCACCGTCGCCGACGGGCTGACCGACGCGGCGGTGGCGGCCGACCGGACCGATCGGCTCACCTACTCGTGCGCGGACCCCCGACGGCGCATCGACGCCCTGTTCGTCGACGCGCGGATCGTCGTGGTCGACTACGACGTGGTGGACACCCCGCTGACCCGGCGGGCCAGCGACCACTTCCCGGTCCTGGTCGACCTGCTGCTGCCCGCCGCCGCCTGACATCGGCTCTCCGCCGGGCTGGACATCCCGCTCCGTTGTGGAGAGGATTTCGCGCGACCCGGCACTCGTGCCGAGACGAAGGAGATCCCCCGGTGCCCACCTCCACCGAGCCCGGCCGGCCAGATCCGGAAACGACCACGCTCGCCCGCGGCCACGACGGCCGCCCGGTCTCCGACCGGGGCGACACCGTCTGCGTCATCGGCGCCGGTGCCAGCGGCCTGACCGCGGTCAAGAACCTCGCCGAGCACGGCTTCGGGGTCGACTGCTATGAACGCGAGACCGGAGTCGGTGGCGCCTGGAACTGGCGGCACGACCGCAGCCCGGTGTACGCCAGCACCCACCTGATCTCGTCGCGGCCGTTCACCCAGTTCCCCGACTTCCCGATGCCCGACCACTGGCCGGACTACCCGCATCACAGTCAGCTGCTGTCGTACTTCGAGCGCTACGCCGACCACTTCGACCTGCGCCGGCACATCTGGTTCGGCACCGAGGTGGTGCGGGTCGAGCCGGTCGGCGACGACCGGTGGGACGTCACCACCCGCAGCACCGGTGGCTACGGCCCGGAGCGAACCTCCCGGTACGCCGCCGTGGTGATCGCCAACGGGCACAACTGGTCACCGAAGCTGCCCCGCTACGAAGGGTTGGAGCAGTTCCGGGGCGAGGTCATGCACGCCGCGTCGTACAAGGACTCGGCGCAGCTGCGGGGCAAGCGGGTGCTGGTGGTGGGCGCCGGCAACACCGGCTGCGACATCGCCGTGGAAGCCGCCCAGCAGGCGTCGCGTTGCTGGCACTCCACCCGCCGCGGCTACTGGTACGCCCCGAAGTACGTCTTCGGTCGTCCCGCCGACCAGGTGAACGACCTGCTGCTGGCGCTGCGGGTGCCGCTGCGGGTACGGCAGTGGCTCTACCACCGGACGCTACGACTGACCGTCGGCGACCTGACCCGCTTCGGCCTGCCGAAGCCCGACCACCGGGTGTACGAGACCCACCCGATCGCCAACAGCCTGCTCGTCTACCACGTGGGTCACGGCGCGATCACCCCGGTGCCGGACATCGAGCGTTTCCACCCGCACTCGGTGGAGCTGACCGACGGCCGGCACGTCGACCCGGAGCTTGTCGTCTTCGCCACCGGCTACCTGCCCCGCTTCGAGTTCCTCGACGGCAAGCTCCTCGGGGACGACGAGGGGGTGGGCCGGCCGCGGCTGTGGCTCAACGCCCTCGTACCGGACCATCCCACGCTCGCGGTGACCGGGTTGCTCCAACCGGACTCCGGCATCTTCACCCTGGCCCACTGGCAGGCGGTGCTCTTCGCCCGGTTGCTGCGGTTGCGCGTCAGCCGTCCGGAGCGGGCCGCGGCCTTCGCCGCCCGGGTACGCGCCGGGGCCGGCGAGCGCTACTCGGGGCAGGTGAAGGATTCGACCCGGCACTGGTTCGAGGTCGGGCACGCCGACTATCTGCGCGCGCTGGAGCGCGCCCTACGCGAGCTGGAGAGCAAGTGACCGAGCGGGTGATGCGCAGCTGGGAGTGGGCGCGGCCGGTGCGCCCGGTCCGGCGTGAGGTGCTCAGCGCCGTCCCGGAGTTGGAGGAGGGGCGGCCGCCGCTGCTGTTCGTGCCCGGCTTCGGCCATGGTGCCTGGGCGTACGCGGAGAACTGGCTCGGACACGTCGCCGCCCGCGGCTTCGGCGGCTACGCGGTGAGCCTGCGCGGGCACGGCGCCAGCGAGCCGGCCCCGGAGGCGACCCTGCGGGCGTACGCCCACGACGTGGTCCAGGTGGCGGCGAGCCTGCCGCGCCGGGCGGTGCTGGTGGGGCACGGCGCCGGAGCCCTGGTGGTCGCGCATGCCATGGCCCGCTATCCGGCTCGGGCAGCGGTGCTGGTGGCGCCGGTGTTCGGCGGCTGGGCGACGTTCGGCACCGCGTTGCGCCGCAACCCGCTCGGTACCCTGCCGGCGGTGTTCGGCGCCGGGCTGCGGCTGAATCGCCGGCAGCTGTTCAGTGGTGAGCTGCCCGACGCCGATGCCCGGCGGTACACCGGGCGGCTGGGGCGGGCGGCCCGGCGGGCCCAGTGGCAGCTGTTGACCGGCGCTGATCCGGAGCCTGCGGTGGGTGATCCGCCCGTGCTGGTACTGGGTAGCCCGGACGACCGGGTGGTGCCGGCCGCCGCGCTGACCCGTGCAGCGCGGCGATACGGTTCGGCTCCGCTGCTCTTCCCCGGCATGGGGCACGACCTGATGCTCGACGCCAGGTGGCGGGAGCCGATCGACGCGATTCTCGACTGGCTGGTCAAGGACCCGGCCCGCGACGACCTCGGCTGAGGCGTCGCGGGTGTGCCCGGCGACCGGTCTCAGCCGCCACCGAGGCGGGTGAGCATCGAACCGCTCTGGTCCAGTGTGGACAGGTAGGAGCGGGCCCAGGCACGGATGTCGTGCTCGTGCAGGTACGCACGCATCGATCGCATTCGTTCCCCTACGTCGGCGGGATCGGCCCGCAACGCGGCGAGCAGACCCTGCTTGAGCCCTTCCAGGTCATGCGGATTGACCAGGTACGCCTGTGGTAGTTCGGCGGCGGCCCCGGCGAACTCGCTCAGCAGCAGCGCGCCGCTGTCGTCGACCCGGGCGGCGACGTACTCCTTGGCGACCAGGTTCATCCCGTCGCGCAACGGGGTCACCGCCATCACGTCGGCGACCCGGTAGAGCGCGGCCAACTCGGCGCGATCGAACGGCTGGGTGAGGTAGTGGATGGCGGGCTCACCCACCCGGCCGAACTCGCCGTTGATCCGCCCGACCTCGCGCTCCACCCGGTCCCGGAGGATCTGGTATTGGCTGACCCGCTCCCGGCTCGGCACCGCCACCTGCACCAGCACCGTGTCGCGGACCTTGACGTGCCCACCGGCCAGCAACTCGCTGTACGCCTTGAGCCGCTGCTCGATGCCCTTGGTGTAGTCCATCCGGTCGACGCTGAGGATCACCTGGTCGGGGCTGCCCAGGTCGTGACGCAGTCGGTGCGCCCGGTCGGCCACGTCCGGGCGGTCGGCCAACGCCGCCATCTCGACAGTGTCGATGGACACCGGGAACGCGCCTATGCGCACCACCCGGTCCTCGACGCCGACCCGTCGGTCGGTGGCCGGCAGCCCCAGCACCTTCGTCACCAACTGGGCGAAGTTGTGCGCGGCCTGGGCACGCTGGAAGCCGACCAGGTCGGCGCCGAGCATTCCGCGTAGCAGTTCGGCCCGGCGGGGTAACTGCATGAACAGCTCCGGCGGGGGGAAGGGCACATGCAGGAAGAAGCCGATGCGCAGGTCGGGCCGCAGGGTGCGGAGCAGCCCCGGTACCAGTTGCAGGTGATAGTCCTGTACCCAGACCACCGCGCCGGGCTCGGCCACCTGTGCGGTGGCCTCGGCGAACCGCTGGTTGACCCGCTGGTAGGCGTCCCACCAGCGCCGGTGGTGCTGGGGCTGCTCGACCGCGTCGTGATAGATCGGCCAGAGGGTCGCGTTGGCGAAACCCTCGTAGTGGTCACGCAGGTCTTCACCGCTGAGCGGCACGGAGCGCATCCGTACTCCGTCGATGTCGGGCAGGGCGGGCGCGGGGCCGGTGCCGCCGGCCCAGCCGACCCAGGTGGCGGGAGTGTGGCGCAGCAGCGGGTGCAGCGCGCTGACCAGCCCACCAGGGCTGCGCCGCCACTCGCAGGCGCCGTCGGGAGCCACGCTGTCGTCGATGGGTAGGCGGTTGGCCACCACCACGAGGGAACTCTGTCGCATCTCGGGCATTCCGATCAGCAGGGGAGTGACCGCCACGAGGAAGGAACAACCGGGCAGTCGGCGGGTGACGTGACGTACTGCGGTATTCCTACTGACAGTAAGTTACACCACTGTTACGCGCGTCGGCACGGGCGGTCGCCGTCCCGGTATCCGGACGGCTACCCTGCGCGGTGACTCAGACGACGGCGCCGTCGTCCGGATCGCGGTCGTCGGCGTCGCCGGGCCGCAGCCGCCACACAAGCGTGACGAAACCGGCGAGAATGCCGGTGAAGCCGAGCAACGTCACGATGCCCTGGTCGACGGGGAGCAGATCGGGGAAGAGGAACAGCACGAAGCCGAGCAGCACGGCGAGGATGCCGGCCAGCGCGAACTTCGACACCCGGGGCAGCGGGGGTGGCGGCGGCGGTACGTAGCGCTCGTCGTCGTCCGGGTCGTCGGGCAGCTCCGCGCCGAAGGTGTCCAGGCCGTCCAGCAGCGACGGCCCCTCCCCGTCGCGGGGGCCACGTCCCACCGAGACGCCGGAGATGTCGGCGGCGTACGGCAGTCGGCGTACGTCGGTGGTGGTGGGGCCGGGCTCGTCGGTGCCGGGTCGGGTGGCGGTGGCCGTGCCACCGCCCCGTCCGGCCGGGTCGTCCACATTCTCTGCGGCGGGCCACGGATGGTCGCCGGAGCCGGGCGGGGCGTGGAAGCCGGCGATGATCCGCTCCCACTCGGCGTCGATGTCCGGCTCCTCGCTGGCGCGGGCGTCGCCGGTCTCGTCGGCGAGCTGGCTGAGGTAGTCCCGGGCGGTGCTCAGGTGCGAGCGGTCCACGTAGAGCCGGTCCACCGGCCGGGGTGGCACGGTGGTGGTACGGGTGACCGGGTTCAGGTCGGCCGATGGTTGCAGGTAGGCGGCGATCCCGCCGGCGGCCAGTACGTCGAGCAGGTGCTCGCCGACGCGCGGATCGACGTCGCCGGCGATGGCGTACTCGCTCGCGTCGAGACCGTTGTCCCGCCGTCCCCGGCGGGCCCCACCCGCTGACACCGACCATCCTCCTCATCGCGCCACCGGCGCGCCCCGCAGCCCCTCGGCGCGCCCCCGCACGCCCCGTGCCCTGAATCGTGACACGTCGAGGGTGGGTTCGGGGAGTGCCTTGTGGCGCGGCGTACGGTCACCGGGCCCGGCCGATGGCCACAGCCGTCACTGTCGCACCGCCTGTCTGCCGGGCGACTCGGCCAGGCGACGACCCTCGGTGATGGCGACTCAGCGTGACGAAGCCCGCCTCGGTCCGCACCTACCCACCGCCGCCTTTGCTCTGCTTCAACCCACGCACAGCCGCCTGACCAGGTGGGATGGTGCCGGCGGAAGCCAGGTTCCGGCGGACAACCGGCACGGAAAGTGACTGTTGCGTGGGTTGAAGTAGAGCAAAGGGCGGAGATGGGAGGTACGGAAGGGGAGCGGCCAACACCGAACGTGACGGGTGATTTCGGGCCGAGCGTCCGTTGCCGCGGCTGGCCGGTGGTTCGTAGGCTCGTGCCACGATCACCCGACCCGGAGCGGTCCGCGGTGAGCAACACCTGGGGAGAGGATGCCGGTGCTCTACTGGCTGCTGAAGTACGTGCTGCTCGGCCCGCTGCTGCGGCTCATCTTCCGGCCGCAGGTGGAGGGCCTGCACCACGTACCGGCGACCGGTCCGGTCATCCTGGCCAGCAACCATCTCTCCTTCTCGGACTCGATCTTCACACCGCTGATCGTGCCGCGGAAGGTCACCTTCGTGGCCAAGGCGGAGTACTTCACCGGCAGGGGGATCAAGGGCTGGCTGACCAAGATGTTCTTCACCGGCACCGGCACCATCCCGGTGGACCGCTCCGGCGGCCGGGCGGCCCGCGCCGCGCTGGACACCCAGCTGAAGGTGCTGCGGGCCGGCGGCATCGCCGGCATCTACCCGGAGGGCACCCGCTCGCCCGACGGCCGGCTCTACCGGGGCAAGACCGGAGTGGCCCGGCTGGCGCTGGAGAGCGGTGCGCCGGTCGTGCCGGTGGTGATGCTCAACCTGGACGAGATCCAGCCGCCCGGTCAGCTCATCCCGAACCTGGCACGGGTCCGGATCCGCTTCGGCCCACCGCTGGACTTCTCCCGTTACGCCGGGCTGGCCGGCGACCGGTTCGTCGAGCGCGCGGTCACCGACGAGATCATGTACGAGTTGATGGAGCTCTCCGGCCGCGAGTACGTCGACGTCTACGCCCAGCAGCTAAAGGCCCAGCCCACCGCGACGACCCCGCCCGCCACACCTGTCGCGGCCTGAGGGGCCCACCGGAGACGGCAGGCCGGACGTGGGAGGCGAGTGGGCCGGCGACGGTCAGGAGGCGAGGATCTGTGCGGTGTCGGCGGGCGGCTGGGCCAGAGCGAGCAGGCCCGGTGCGCCGTTGCGGTGGGCGAAGGCGCGCAGCTCGGCCAGGGGCGCGTCGGCCGCCGCGAGGTCACCGGCGCAGGTCAGTTCGCGTACCGCGAAGGTCAGTGCCAACATCCGGTCGGTGACGTCGGGGATGCCGGCGTAGGTCTCGGCGGCGGCCAGGTGCAGCTCGGCGGCGTGCCGGTGGTTGTCGTCGGCCCCGGCCAGCGCGCCGGTCACCGTCCGCAGCGCCGCCTCGGACCACGGCGTACGGTGACCGACCTGGTCCAGCATGGCGCGTATCCGGGCGGCGGGCTTGCGTCCGGTGAGGCACGCCGCCCAGCTGGCCGCGGCGATCCACTCGCCGCTGGCCAGCGCCGGTACCGCGGTCCACGACTCGGCCAGCTCGTCGACAAGCGCGGCGGCCTCGTCGAGGCGACCCTGTACCGCCCGGCACAACGCTCCCATCGCGAGCATCGTCCAGTGCAGCCGGTGGAAGCCGCTGCGCCGCGCGATGTCCAACGCGGCGGCCACGTCGTCGCGTGGTGGTGTCCCGGTCGGCGCCCCGTCGGCGGGTGGGCCCGGCGGCACCGGCCGGCCACGCAGCACCAGCAGGCACGACCGCAGGCCGCGTACCTGCATGTCCCAGCTGCCGGTCGGGGTGTCCACGAACGCCTCGGCGGCGGCGAGCAGCCGGCCGAAGTCCCCCTCGAACCAGGCCCGCATCGCCTCGCTTGAGTAGCTGGTGGTCAGGGTCTGCCCGCTCGCGGTGCGGGCCGGCACCGCCGAGAGCAGGGCGTTGGAACGCACCCAGTCGCCCTCCTCGCAGACGGCGTAGGCGAGGTTCTGGGTCGCCCGAGGCAGCGCGAGCAACTGACCGGCCCGGCTGAACTCGACGATGCTGTACAACTCGTCGAGCCCGGCGCGGTCGCCGGCCTGGTAACGGGCGGTGGCTGCGGTGATCCGGGCGTTGGTGCGGGTCTCGGTCAGCCCGAGTCGTTCGCCGATCTCCGCTGCCGTGTCCGCCGCCGCCACGGCCGGGTCACGCTCGTAGTTGAGCATGTGCAGCCGCCCCAACTCGGCGAAGGCGTCGGCCTTCTGCGGGCTGTCCGGCAGCGGCTCGAACAGCCGTACCGCCCGGTCCAGGCAGGCCAGCGCCGCCGGCCGGTCGGCCCGCAGCCACGCGGCCTGGCCGAGCAGTGTCCAGGCCCGCGCCGCGCACGCCTCGTCGCCGTACGCGAGCAGCCGCTCGGCGAGCGCCTGCACCTGCTCCGGCCCGCCGCTGGAGAGGAAGGCGTTGCCGTCGCGGTGGAACGAGATCTCGGTGCTGAGCAGCTCCAGCTGCAGCCGGCCCACCGGATCGGAGTCGTCGGCCAGGCCGAGCGCCCGGGCGGCGTGGCTGGCGGCGGCGTCCAGCCCGTGCAGCGCGTACGCCCGGCGCGCCGCCCGGTGCAGCGCGGCCCGGGCCGGCGCGGCGTAGCGGAGGGTCTCCATGCCCAGCGAACGGGCGATCTCGTGCGCCGCCCAGCGGTGGTGGGCCAGCACCTCGGCCAGGTCGGTGTCCCGGCTCTGCGACAGCGTGTCCAGCCAGTCGGCGGTGCGTTCGTGCCGGGCCACCCGCTCGGTACGAGGCAGCCGCTGGTAGCACACGTCGCGGACCAGGACGTGCCGGAAGCGGTACTCCGGCTGACCGGCCATCGTGGAGGCGGCCTGCTCGTGGACGAAGTCCCGCTGCTCCAGCCGGCGCAGGGCACGCTCGACGGACTCGACCGGCTGCCCGACGGCGGCGGCCACCGCACCTGGCCAGAACTGCACCCCGACGACCGCGGCGGCCAGCAGCACCGCCCGGTCCTTCGCGTCGAGCAGGTCGACCCGGTTGGCGATGACCGCGTGCACGCTCTCCGGCATCGGCAGGTCCAGGTGCTTCTCCAACGACCAGCCACGCCCGGACTGCCGCAGCGCCCCCTGCTCGATCAGCATCCGGACGTACTCGTGGGCGTAGAGCGGGTTGCCGCCGGCCACCTCGATCAGCGGGGTCAGCAGGTCGGCGGAGAACGCGGCCTGGCCGAACATGTGCGCGTACAACGCGGCGATGCCGGTGTCCCGCAGCGGCGGCAGGGCGATGGTGACCGAGCCGGTGATCGTCCCGGCCCAGCTCGGATCCCGGTCGACAAGTTCGGGACGGGCGGTGCACAGCAGCAGCAGCGGTACGTCCCGGGCCGCCGCGCCCAGCAGTTCCACGAAGCGCAGCATCGCGTCGTCGGCCCAGTGCAGGTCCTCGAAGACCAGCACGGTGGGGCGGCGGGCGGCGAGGGCCAGCAGGAACCGTCGCCACGCCGACTCCGCCTCCTCGGCCGGCAGCGGGGTGCCGGCCAGCCCGACCAGCGGTCGCAGCGCGTCGGCCACCCGGTCCCGCTCGGCGACGCCGACCAGTTCGCCCACGGCGGTGGCCAGCCGTTGCGCGGCGCTGGCCGCGGGATCGGTGTCGAGGATGCCCGCCTCGGCCTTGACGATGTCGGCCAGCGCGGCGAACGTGACGTTCTCACCGAACGGCGGGCACCGGCCGATCCGCCAGGTCAGTGGCTCGTCCACCAGCCGGCCGGTGTGCCGGTGCAGCTCACGGACCAGTCGGCTCTTGCCGATGCCGGCCCGGCCGAAGACGGTCACCACCTGGGGCCGACGGTCGCGCAGGCTGCGGTGCAGGGCGTTGACCAGCATGCCCAGCTCGTGTTCCCGGTCGATCAGTGGGGTCGTGTCCGGCTCCCGGTCGGTGGGCTGCTGGCGTACCGCGGACCGGGCCAGCCACACCTCGGTCGGTGCGGACCGGCCGCGCAGGGTGACCGGGGGCTGCTCGTCGTACCGGATGGTGTCCCGGGTCAGCGCGTGCGTGGCACCGTCGACAAGCACCCCGCCGGGCGGCGCCGCCGACTGCAACCGGGAGGCGGTGTTGACCACGTCACCGGCCACGATCGCCTGCCCGCCGTCGCGGGCGGCGGCCACGTCGACAAGCGCCTCCCCGGTCGCCACCCCGACCCGGAAGCGCAGCCCGTCGGTGCCGGTGGGAGTGAACCGGGTCAGCACCCGCTGCAACTCCAGCCCGGCCCGGACACACCGCAACGCGTCGGTCTCGGTGGCAATCGGCGCACCGAACAGCGCCATCACCGCATCACCTATGTACTTCTCCACCACCCCGCCGTACTGGCCGACCACCCGACGGGCGGCGGAGAAGAAGCCGGTCTGCATGCCGCGGACCAGCTCCGGGTCGGCCCGCTCGACGTACGGGGTGAAGTCGATCAGGTCGACGAAGAGCACACTGACCCGGCGGCGATCCTCCTGGTTGATGGTCGCCGGCCGGTCTGTGCCGGCGCGGGGCGACCCGCAGGAGGTGCAGAAGGCCACGTCCGGCGCGAGGGGGCGCAGGCAGTGCGGGCAGACGGCACCGAGTTCCGCGCCGCAGCCACCGCAGAAGCGGTCGCCCTCGGCGGCGGTACGTCCACAGCGGTCACACTGCGCGGCGATGACACCCTCCACTGGCAGGCCCCCGACGCCCCGGGGCGCAGCATCGAGTATCGCCCTCCGATGCACTGTCGGGTACCGGGCTGTTGGTTTGTGGACACTCAGCCGGGCAGCTCAGCGCGCTCCGGAACGGCTAGATTCAGGCAGCCGATTCGTCGACCGCTGATCAGGGGGACAGCTCCATGGTGTACGTGATGCTGAAGAGCGACTGGACCGACGGTAACGGGGTCGCCCACGCCGCGGGTGACTCGGTGGACGTGGACGCCGCCACCCTCGCCCAGTTGCAGGCGCAGGGAATCGTCGGCGAGGTGCCCGGCGGTGGCAAGGACGGTACGGACTGGGTCGGACCGGGTGACACCGAATGGGTCGGGCCGGGCAGCACCAAGCCCTGACCGCACAGCTGCGGGCGGGGGCCGGGACGTTCGTCCCGGCCCCCGCCCGCATTGTCGTCCGCGCGGGGGCCGCTCAGCGCTCGTTCATGCCGGCGCGGCGGCGCAGCGCGGGCACGTCGGTGACCACGATCCGGCGACCCTCGGTACGCAGCCATCCCCGGTTGGCGAACGAGCCGATCGCCTGGTTGACGCTCTGCCGGGAGCCGCCGGCCATCTCGGCGAGCTGGCTCTGGTTCAGCTCGATGGTGATCATCGGAGCCTGGCTTTCGCCGGCGAGCCGGACCAGCGTCTTGGCCACCCGACCGGGCAGGTCGAGGAAGACGTGGTCGGCGTTCTGCTCGGTCAGCCGACGGATCAACGCACCGAGGGACCGCATCACCGCGTCGAGGATGCGCGCGTTCGAGTGCACCAGCTCCATGAACGCCGGCCGGGACAACGCCAGCGCGGCAGTGTCCTCGATCGCCTCGGCCGAGGTCGACCGGGTCGAGGCGTCCAGCAGGGAGACCTCACCGAGCACGTCCGGCGGACGCATCACGGTCAGGATCGCCCGTTCACCGGTGGGCGCGGTCCGGAACACGGCCACCGCTCCCCGCCGGAGGATGATCAGCGACTCGCCCGGGTCGTTCTCCACGAACAGCAGCTGACCCTTGCGGTACGTCCGGGGCACCGCTGCGGCGACCACCCGTTGGCGTACCTCCGGCTCCAGCCCGGCGAACATGTCGACGCCGGTGAGCGCGTCGCCCGGCTCCGGCAGGCGCATCTCCACGGCCCCACCCCTCCCCGGTCAAGGACCCCAACTCGCTCACCGGGTGAGCCTGGCGGCCCTGACGAGGTGATCCGACACCCGTGCGGCGTCCGGCAGCGGTAACACATCAGATCATGACGGTCCCGTCGCGTGCTGTACACCCCTCAAATCACTTCCGTGACCGGTTCGAGCTGGGGCGTGACCTCCCGGCGGACCGTGGAAGCGCTCCCGGTGTCGGCGACCCGATGAACGGGCCGCGGTGACCGTCCGCGAGGATGGTCACGATGGCCTACCGCTACTTCTACGACTGCGAGTTCATCGAGGACGGCCGGACCGTCGAACTGGTCTCGATCGGCGTCGTCGACGAGCACGGCCGCGAGTTCTACGCGGTCTCCACCGAGTTCGACGCGTCCCGGGCGGTGCCCTGGGTACGTCGCAACGTTTTGGACAAGCTGCCCTCCCCGGCAGACCGGGCGTGGCGGTCCCGCGAGCGCATCCGCGATGACCTGTACGAGTTCCTCGTCGAGCCGATCCGGGGCCGCCCTGGCGAGGAGGTGGAACTGTGGGCCTGGTACGCGGCGTACGACCATGTGGCCCTGGCGCAGCTGTGGGGTGCGATGCCGGCGCTGCCCCGGGAGATCCCCCGGTACACCAAGGAGCTGCGGCAGCTGTGGGACGAGCGGGGTCGGCCTCCGCTGCCGAACGCCGCGGCGGCCCGGCACGACGCGCTTGTCGACGCCCGGCACAACCTGGCCCGGTGGCGGGCGATGACCGGTTCGTGAGATTCGGTATTTCGGTGGTTTGACCCGTGCTGTCCCGGGCACCGGGTTCGCCGACGGGCCGAGGCGAGGGAGTGCCGGCGTGGGCAGGTGCAGGGGAGTGTCGACGTGAGCGGCGGGGTGATCGGCGGCCGGCAGGCCCGGAGACGGATCACCGAGCTGATCCGGGCCGCGCGGATCTGCACCCTGACCACCATCTCCCTCGATGGTCGGCTGGTGGGCCGGCCGATGACGCTGCAACGGACGGAATTCGACGGGCAGCTGTGGTTCTTCGCGTACGCGGGCTCGGCGACCGCCCGGCAGGCGCGGGTCAACCCGGAGGTCGAGCTGAGCCTGCACGACCCGCAGGCGCAGGTCTGGGCCTCGATCACCGGCAGCGCCCGGGACGACCCTGACCAGGCACGCGCCGAGCGGCTGTGGCACCCCGGACTGGCCCCGTGGTTTCCGGACGGTCCGGCCACGGCGGGGCTCACACTGATCGCCGTGCACCCCACGGCCGTGCGGTGCTGGGACGCCCGGGGTGGTCAGGTCGAGCTGATCGGCCCGGTCGGCGCAGCGTCCAGCGGTGGGTCTTCGGCCGATCACCGGGAGGACGGCTACTGACCGGTAGCGGGGCGCGGTGTGGGCCGTACCGAGCGGCGACTACAGTTCGTAGGGACGGCCCGCCCCGGGCCGGCAACGGTGCCGAGGGTCCGCGCTGACACATATCCTGGGGCTTGATCGGGCTTGACCAGATGCTCCCCAGGAGGATGAGCAGATCATGCGTATCGGCGTGCTCACCGGCGGCGGCGACTGCCCGGGTCTCAACGCGGTCATCCGGGCGGTGGTCCGTAAGGGCGTCGCCAGCTACGGCCACGAGTTCGTAGGCTTCCAGGACGGTTGGAAGGGTCCGCTCGAGGGGCTGTCCCGCCCGCTCGGCATCGCGGAGGTCCGCGGCATCCTGCCCCGTGGCGGCACGATCCTCGGCTCCTCCCGGACCAACCCCTTCAAGATCGAGAACGGCGTCGAGCGGATCAAGGACAACCTGGCGGCGCAGGGTGTCGACGCCCTGATCGCCATCGGCGGTGAGGACACCCTCGGTGTCGCCACCAAGCTCCACGAACTGGGCGTCAACGTCATCGGCGTGCCGAAGACCATCGACAACGACCTCGGCGCGACCGACTACACGTTCGGCTTCGACACCGCCGTCAACATCGCCATGGAGGCGATCGACAGGCTGCACACCACCGCCGAGAGCCACCACCGCACCCTGGTGGTCGAGGTGATGGGCCGGCACGCCGGCTGGATCGCCCTGCACGCCGGCCTGGCCGGCGGCGCCAACGTGATCCTGCTCCCCGAGCGGAACTTCGACGTCGAGCAGGTCGCCGGCTACGTCGAGAAGCGCTTCCAGCACCAGTACGCCCCGATCGTCGTGGTCGCCGAGGGCGCCCAGCCGCTGGAGGGCCAGATGGTCCTGCAGAACCAGGAGCTGGACGCGTTCGGGCACGTGCGGCTCGGCGGCATCGGCCAGTGGCTGGCCGAGCAGCTGGAGGCCAAGACCGGCAAGGAGGCCCGCACGGTCGTGCTCGGCCACATCCAGCGCGGCGGCACCCCCACCGCGTTCGACCGGGTGCTCGCCACCCGGCTGGGCCTGCAGGCCATCGACGCCGCCCACGAGGGCGACTGGGGCAAGATGGTCGCGATGCAGAGCACCAACATCGTCCGCGTCCCGCTCGCTGACGCCACCGCCGAGCTGAAGACCGTTCCGCTGGAGCGGTACGCCGAGGCCGAGGTCTTCTTCGGTAGCTGATCGTCGTTCCGGCGTCGCGGTCGGGCCGTCGGGCCCGCCGCGACGTCGGCCCACGAAGGGGGTACGCCAGGTGTCAGCCGGGGTGCACACGGTCGCGGTGATCGGCGCGGGCAAGATCGGCGAGCTGATGCTCTCCGGGCTGCTGCGGTCCGGCTGGCCGGTGGACCGGCTGCTGGCCACCGCCCGCCGCCCGGCCCGCGCCGAGGAACTGGCCGCCCGCTACGGCGTACGGGTGGTGGACAACCTCACCGCCGTGGACGAGGCCGAGGTGCTGGCCGTCTCGGTGAAACCGCAGGACGCCGCCGCGCTGCTGGACGAGATCGGGCCCAAGGTGCCGCCCGGCAAACTGCTGATCTCGCTCTGCGCCGGCCTGCCCAGCAGCTTCTTCAGCCGTCGGCTGCCCGAGGGCACCCCCGTGGTGCGGGTGATGACCAACACCCCCGCTCTGGTGGACCAGGCGATGACCGCGATCTCGGCCGGCGCGTACGCCACCGGCGAGCACCTGGCACTGGCCGAGGAGATGTTCAAGCCGCTCGGCGCGACGATCCGGGTGCCCGAGACGCAGCAGGACGCGGTGACGGCGCTGTCCGGCTCCGGCCCGGCCTACTTCTACCTGCTGGTCGAGGCGATGACCGACGCCGGCATCCTGCTCGGCCTGCCCCGTCAGGTGGCGCACGACCTGATCGTGCAGACCGCGATCGGCTCGGCGGTGATGCTGCGCGACTCCGGCGAGCATCCGGTGAAGCTGCGCGAGGCGGTCACCTCGCCCGCCGGCACCACCATCTCCGCCGTCCGCGAGTTGGAGAACCACGGCGTACGCGCCGCCCTGCTGGCGGCCCTGGAGGCCGCCCGCGACCGCGCCCGCGAACTAGCCGCCCAAGCCGAGTAGCACCCACCCCACCCGCGTCCTCCCGGCCCCCGCCCCCGCCCCGGCCCCGCCCCGGCCCCGCCCGCCCCGGCCCGGCCCCGCCCGCCCCGCCCCGGGCCGCGCTGGCGGCGCGGGTTGCGGTAAGTGGCGGTATCCCGGTCGAGTTGAGGGCGCGAAATGCGGCGTCTCGTGCGGTGACGGGTGGTTGGCCGGCTCGGGACGGTAGCGGGCGCGGACACCACGGCGGTCAGTTCAGCGGTGCCGGGTCGTTCCGGTGATCGGGGTGGCGCATACTGGCGCGGTGTTCACTCTCGCCCAGGCCCGGCATCTGGTAGCCACCCTGCATCCCCGGATCGACGAGCTGATCCGGGTCCGGGCCGACCTGGCCGAGTTGCAGGCCGACCTGGCCGGCCACGGGCTCAGCGCACTCGGCGGCAGGGCCGAGGTCAAGGGCCTGGAGGCCCGGCTGTACGCGGTCCTCGACGAGATCCAGCAGCACGGCATCGAGGTCAAGAGCGTGGCACCGGTGCTGCTCGACTTTCCCGGCGAACGCGAGGGCCGGCAGGTGCTCTGGTGCTGGCTGGAGGGCGACTCGGACGTGCGCTGGTACCACCGTGCCGACTGCGGCTTCGCCGGCCGCCGCCCGATCTGAGACCGGGCCCGACAGGTGACCGCCCCCGGAAGGCCCGCACCGGTCGGGGTCCAGGCGGAGATGTGAATACGGCTAGTCTCTGCTGGTGAGTGACGTGCGGCGGGCGACTGTGGACGACGCCCGGGAACTGGTCCGGTTGCGGTCGGTCATGTTGGGCGCGATGAGTGGCACGCCGCCCGAGCCCGGCGAATGGCAGCACATCGCGCTTCGTACGCTCCGGCGACAGTTGCCGGACCCGGAGGCCGACCTCGCTGCCTACGTGGTGGACGCGCCGGGTCGGCCCGGGACGCTTGCCGCCTGCGCGGTGGGCGTGGTCGACCTGCGGCTCGGCGGGCCGGCGGACCCGAGCGGCAGATCCGGATACGTCTTCAACGTGGCGACCGATCCGGCGTACCGCCGTCGGGGTTTCTCCCGGGCCTGCCTGGGCTCGTTGCTGGACTGGTTCGCCGAGCGGGGCGTGCGCACGGTGGACCTGAAGGCCAGTGCGGAGGGTGAGCCGCTCTACCGGGAGCTCGGCTTCCGTCCCACGTCGATGGCCGCGATGCGGCGAGGTGGGTGCTGATGTTCGCCACAGCGTTGGGTGCGGACGCCGAGCTGCGGCCGCTGAACCCGTGGCACGCCGAGGAGTTCCTGGGCAACCTGGACCGGGCGCGGGAGCACATCGCGCCGTGGGTGTCGCCGTCCTTCGTGGCCACCGACCTGGCCGGGGCGCGGCACGTGCTCCAGCGTTATGCCGACCGGTGGGCCCGCGACGACGGCGGCATCTGGGGGATCTGGTCGGGTGGCAAGCTGGTCGGTGGGGTGCTGCTGGTGTCGCTGAACGCGGCGTCCGGGGTGTGCGAGGCGGGTTGCTGGCTGGAGCCGGCAGCCGAGGGCCGGGGCCTGGTGACCCGGGCGGTCGAACGGCTCATCGACTGGGTGCTGGTCGAGCGCGGACTGCATCGGGTCGAGTGGCGGACCAACGCCGGCAACGCGCGCAGCATCGCGGTTGCCCGCCGGCTCGGCATGCGGCGTGACGGCGTGCTGCGCGAGGTGCTTGCCGGCCCGGACGGCCGGATCGACCTGGAGGTCTGGTCGGTGCTGGCCCCCGAGTGGCGGGCCCGGCGTGCCGGCGTCCCGTCGATCCGGGACTCCGGCGGCGTCGCTCCTGACAAGTAGTTGAGCCGCCGGCGGCGGGGCCAACTGCCCCGCCACCGACGGCTTATCGCTCAGGCCCGGTCAGGAGTTGGCGACGTCCACCGTGCCGGCGTAGTCCGGGTTGGCCTTCAGCCACTCCTCGACGGCCTTCTCCTCGTCGTCCTTGTGCACGTTGAACATCAGGTCCTCGAGCGAGCCGAGCTGCTGGTCGTCCATCTTGAACTTCTGCAGCATCTCGGTGACCTCGGGGAAGTCCGCGCCGAAGCCCTCACGGGCCAGCGTGTTGATCTCCTCGGCCCCGCCGAGCGTGCCCTTCGGGTCCGCCAGGTCCTTCAGCGGGTAGTTCGCGTAGGCCCAGTGCGGGTGCCAGAGGGTCACCACGATCGGCTTCTGGTCCTTGATCGCGCCGTCCAGCGCGGCCAGCATCGCTGGCGTCGACGACGTCTTCAGGGTGAGCTTGCCGGTCAGGTCGTACTCCGGGATGACCTTGTCCTGGGTGGCGGCGGTCAGGCCGGCACCGGGCTCGATCCCGATGATCTCACCGCCGAAGGCGTCGGCGTTGGCGGCCAGGTCCTCAAGCGAATTGACGTCGCTGACGTACTCCGGCACGGCGATGCTCAGGCTGGCGTTGTCGTACCAGACGCCGACCTTCTCGATCTTGTCGCCGTACTCCTTCATGTAGTCGGCGTGGGTCTGCGGCAGCCAGCTGTCGAGGAAGAGGTCGATGTCCCCCGTCGCCAGGCCCTGGTAGACGATCCCCGCCTCGACGTTCTTGAGTTCGACCTCGTAGCCCTTCTCCTCCAGCAGATTCTTCCAGAGGTAGGAGGCGGCGATGGCTTCGTCCCAGGCCATGTAGCCGATGGTGAGCTGCTTGTTGTCGCCGGTCGAGCTGCCGGAGTCGCCGTCGTCGCCGCAGGCGGCGACGCCGGTCAGCGCCAGGGCGGCGGTGGCCGCCAGCGCGACCCGGCGCACCAATTTACTGCTCCACATGTGGAGTTTCCTTCCCTTGTTGCGGTGAACCGGCGGAACTCGCGGTAGCGAGGCAGGGCGCCGGCAACCGGTGACTTCCCCGCGTGGGTCAGGACGTGGGGTCAGGCCTGTTGCATGGCGCGTTGCGCCTTCGCGGAGGCGGTACGCGCGCCTATCGAATCGGTGAGGCGGTCGAGCACCACCGCCAGGATCACCACGGCGATGCCGCCCTCGAAGCCCGCGCCGACCTGGACCCGGGCGAGCGCCGTCATGATCACCTCACCAAGCCCGCCGGCGCCGACCATTCCGGCGATGACGACCATCGACAGGGCCAGCATGATGACCTGGTTGACGCCGGTCATGATGGTCGGCAGGGCCAGTGGCAGTTTGGTCCGCAGCAGGATCTTCCACGGCGACGCGCCGAACGCCTCGCCGGCCTCGATGACCTCGCGGTCGACCTGGCGCAGGCCCAACTCGGTCAGGCGTACCCCGGGCGGCATGCTGAACACCACGGTGGCCAGCACGCCGGGCACGGCGCCGACGCCGAAGTAGAAGATGGCCGGGATCAGGTAGACGAACGCGGGCATCGTCTGCATCAGGTCCAGCACCGGCCGGACGACCGCCGAGACACGGCGGCTCTCCGCGACGAGAATGCCCAGCGGTACGGCGAGCAACAGGGCGATTCCGCTGGCCACCAGGACCAGCGCCAGCGTACTCATCGTCTGTTCCCAGATCGGCAACCCGGCCACCAGGCCGAGCCCGAGCGTGGTGCCGAGACCGAACTTCCAGCCCCGCAGCCACCAGCCGAGGCCGGCGAAGATCAGTACCATGACGATCGCCGGGGGCGCGGTCAGCAGGTCCACCAGCGGCTCGACAAGCGAATCGACGGCGGAGGCGATGCCGTCGAAGACGGCGGACAGATGATCCCTGGACCAGTCGACGCCGACCTTGAACGCGTCGCCGATCCGCACGTACGGCAGCAGGTCATCGATACTGTCGGCGCTGTTCATGCGGGCTCTCCCGTCAGCCGGGCCGATGGTTCGGCAACCACCTGGGCCGGCACCTCCGCTGTCGGGTCGCCGTTTCCGGTCGGTGCCGCCGTGCCGGCCGCTCCGACGGCCCGGGTCGGGTCAGTGGTCGGCGACGTGCCCACCTCGTCCGCAGGCCCCGGGGTGGCGGTGGCCCCGGCGGTGTCGGTGCTGAGGTTGCCCAGGGCGCTCAGCAGGGTGACCCGCGGAATCACGCCGACGAGCCGCCCGGCGCTGTCGACCACGGCGACCGGTGCCGGGCTCTGGGCAGAGGCGGCGAAGATGTCGGCCACCGGCGTCGTGTCCTCGACCGTGTGGGCGTACTCGGTCGACACGATCTCCTGGAGGTTCTTCCGGCCGTCCCGGACCGCCTGGGTGGCGGCGTCGGCGGTCACGGTGCCCAGATACCGCTTGTCCCGGCCGGTGACGTAGACGGCCGACGTCTGGGTCTCGCGCAGCACCCGGGCGGCCACGCGTGGGCCGGAGTTGACGTCCACGACGCCGAGCGGTCGCTCCATGACCGCCGACGCGGTGAGGATCCTGGTCCGGTCGACGTCGGCGACGAACTGGGCGACGTAGTCGTTTGACGGGTCGGTGAGGATCTCCTCGGCGGTGCCGATCTGGACGATCCGACCGGCACGCATGACCGCGATGCGATCGCCGAGGCGCATCGCCTCGTTGAGGTCGTGCGTGATGAACACGATCGTCTTGCCGAGTTCGGCCTGTAGCCCGAGCAACTGGTCCTGCACCTCGCGGCGGATCAGCGGATCGAGCGCGGAGAACGCCTCGTCCATGAGCATGATGTCGGTGCCGGCGGCGAGCGCGCGGGCCAGGCCGACGCGCTGGCGCATGCCGCCGGAGAGTTCCTGCGGCAGCTTGTCCGCTGAGCCGTCGAGTCCGACCATCCGGAGCGCCTGCAGCGCCTTCTCCCGGCGCTCGGCGCGCGGCAGGCCCGCGATCTCCAGCGCGTAGCCGGCGTTGTCCAACACCGACCGGTGTGGCTGGAGCGCGAAGTGCTGGAAGACCATGCTGATCTTCTCGCGGCGCAGCTTCCGTAGCGCGGCGGGCTTGAGCTTGGTGATGTCGACCCCGTCGATCTCGACCGTGCCGTGCGTGGGGGAGAGCAGCCCGTTGAGCATCCGGATCAGGGTGGACTTCCCCGAGCCGGACAGGCCCATGACCACGAAGATCTCGCCGCGTCTGACCTCGAAGTTCGCGTCGACGACCGCGGCCGTGACCGGTAGTCCTGCCAGCTTGTCGTCCCGGCCTGCGCTGTTGCGGAGAATCTCCGCCGCCTTGTCGGCGCGGCTCCCGTAGACCTTGTAGAGGGATTTCACTCTGAGTGCGGACACGGTCTCCATTCCAATGGGCATGCGGTACGCGGGCAGCTTTCTTGGGCATCGCACGAAGGTGCGCTGCTATCGACACCAGGTGTTGCCGTGGGCCTGCCGAAGTCAGGACAGCCCAGGTGAGCGAGGCTCGACCCTACCCGAGATTTTTCTGTGCACGGCAACCCCGATGCCCAGCCCGTTGTCGCCTCGTGGCAGCGATGTGCAGTGATGGATACCGATGCGATTTCGGCTGCTCATTGGCAGCCGACGCGCAATTCTGGTAACGAGGATCGGGGTGCCGACCAGACCTCCGACCTGCGACACTCCGGACGTAAGGGTGAATACCGACGCCGACCTGATCTTGTTCTGCCGCCGTTACCGTCCGAATGAGTCATCTGCCCGGGTTGGTGCCAGGCGTCCGCCGAGGCTGGTGCTGCCGGTTTCGTCGCTGACAGCGCAGCATTTTTGCGGTGTGGTCTGCGCCTCGGTCGGCCGGTTCATCTCGTGCCTGTCGTATCTGGCCGGCGTGGACATTTGCGAGATCTACATGGAATCTCCATGGGACCGAGACGGAATCTCCATGACATCTACACGGGTCCGCCGGGCTGATTCCGCCGATGGCGGAACCGGAAATCGACGAATCTCGACAAGAGTCGGAATGATGGCTCCGGCACCGCCCGGGGCGACGTCGGTGTCGGACTGCGGCCGGGTCAGCCGGCGTCGGCGAGGGCAGCGCGCAGAACGCCCGCGCCGGCCGGCGTCTCCTGTTCCCGGTTCGCCGGATCGGCGGAGTAGATGACCCCGTAGGCGGGGGTGTCCGGCTGGAAGCGCCAGCTGTCGGCGAGCGGGCCCGCGTCCACCGTGTCGTAGCCGATCCGATCCAGGAAGTCGGTCACGGTTGCCTTGGCCGCCGGGTCGTCACCGGCGATGCCTCACCCCTCCACCGCGCTTACCTGCCCCGAACCTGCCTCGCCCCGCCGTTCCACCCACCGGCTCGTCGATCATGCAGTTCTTGTCGGACCAAAAGTGTGCGAAAGCCAGAAAAAGCCGACCACAACTGCAAGATCGACGAGGTGGGGGCGGGGGTGGGGTGGGTTACGCGGGGAGGTTCTTGTCGATGGTGGCGCGGAGGGTGGGGTCGTCGGGGGTGACGGTGGGGGCGAAGCGGGCGGCGACGGAGCCGTCGGGAGCGACGAGGAACTTCTCGAAGTTCCACCGGACGTCGCCGGTGTGACCGTCGGCGTCGGCGGTGTCCACCAGGGCCGCGTACAGGGGGTGGCGGTCGGGGCCGTTCACGTCGACCTTCTCCGTGATCGGGAAGGTCACCCCGTAGTTGACCTGGCAGAACTCGCTGATCTCCGCCGCGCTGCCCGGCTCCTGGCCGGCGAACTGGTTGCACGGCACGCCGAGCACGGTGAGTCCACGGTCGGCGTACTCGTCCTGGAGGGTCTGTAGGCCCGCGTACTGCGGGGTGAGGCCGCAGCGCGAGGCGACGTTGACGATCAACAGGGCGCGTCCGCGGTACTGCGCGAGGTCGGCCGGGCCACCGGCGAGGGCACCGATCGGAATGTCGAAGACGGTCATGCCCGGAGGCTACCGCCGCGACGGTGGGCGCGGGCGATGCGGGTGGTGGTGAAGTTACCGATCGGTACCCGACCCCTGACCGGCGGTGACGCCGGGAGAAGTCCAATCTGGCCTCCTCGCCCAATCGATACATGGACATCTTGACGAAGTGGTGGCGTGTGAGTAGCGTCTCCTCATCCTTTTGGAAAGTTTCCTAACTGTTTGGAGACGCCACATGAAGAGATCGCTTCGCCGAGCCCTCTGGGTCGGCGCCGTGGTCGCGGTGACCGTCGCCACGGTCCCGATGGCCTCGGCGTTCGGCGCCGGAAGCGTGACCGCCTCGTTCACCCGGGTGTCGGACTGGGGTACGGGTCACGAAACGCGGGTCACCATCACCAACGGGTCGGACGCCAGCGTCAGCACCTGGCGCATCGAGTTCGAGCTGCCCTCAGGCACCAGCATCGGCAGCTACTGGGACGCCGACGTCACCCGCAACGGCAACCGCTATGTGGCGGTCAAGAAGAGCTGGGCCGGTGCGTTGGCCCCGGGCGCCTCCTTCAGCTGGGGATACAACGGCACCGGCGCGTACCGGGCGCCGCTGAACTGCACCATCAACGGCGCGTCGTGCGGCGGCGGCACCACGCCGCCGACCACCACCGCACCGCCCACCACGACCCCACCCACGACCACGCCACCCACGACCACCCCGCCGACCACCACGCCCCCGACCACCACGCCGCCGAACCCGGGTGCGCAGAAGGTGGTCGGCTACTTCGCCCAGTGGGGCGTCTACGCCCGCAACTATCACGTGCGGAACATCCACACCAGCGGCTCAGCCGCGAAGCTGACCCACATCCTGTACGCCTTCGGCAACACCACGGGCGGCCGGTGCACCATCGGGGACAGCTACGCCGACTACGAGAAGGCGTACACCGCGGCGGAGAGTGTCGACGGCGTCGCCGACACCTGGGACCAGCCGCTGCGTGGCAGTTTCAACCAGCTGCGCAAGCTCAAGAAGATGTACCCGCACCTCAAGGTGATCTGGTCGTTCGGTGGCTGGACCTGGTCCGGCGGCTTCACCCAGGCCGCGCAGAACCCGACCGCCTTCGCCGAGAGCTGCTACAACCTGGTCGAGGACCCGCGTTGGGCCGACGTCTTCGACGGCATCGACATCGACTGGGAGTACCCCAACGCCTGTGGCCTGACCTGTGACGCCAGCGGCCCGAACGCGTTCAAGAACGTGGCCAGCGCGCTGCGCGCCCGGTTCGGCTCGAACAACCTGGTCACCGCCGCGATCACCGCCGACGGCAGCAACGGCGGCAAGATCGACGCCACCGACTACGCCGGTGCCGCCACGCACCTCAACTGGATCATGCCGATGACGTACGACTACTTCGGCGCCTTCAACGCGCAGGGCCCCACCGCCCCGCACTCGCCGCTGTACTCGTACTCGGGCATCCCGCAGCAGGGCTTCTGGTCCGATGCGGCGATCCAGAAGCTCAAGAGCAAGGGCATCCCGGCCAACAAGCTGCTGCTCGGCGTCGGCTTCTACGGCCGTGGCTGGACCGGGGTCACCCAGTCCACGCCGGGCGGCACCGCGACCGGGCCGGCACCGGGCACCTACGAGCAGGGCATCGAGGACTACAAGGTGCTCAAGAACACCTGCCCGGCCACCGGCACCGTCGCCGGCACGGCGTACGCGAAGTGCGGCAGCAACTGGTGGAGCTACGACACCCCGTCGACCATCGGCGGCAAGATGACGTACGCCAAGAACCAGGGCCTCGGTGGCGCCTTCTTCTGGGAGCTCTCCGGTGACACCAGCAACGGTGAGCTGATCAGCGCCATCAAGGGCGGCCTCGGCTGAGCCGACGGTCGACGCACCACCCACACGACGGGGAGGGGCCCCGCACCGGCCCCTCCCCGTCCGCTGTGCCCGGGGTCGATCTCGATGCCCGGACGGTGGTGTGACAGACTCGCCGCTCGACCGTGTCTCGATGTCCGGCGTCGAGGGAGGTGCCGATGCGGGTCAGGAACCGGCGTCCGACGAGCGTCATCGCGCTGCTCGCCACCGTGCCTCTCGCGCTCGTCGGCTGCGGGCTCGTCGGCGGTGAGCCCGAGGCGGAGCAACCGGGGCGGGCACCGGCCGAGGAGGCCACCCTGAAGTCCCGCGAGCGGGTCCAGGCATATCTCGACGCGATGACCGCCAAGGACGTGGCGGCCGGGCGCAGCCAACTCTGCGCGGTGCTGCACGAGGCGTTCGACGCGGCCGCCACCGAGGCGAACGGAGACTTCGCCGACCACTTCGAGGTGTCCAAGTCCGAGATCACCGACATCCGGCCCGGTCCGTCCGGGCAGGAGGTCAGCACCGCGATCACGGTGACCGTCGGCAAGAAGAAGGCGACCCGCCCGCTGCTGTTCACCGTCACTCGCGACGGGCTCGACTGGTGTATCTCCGACGAGCGGCCGGGCGCACACAGTCCGGCACCGGCACCGACGCCCTGACCTGCGTCGCCGTCGAGGATCGTCCATCTGCCGGAACCCGGCCCCTCGCCGATGGCCCGTCCGGCTGGTCGCCGTACGCTGAATAGCATGCGCCATGAGTGGCATCAGTTGAGTCATCCGGCGGTGGGCAGCCCGGTGCTGCAGACCAGCCGCCCGACCGTCGACTCCGCCGAGGACGAGGCTCTCGGCCTGGACCGCTGGCGACAGCTGCCGCGTGCCCAGACTCCGCCCTGGCCCGACGCGGCCCAGGTCGCCGAGGTCTGCAAGGTGCTCGACACCGTGCCGTCGGTGGTCGCCCCGTACGAGGTCGATCAGTTGCGTCAGCGTCTGGCGTTGGTCTGCGAGGGCAAGGCGTTCCTGCTCCAGGGCGGTGACTGCGCGGAGACCTTCGCCGACAACACCGAGAGCCACCTGCTGGCCAACGCCCGCACGCTGCTGCAGATGGCCATCGTGCTGACCTATGGCGCGTCGTTGCCGGTGGTGAAGGTGGCCCGGGTGGCCGGGCAGTACACCAAGCCCCGGTCGCTGCCGACCGACGCGCGGGGCCTGCCGGCCTACCGCGGCGACATGATCAACTCGCTGGAGGCCACGCCGGAGGCGCGGGTCGCCGACCCGCAGCGCATGATCAGGGCGTACGCGAACTCGGCCGCCGCCATGAACATGTTGCGGGCGTACCTGGCCGGTGGGCTGGCCGATCTGCACGCGGTGCACGACTGGAACAAGGGCTTCGTACGCAACTCGCCGGCCGGCGAGCGGTACGAGGCGATCGCCCGGGAGATCGACCGGGCCCTGGCGTTCATCCGCGCCTGCGGGATGACCGAGGACGACGCGTTGCGTACGGTCACCCTGTACTGCTCGCATGAGGCCCTCGCGCTGGAGTACGACCGGGCGTTGACCCGGGTTTCCGGTGGCCGGCCGTACGGGCTCTCCGGGCACTTCCTCTGGATCGGTGAGCGCACCCGGCAGATCAACGGCGCGCACATCGACTTCATCTCCCGCATCGCCAACCCGATCGGGGTCAAGCTCGGCCCGACCACCACCCCGGACGAGGCGATCGAGCTGTGCGAGAAGCTGAACCCGGACAACATCCCCGGCCGGCTCACCCTGATCAGCCGGATGGGCAATCACAAGGTCCGCGACGCGCTGCCGCCGATCGTGGCTAAGGTGACCGCCGCCGGAGCCAAGGTGGTGTGGCAGTGCGACCCGATGCACGGCAACACCCACGAGTCGTCAAACGGCTACAAGACGCGCCACTTCGATCGGATCGTCGATGAGGTGCTGGGCTACTTCGAGGTGCACCGTGGCCTGGAGACCCACCCCGGCGGCCTGCACGTCGAGTTGACCGGCGAGGACGTCACCGAGTGCCTCGGCGGCGCTCAGGGCATCGCCGACCTCGACCTGCCCGACCGCTACGAGACCGCCTGCGACCCCCGGCTGAACACCCAGCAGTCGCTGGAGCTGGCCTTCCTCGTCGCGGAGATGCTGCGTGGCTGACGCGAGGAGTGACTGTGGCTGACCTGATCGACCTGCGGTCGGACACGGTGACCCGACCCACGGCCGCGATGCGGCAGGCCATGGCCAGCGCCGAGGTGGGTGACGACGTCTACGGCGAGGACCCCACGGTGCAGGCCCTGGAGGTCGAGATCGCCGCGATGTTCGGGCACGAGGCGGCGTTGTTCTGCCCGAGCGGGTCGATGGCCAACCAGATCGCCCTGCAACTGCTGGTGCCGCCCGGCTCCGAGCTGCTCTGCGATGCCGACGCGCACGTGGTCACGTACGAGATGGGGGCTGCCGCCGCGTACGGCGGGGTCACCTCACGGACCTGGCCTGCGGTGGGTGCCCAGCTCGACCCCGACGTGATCGCCGGCATGGTGCGTCCCGACGGCTACTGGGCGGTGCCCACCCGGGCGATCGCGGTGGAGCAGACCCACAACCGTGGCGGCGGCGGGGTGATTCCCCTCGATTCGCTGCGCGAGCTGCGCCGGGTCGCCGACACCGGGCAGTTGGCGCTGCACTGCGACGGTGCTCGGATCTGGCACGCGCACGTCGCCGACGGGGTGCCCCTGGCCACCTACGGCGCGTTGTTCGACACCCTGTCGGTCTGCCTGTCCAAGGGGCTCGGCGCGCCGGTCGGCTCACTTGTCGTCGGCGCTGCCGACCGGATCGAACGGGGTCGGGTGATCCGCAAGCGGATGGGTGGTGGGATGCGTCAGGCGGGCATCCTGGCCGCCGCTGGTCGGCACGCCCTGGCTCACCACATCGGCCGGCTGGCGGCCGATCATGCGAAGGCGGCCCGACTGGCGGAGGCGGTCGCCCCGTTCGGGGTGCTGGCCACCACGGTACGCACCAACATCGTTCCACTGGATCTGACCAAGGCCCCGCTGGATGCGCCGACCCTGGCCGCCGCCGCCCGCGCCGAGGGCGTACTGATCTCGGTGCTCGGTCCCCGCACGGCCCGCCTGGTCACCCACCTGGACGTCACCGACAGCCAGGTCGCCCGAGCCGCCGCCATCCTCACCCACATTTTCCGCCGCTGACCCCCTGCCCTCACCCGCCCCACACCCCACCCCCCACCCCTCCGCGATCTTGCACTTTTGGTCGCCGTTACGCCCCTTTTGCGGCTTATGTGGAGGCAAAAAGTGCAAGATCGCGGAGTGAAGAGGGGTGGGGAAGCGCGGGGTTAGGGGCGGGGGAGAAGGCGGCGGAGGGTGGTGATGTCGGCGGCGTGGCCCTCGTGACGCTCGGTGGGGGTTTCCACCAGGATCGGGACACCGGCGGTGGCGGGGTGACGCATCAGCTCGGCGAAGGCGGGCTCGCCGATCATGCCCTTGCCGATGTTCTCGTGCCGGTCCCGGGTGGAACCGCACAGGTCCTTCGAGTCGTTCGCGTGCACCAGCCGCAGCCGGTCCGCACCGACCGTGGTCACCAGAGCGTCAAGCGTCGCGGTCATCCCGCCCTCGGCGGCCAGGTTGTGCCCGGCCGCCCAGGCGTGGCAGGTGTCGAAGCAGACCCCGAGCTGCGGATGCCGGTCGACCGCGTCGAGGTACGGGCCGAGCTGCTCCACCCGGCAGGCCAGTGACCGGCCGCCTCCGGCGCTCGGCTCGACCAGCAGCATCGGGCCGCCCGTGTCGGCGGCCGAGTCGAGCAGCGGCAGCAGCGACTCGCGTACCTGCCGCATGGCCGCGTCGGCGTGCCCGGCGTCCACCGCACTGCCGGCGTGGAAGACCACCCCGCGCGCGCCGATCGCGGCACCTCGGCGCAGCGCGTGCGCCAGGCTCTGGGTCGACCGCTCGACCGTTGCCTCGGTCGGTGAACCGAGGTTGACCAGTAGCGACGCGTGGATGTAGACGGCGACCCCGCGTTCGGCGCAGCCGTCCCGGAACAGCGCGTCCTGCACCGGATCGCCGGCCGGCATCGCCCAGCCCCGGGAGTTGCCGACGTAGACCTGCGCCACTTCGGAGCCGGCCGCGTCGACGTACGGCAGCGCCGCCTTGGCCAGCCCTCCCGAGGCGGGCGTGTGCGATCCGATCGGCCGGTGCCCGGCGTCCGGCGTCGGCATCAGAAGCATCCGATGGTGATCTGTGTCCCCGGGGCGACCTGGGCGTTCTCGTTCGGGTTCTGGAAGCGGGTGACGGCGTTCGGGTTGAACTGCACCGCCACCGGGAAGCCCTGGCTCTCCAGCACCTGCTTAGCCTGCTGACAGGGCAGGTCGACGACGCGCGGCACGGTCACCAGCGGCGGGCCCTCGCTGACCTCCAGCCGGATCTGGGCACCCTTTTCCACGCCGCCGCCAGCGGCCGGGCTCTGCCCGATCACCTCGTCACGCGGCTTGTCGGACTCCTTGCGCGTCGGCTCCACCAGCACCAGTCCGAGCTGCGCGATCTGGTTACGGGCGTCGTTGAGGTTCTTGCCGACCAGGTTCGGCACGGTGATCGGGGCCCGGCCCTTGCTGAGGATGACGGTGATCTCGTCGCCCGGCTTGACCTCTTCGCCCGCCTTCGGGTCGGTGGCCACCACGATGCCCTCCGGCAGGCTGTCGTCGTACCGGGCGGTGCCCTTGGCCACCTCTAGCTGGGCGCTGAGCAGGTCGGCCTCGGCCAGCGCGAACTCCTTGCCGACCACGTCCGGCAGCTCGAAGCGCTCCGGCCCGAGCGACAGGGTGAGGGTGATGGTGCCGCCCTTGACGATCCGGGCGGACGAGGCGGGATCCTGGCTCAGCACGCCGTCGCGGGGGATCTGGTCGTCGTACCGAGGGCCGGCGTAGACCACCTCGAAGCCGGCCTGGGATGCCTGTGCCTCCGCCTCGGCCTTGCTCATGCTCACCAGCTGCGGCGCGGTGGTGTACCGACCGACGCCGAACCACCAGCCACCGAGCGCGGCCACCAGCCCGAGCACCACGACGACGGCCGCGACGGCGAGACGTCCGCCGCCCTGGCCGGTTAGCCGGGCGCCCAGCCCGGCCAGTCGGGCACGCAGATCGTCACCGCCGCTCGGCGTCGCGCGCCGCCGACCGCGAGCGGGCGGGCCATCTTCCGGCAGGCGGGCCCAGGTCGGTCGCTCGGCCGGACGTACGGGCGCGACCATCATCGTCGGTTGCGACACGGCCGGGCCGTCGGTCACCGGAGCGATCAGAGCGGTGTGGCTGTTCGGGCTGCCCAGCCCGTCCCGGGCCACCTGCACCTCGGCCAGCAGCGTGCCGGCATCGGCGGGACGGGCCGACGGATCGCGACGGGTGGCGCGGGCGACCAGGTCGTCGAGCACCCTCGGCAGGCCCGGCACCAGCGTCGATGGTGCGGGGACGTCCCGGTCGACGTGCTGCCAGGCGATGTCGATCGGCCGGTCACCGTCGTACGGGACCCGGCCGGTGAGCATCTCGAACAGCACGATGCCCGTCGAGTAGACGTCGGTGCGGGCATCGGCCCGGCCGTCGGTCACCAGCTCCGGGGCGACGTACGCCACGGTGGCCATCAACTGGTTTCCGCTGTCGTGGTCGGTGCTCGCCTCGACGGCACGGGCCAGCCCGAAGTCGGTCACCTTGACCACGCTGTCGACGAGGTTGGCCGGACCGCCGCTGGGTGCCTCCGCGACCAGCACGTTCTCCGGTTTCACATCGCGGTGCACCAGGCCGGCCCGGTGGGCGGCGCCGATGGCCGCGAGCATCTGCTCGGTGATGGCCAGTGCCTCGTCCGGGTTGAGCCGCCGCCGCTCGGCCAGCACCTCGCGCAGGGTGCGGCCGCGGACGTACTCCATGACCAGGTAGGGCCGCCCGGCGTGGGTGCCCTGGTCGTAGACCGCCACCACGTTGGGGTGGGTGAGGCGGGCGATGGTCTTGGCCTCGTCGGTGAACCGGTCGACGAAGCTGGGCCGGCCGGCCTGGCCGGGCGTTCCCTGTGCGGAATGGATGATCTTGACAGCGACGGTGCGTTCGAGCCGCTCGTCGGTGGCGGTGTACACGGTCGCCATGCCGCCACGGGCCACGCGACCGCGAATGCGGTAGCGCCCGTCGATCAGCGAGCCCAGCAACGTGTCGGCGACCTGTGTGTCCATCAGCAGGCAGTCTATGTGTCGGGGGGACGAAGGTTGAACAGGATGCTACCGACAGGCTTCCCAGCTTGGGTCCGGCGCGCGCGCAGGGTGACGGTCGCCCCTGCTCAGGGTGGTTGTCGGGAGGCCGTTGACCGGGCCTGGGGGTGGCGTGGCAGGGTGTTGCGCGTGACCGATTCCGTACCCGCCGAGGGCGGTGCGCCCCTGGCCGGTCCCGCCGACCCGGCGGGCTGGCTGACCCTGCCGGACGTCGCCGAGCGGCTCGACCTGCCGATCAGCAAGGTCCACCAGATGATCCGGGACCGGGAACTGGTCGCGGTCCGCCGCGACGGTGTCCGCCGGATCCCGGCCGACCTGGTGGCCAACCGGACCGTGCTCAAACACCTGCCGGGCGTGCTCACCCTGCTGGCCGACGCCGGCTACGACGACGAGGCCGCACTGCGCTGGCTCTACGAGCCCGACGACACGTTGGCCGGTGGCACCCCCGCCGCCGCCCTCGGCGGCGATCAGGCCCGTGAGGTCAAGCGTCGCGCCCAGGCCCTGGGCTTCTGAGGGGAGTCAGTCGGCGCGGCGGGTGGCGGCGATGGCCAGGTCCACCAGCGCCTGCCGGGCCTCGGTGTCGAGGTCGACGGCGGTGAGCGCGGCGAGCGCCGCGTCGGTCAGGGTGACGATGCGCTGCTCGGTACGGGCCAGCGCGCCGGTGTCGACGATCACTTCCCGTAGCCGAGCCACCCCAGCGGCGTCCAGCTCGCCATCGCCGAGGCCACCGAGCAGCAGCGCGCGACCGGTGTCGTCGGCCACCTCCAGGGCCGCCGCCACCAGGTAGGTCCGCTTGCCCTCGCGCAGGTCGTCGCCGGCCGGCTTGCCGGTCTGCGCCGGGTCGCCGAAGACACCCAGCACATCGTCACGCAGCTGGAAAGCCTCACCCAACGGCAGGCCGTACGCCGAGTAGGCGATGCGTACGTCCGCGGGGGCGTCGGCCAGCGCCGCGCCGATCAGCAGTGGCCGCTCCACGGTGTACTTGGCCGACTTGTACCGGGCGACCTTGCCGGCCCGTTCCAGCGAGGTGTCGCCCGTGGCCTGGGTCAGCACGTCCAGGTACTGCCCGATGGTGACCTCGGTGCGCATCTCGTCGAAGTCCGGTCGGGCGCGGGCCACCGTCCGGGGGTCGAGTCCGGCGGAGTGCAGCAGCTCGTCGGACCAGACCAGGCACAGGTCACCCAGCAGGATCGCCGCGGCGTCACCGAAGCCGTCCGGGTCGCCACCCCAGCCGGCGCCGCGGTGCCGGTTGGCGAACCGCCGGTGCACCGCGGGCTCACCCCGTCGGGTGTCCGAGCGGTCCATCAGGTCGTCGTGGATCAGGGCGCTGGCCTGCACGAACTCGAGCGCGGCGAGGGCGGTCACCACCGGGTCGGTGTCCACCCCGCCGGCACCCCGGTAGCCCCAGTAGGCGAAGGCCGGCCGCAGCCGCTTGCCGCCACCCAGCACGAACGCCTCGATCGCCTCGGCGACCGGCACCAGGGCGTCGTCGACGTCGGTCATCCAGGCGCGACGGCCGGCGAGGAATTCCGACAGCGCCTTGTCGACCCGCTGGCGCAGGCTGGCACGGTCGACGGGGGAGACGGGAGCAGCATGGGTCACGTCCCGACGCTAATGGGTCGGGGTGCGCCGGCACGACCCACCCGCCCTCCGGCGCGTCGGGGCCAACTGCTGGTCGCGGCCGGATCGATGCTCTGCCGGAGGGCTGGTCGACGATCGAGGCCCTCGGGGTGACGGTCGACGAGCCCGACCCCCTGGCGCGCCACCAGCCACCTTGAGCCCTTCGATCAGGACGAAGACTGTCCGCCGTGCTACGGCGTTCCGCTTGTCGTCAATCTGATACCCCGCCAACCAGATCCACCCGTCGTACGTGGTCCAGTCAAGCGTCTTGATCACTCGGAGCGTGATCGGCCGGTAGAACTGTGGGCTCGCGTCCTGGGAGATCCGCAGGAGGTCGCCCGACCGAGGTGCGCCGGGTCGAGCGGCGGTTGGCCGGGCGAGGGCTGTGACACCGGGGCCGGCGGGAACGCCCGGCGGGCCGGGCCGCCGTACCGACGGTTGTGGCGGCTGGGCGGGTCGGCCTGGCCGCCGGGCCGGTGGATCTGCCTGCCGGATCAGTGGGTGTGCCGGATTCGATCGACAGGGCGTCCGGCCCGGTGGCCAGCGGGCTCGCCGGCGCCGCGAGCACCAGGGCCAGCCAGCCACGCCAGAACCGGCCCGGCACCCGCACCTGCCGCTCCCACCGAGAAACCTCGTGCCGGCTCAGCGTGGACACTCCGGCGGCGGCGCAGAGTTCTGCCGCGAGGCGGGACTGGCTCCAGCCCTTGGCAAGTCGTAACCGGGCCACCATCGGGCCGAGCGGCGGTCGGCTGGGCGGGGGCTGTGACATCGGGGCCTCCGGGGCGGGTCGGCGTGGCGGTGGCCCGACCCACCCGTACGGGAGATGCCGGTGCGCACCGATCTGCTGCTGACCCCCGCGCGGCCCCCAGGTGCGGACTCGGCCGCATCCGCGCCAGGCGTGCACGTTAGCCGGCAGGTGCGACAGTTCCTGAACGCGGCACGCGTCCCCACCGCTGGGAAGCCGGTGGGGGTGTCCGGCCCGGCCCGCTAGAGTCGGTGCGTGGCGCTCGGTCTTCCCTCGGTCCTCCCGAATCCGCAACCGGCGATCGGAGAGCTGGTCCGCGACTGTCAGCCGACCTTCTCCTTCGAGTTCATGCCCCCGAAGACGGAGCAGGGCGAGCGGCAGTTGTGGCAGGCCATCCGCGAGCTGGAGCCCCTGCGTCCGTCCTTCGTCTCGATCACCTACGGTGCCGGCGGCTCGACCCGGGACACCACGGTCGCGGTCACCGAGCGCATCGCCACCGAGACCACCCTGCTGCCGATGGCCCACCTGACGGCGGTCAACCATTCCGTCGCCGAGTTGCGGCACGTGATCGGCCGGCTGGCCGGCGTCGGGGTGCGCAACGTGCTTGTGGTGCGCGGCGACCCGCCGGGCGATCCCACCGGCGAGTGGATTCCGCACCCCGACGGCGTGCACTACGCCGAGGATCTGGTCCGGCTGGTCCGTCACTCCGGCGACTTCAGCGTCGGTGTCGCCGCCTTCCCCTACCGGCATCCGCGCTCGCCGGATGTCGACACCGACACCGAGTACTTCATCCGCAAGTGCCGGGCCGGCGCGGATTTCGCGATCACTCAGATGTTCTTCGACGCTGACGAATATCTTCGGCTGCGGGACCGGGTGGCCGCCGCCGGCTGCGACACCCCGATCCTGGCCGGGGTGATGCCGGTGACCCGGATCGGCACCATCGAGCGCTCCGTGCAGCTGTCCGGGGCACCCTTCCCGCCCGCGCTGGCCGCGCGGTTCGAGCGGGTCGCCGACGATCCGGAGGCGGTCCGCCGGCTCGGCATCGAGCAGACCAGCGAGATGTGCCTCCGGTTGCTCGACGAGGGGGTCCCGGGGATCCACTTCATCACCTTCAACCGGTCCACCGCGACCCGGGAGATATGGCAGAACCTGCGGGTGGGCGCCGAGACGTGACACCCGGCGCGCGACACCTCGGCGCTGTCGCGACGGTTGAACCGTGGTGGGCAGACAGCTGAACTGGAACGATTACGCCACGGCGTGGGCCCGGCTGCACGGCGGGTTCGATCCCCGGGCCGCCACTCCCGTGGTGCGTGGCTGGCTGCGCTTCTCCTACCACATCGGATTCCTGCTGGGCCGGCTACGGGTCGGCCCGACCGCGGTGACGGTGGTCGGGGTGCTGCTCTGTCTCTGCGTACCGCTGCTCGCGGTCCGACCGGGCGACGGGCCGTTCCTGGGCGCGCTGTTCGTGCTGCTCGCCTCGGTGGCCGACAGCGTCGACGGTGCGGTGGCCGTGGCCACCGGCCGCACCACCCGGCTCGGCTACGTCTACGACTCGTTGGCCGACCGGATCGGCGAGGCTGCCTGGCTGGTGGCGTTCTGGCTGGTCGGCGCGCCGGGGGCGCTGGTCGCCGCGGGTGGTGCGCTCTCCTGGCTGCACGAGTACGTCCGGGCCCGGGCGGTCGCCGCCGGGATGCGGGAGATCGGCGCGGTCACCGTGGGGGAGCGGCCCACCCGGGTCTGTGTGGCCGTGGCGGGGCTGCTGTTGGCCGGCCTGAGTGGACTGATCGAGGTGGACCTGGCCGCCGGCACCATCACCATGGCGACCGCGGTCTGGGTGCTGCTCGCCGCCTTCGGGCTGGGACAGCTGCTCTCCGCGGTGCGCCGGGCCCTGATCGACGCCGGCTGAGCTACCAGGCCGGGCCGATCGCCTCGGCGACGATCTGCGCGGAGAGGGTCACCATCGGCAGACCACCGCCGGGATGGCTGGAGCCGCCGACCAGCCAGAGTCCCCGGGCCGGTCCCCGGTTGGCCGGCCGGAGCAGGCCACCGGCCGTACCGTAGATGGTGCCGCCCGGTGCGCCGGTGGCGGCGGCCAGATCGGCCGGGGAACGCACGTCGCGGAACACCAGCCGGTCGCGTACGTCCACGCCGCGTTCGGCAAGCACGTCGAGGATCCGATCGGCGTACGCCTGGGCCAGCCCCGGCCGACGCCAGTCGATCGCGCCCGGGGCGGTGCCCTGGCGGGCGGCGTTGACCAGCACGAACCATGCCTCGTGCCCGGCCGGGCGGACCGCCGGGTCGTTCGCCACGGTGACGAAGACCGTCGGGTCGGCGGCCGGGCGGGCCCGCACCCCCCGTCCCGGGTCACCGAAGACCGCGTCGAACTCGGCGTCGTAGTGGCGCGGGAAGAAGACGTTGTGGTGGGCCAGCCCGGAGTCGCCGCGGACGCCGAGCAGCAGCACGAACCCGGCCAGGCTGCGGTCGGTGAGCCCGGCCAGCCGACGCGCGTCGGGCAGCAGGTCACGGTAGACGCTCAGCGCGTCGACGTTCGCCACCACCACGTCGGCCGGGACCGGAGTGGTCGAGTCGGCGACGCGTACCCCGTGCACCCGCCCGCCCACCGCGTCGATCCGGGTGACCGCGGTGCCGGTGCGCACCACCACCCCCAGATCCAGACAGCGGGACAGCAACGCGTCGGCGAGGGTGCCCAGCCCGCCGCGCAGATACCAGCCGCCGAAGGCCAGCTCGGCGTAGGGGACCGCGACAAGCGCGGCGGGCGCCCGGCGCGGGTCGGCGCCGGTGTAGGTGGCGTACCGGTCCAGCAGCATCCGCAGCCGCGGATCGGAGATCAGGCTGCGACCCAGCCCGCGCAGGCTCTGGCCGGGTCGGATCGCGGCCAGGTCGCCCAGCCGCCAGGCGAGCCGGGCCAGGTCGCGGGGGGAGTCGACCCGGCGGCGCAGGATGTCGCGTTCCGAGGCCCGCCACACCCGGGCGGCGCGCCGCCACAACCGCTGCCAGTCGCCGGCGGCCCGGTCACCGAGGGCCACGCCGATCCGGTCGGTGAACTCGGTCGGGTCGGCGCAGGAGTCGAGCACCGGACCGCCGCCGGGGAAGACGTGCCGCACGATCGGGTCCAGCGGCACCAGGTCGAGGTACTCGTCGAGCTTCGCCCCGGTCGCCTCGAACAGCTCGTGGAAGACCTGGGGCAGGGTGAGCAGGCTGGGGCCGGTGTCGAAGTGGAACGCGCCCTCGGGAGTGTCCCGGCGGTGCCGGCCGAGTTTGCCGCCGATCTCATCGGCACGTTCGAGGACTGTCACCTGGTGTCCGGTGACGGCCAGCCGGGCGGCGGCGGCCAGCCCACCCACGCCGGCGCCGATGACCACGATCCGCGCCATGCCGCGTCCTCCCAGGCTCTAACCCACCGGACGGCCACGCCAGGACAGGCGTCGCCGCTTGCGCAGATGGTACGACCGCAGGGTCAGCCAACCGAGGACCGCGACCGACACGGGATGGCCCAGCGCGTCGGGCCAGGCCCGGCCACCGGTGGCCCGGGCACTGACCATCCGCCCGGCCACCCCCGCCAGGTAGGCGCCCACGGCGACCCCGGCCACCGTCGGCGCACCGGCGAGCAGCGCCGCGACGGCCACCAGCGGCGGTGCGGTGTAGAGCGCCAGCAGCACGGTCAGCACCACGGCCGCGGCGCTCGGGTGCCCGAACGAGGCCCACAGCGACTTGGTGTAGCCGTCACGCAGCTGCGGCCAGTCCTCGTACATCCGGCAACTGGCCAGCCGGGAGCCGTCGGCGAGGGCGATCCGGCCGCCGGCCCGCTTCACCGCCCGGCCCAGCTCGATGTCCTCCAGCACCTTGTCGGCGACCGCCGCGTGCCCGCCGGCCCGCAGGTAACCGGCCCGGTCGACGACCAGGAACTGCCCGCCGGCCGCGGCCAGCGACGGTCGCGGCGAACGCTCCATCGCCCGCAGCGGCAGGAAGGTCAGCCACAGCCACTGCAACAGCGGCTGCACCAGCCGGTCAGCCACCGTCCGCACCACGATCCGTGGGTACGGCGACAGCAGTGTCGCCCCGGCGGCGCGCAGTTCGGTGACCGCCGCCGCCACGGCGTACGGTTCGAGCACCACGTCGGCGTCGACGAAGACCAGTGCGTCGGCCGGGTCCCCGACCCAGGTGGCCAGCTGCCAGCAGGCGTGCGGTTTGCCCAGCCAGCCCGGCGGGGGGTTCACCCCGGTGATCAGGGTGACCCGGGGGTCGTCGGCGACCACCGCGCGGACCACCTCGGCGGTGCCGTCGACCGAGCCGTCGTCGAGCACCACGACGCGCAGCCGAGGCACTCCCCGCTGGGCGAGCAGGGCGCGCAGGCACGGGGTGACCCGGTCGGCCTCGTCACGCAGCGGCAGCAGCACCGCCACCGTCTCGCTGATCTCCACCGGCCGGTCGGTCGGCCGGCGCAGCCAACGGCCCGCGTTGACCACGGTGTGCGCGGTCAGCACGGTGACACCGAGCAGCAGGACCAGCGCGGCGATCATGCCACCACGTCGACCGGGGAGCGTGGCGAACCGGTGGCCCGGTCGCGGGTCCGCCGGGCCCGCAGCAGGGTGACGGCCAGCGGTACGGCGACCACCGCCATGCCGGCCGCGCCCCACACCGCCGAGGCGGGCAGGTCGAGGAAGACGGCGTGGGCGAGCACGCTGGAGCCGTACGTCCACAGGTAGAGCGCGTACATCGGCTGGTCGCCGGTGCCGGTGGTGGCCACGCTGGGCCCGGCGAGCGGGCGCAGCGCGGTCATCATCAGCACCGCGAACAGCAGCCAGCCCAGGTAGTTGCTGACCGGGATGCCGGGCAACCCGGGCAGGGCCGGCGTGGCATCCCGCCACACCCAGTGCCCCTCGGCCACCATCTGCGGGTCGAGGAAGAGATCCCAGGCGGCCAACCCGACGGTGGCCAGCGCGATGCGGCCGGGCCAGCGCCACCGACCGGACGACCCGCCGGTGAGCCGGGTGGCCGCCAACCAGGCCGGCCAGGCCATCCAGGTCCAGGCCAGCGGGATGATCAGCGGTACGCCGGCCAGTTTCGGGCCGAGCTGGCCTGAGTAGTCGTAGCTGCCGAACGGGAAGCCGGTGGCCACGCCGAGCGCCTCGATGGCGAACCCGCCGCCGGTGGCCACCGCGACAAGCGCCGTCGCTGCCCGTGGCCCCCGGGTGACCAGGGCGTGACCGACCGAGAGCAGGTAGCCGAGCACGACTGTGGCCACGGTCAGCCTGGCCCGGGTGACTCCGCCGGTCAGCGGGTAGCAGATCTGCGCCAGTACCAGCAGGGCCAGCAACGTCCAGGCGTAGCCGCGGGCGGGTGCGCGTGCGGTCATGACCGGGTGGGCGGTGGGGTCGGCATCGACGGCGGTGGTGTCGGTCCCGGCGCGGGCAGCGGCAGATCCCGGCCGAGCACCCCGAACGGGCGTTCGTCGCCGGGGAAACGGAAGTCGCGCAGCACGTCGACGAAGCCGAACCGGCGGTACAGCCGCCAGGCGCGCGAGGTCTGCTCGTCGGCCTCCGGAGTGGACAGCAGGGTGGTGGCGTTCTCGGCCATGGTGAGCAGGGCCCGCAGTTGCCCGGCGCCCAGCCCGTGCCCCTGGGCCGGTGGCCGCACGTGCAACTCGACCACCTCGAAGCAGTCGGTCAGCCAGCGCCGCCGGGTGGGCTGGTCCAGTGCCCGCCAGACCTGGTCGTGCCACCACTGTCCGGCGGCGCCGACGTAGCCGTACCCGAACCCGGCCAGGTGGCCGGCGCTGGTGAGGCTGGCCACGGCGCGGAAGCCGGGCCGACGTACGTGGGTGGCGATGTAGCCGCGGCGGGCCTCCAGCAGGTCGGCGCGGTAACCCATCGCCTCGCCGTAGACGGCCACCACGTCGTCCAGTCGCCGGAGGAGATCGTCAGGTGTCCACCGCACCAACCTCATGCCCGTTCACCCTTCGCCGGGTCACCGTCGTCGGTGACCCACCCCAGTACCGTCCGGTCGCCGACCACGTCCCGCACCTCGAATCGGGCGAAGAGTTCCTCCGCGTACCACCGCTGGGTCTCCGTCCGGGTGATCGCGGCCCGGTGCTGCGGGTGACGGTACGCGAACGCCACGAGATCCGCCGGATCACGCCACACGCTCACCGTGCCCTGCCAGCCCAGGGGCGCCTCGCCGACGCCGAAGCGGGCCAGCAGCCCCGGTGCGGCGTGCAGGGCCGCGGCCACCGGCGGGACCGCCCGCCAGAAGGTGAGCGCCCGGGTCGGACGTAGCCGCGCCCGGGTCAGCGCCAGCACCGGACCGGTGCCCCGGCCACCGGCGGGCGCACCGAACGGCCGCCGGCCGGACCACTCACCCCGGCTGGTCAACGGTCGCAGGTCGAGCCGGACGCCCGCGCGGGCGAGACCGGACCAGGCCCGCGCCACCGGCGAGTCGGCGAACCGGGCGGCCGCGGCGGGGGAGTCCCAGACCGTCAGCGCCGCCCACCGGGTCAGGTCCGCGTCGCCGGGCCCGAAGCCGGTGCCGGTCCCGGTGCCGAGCAGCTTGCCGAACCGTACGCCGGGCAGGGCCCGCAGCCGGCGCGGGTCGACCGCCATCCGGGGCAGCGCCCGGCCCACGGCGGCCGGCGCGATCCGCCACACGTGCAGGGTGACCAGCTCGGGGACGCTCTCCGGGTCACTCACGCCGCCACCTCGCTGCGCTCGCCGCCGGCGCGAGGCGCCACTGTGGTGTGCCTGATGGCTCGCTCGCTTCGCTCGTTCACGCCACGTCGGTCGGGGTCCCGCCGGTGACTCGGAGCAGTTCGGCGTACGTGGTGGGGAAGACCGCCTGCGGTACGCCGCCGGCGGCCCAGATCTCGTCGTACTTGTCCAGGGCGGTGTCGACGAGCGTGCGCAGCGGCTGCGGGTGGCCCACCGGGGCGACCCCGCCGATCACCTGCCCGGTGTGTTCCTTGACGAACTGCGGGGTGGCCCGGCGCAGCCGGGTGACGGCGAGCCGGGTGGCCAGCGCGGTGGTGTCCACCCGGTGCGCGCCGGAGGTGAGCACCAGCAGCGGGGCCCCGTCGGCGTCGAAGACGAGCGAGTTGGCGATGGCGCCGACGTCGACGCCGAGCGCCTCGGCGGCGGCCGCGGCGGTGTGCACGGCGTCGGGCAGCAGGCGGACCGTGGCGGGCGCGTCGGAGCCGTTCCGGGCGTTCGCGGCATCGAGCGCGTCCTGCACCGCCCGGACGTTCGGGTGTGACTGCATGCCGCCATTCTTCCCGGTACGCGGACCGCCCGCGCCACCGGCCACGTCACCCCGGGAGTCGGCGCGCGGCGATCATCAGATCGTCCCCGGGTTGCCGCATCTCGCGGTATCCGGTGCCGGTGAAGCCGCGAGTTGCGGCGTCCTGCGCGACGCTGCCGATCCGAGCGATGTTGTTGGCGCGTCACACGTTGCGTTTTCGTCGGTGGGAGGGTGTACTGTCAGCAGCAGTTAGAACGAGTGTTCGATTGCCTCGAACGTTCGTTCCAACCCCTCTCGGGGGCGGGTGTTTCGCGGCACCGGCTTCCGACAGGTGCGGTGCCGCGGACCGCACCTGGGCTCCGGGCAGTCGCGAGTCCGGGCCCGTCAGGCAGGCCGTCGTCCGCCGCCCAACGACCCCCGGGCGGCGGACGACGGACCCGCCGGTACGCCGGCCGGGTGTGGTGTGGGGAAGCTCCGCACCCGGCCGGCCACCCACCTGGTGCGTCTTCCTCCGCACCGACCGTCGCGGGTTGCCGCGTCGACGGCTCCAACTCCGTCGCGCGCCTGCCCGCCCCGGCTCATCTGGAGGAGACCATGCCGACCAGTCCGGCTCAGGCGCCGACGGTGCCCGCGAACGTGCTGCCGCACCGTACTCCCGTCCAGTTGCTCGCGGTGGCCCGGCAGGGGCTCGCCGAGGCCGCCCGGACCGGCCCTGATGGCCTCCGGTATGCCGCCGCCCATCTCGCGGCCCTGCGTGCCGCCGCGGCGGTGCTCGCCGCCCGCGCCCGTCCCGCGCCCACCCGACGCCACCGGATCACCAGCGTCTGGGTCCTGCTCGCCAGTGTCGCCCCCGAGCTCGACGAGTGGGCCGGCTACTTCGCCCTCGGCGCCGGCAAACGAGCCGCCGCCGAGGCCGGTATTCCCCGGGTGGTGACCGCCCGGGAGGCCGATGACCTGCTCCGCGCCGCCGAGGAGTTCGTGACGGTGGTGGAGGCGGCACTCGGCCTGGCGCACCAGCCGGCGATCGACGGTCTCGCCGCCTGAGCCGCGGCGTCCGGCCACCGTTGGCGGGACCCTAGGGTGGCCGGACGCCGCCCCGCCACACACACGTTCTTCTGATCCACGACAGCACCATCCACGAGCCGGATGTCCGTGGCGATGACGGGGGAGGTCCGATGGCGGGCCGCATGGTGGTCGGTTCCGCCGCGCTGGCCGGGCTGGTCCGCCCGGCCAGCGCACCCGACCCGGCGGGTGGGCACCGGGTGCTGCCCGTACGGCCCGAGTTGACCGGGTTGCTGCCCAACCGGGGGCTGCGGCGCGGCAGCACCATCGCGATCGGTGGCGGGCAGACCCGACCCAGCGGCACCACCTCGTTGTTGCTCGCGCTGCTCGCCGAGGCGTCCCGCGCCGGATCCTGGTGCGCCGTGGTCGGGATGCCGACCTTCGGGGCCGGGGCGGCAGCCGAGGCCGGCATCGTCCTGGACCGGCTCGCCCTGGTGCCGCAGCCCGGTCCGGAGTGGCCCACCGTCGTCGCCGCGCTCATCGACGGGGTCGACGTGGTGGTCACCGCGGTCCCGTCCACCGTCTCCGCCTCCGTCGCCGACCGGTTGGCCGCGCGGGCCCGGCAACGCGGCAGCGTGCTGGTGCCGTACGGCCGGTGGGACGGCGCGGACGTGACGCTCCAGGTGGTCCGTGGGATCTGGCAGGGGCTCGGGCCGGGGCGGGGGCGGTTGCGCCGCCGGGAGGTGACCATCTCGGCTCGCGGGCGGGGCGCCGCCGCCCGACCCCGGGAGGTCAAGGTCTGGTTGCCCGGTGACGAGCTGACCCGGGTCGTGCCCGGCCCGGCCGCCACAGCTCGGTCGGGTGCCACGCGCCTGCGGGTGGTGGCGGGCCGTGGATGAACCGGTCCGGACACTGCTGCTGTGGTGCCCGGACTGGCCGGTACTCGCCGCCGAGATCGTCGACGGAGTGCCCGCCACCGGGCCGGTCGCGGTGCTGCACGCCAACCGGGTGATCGCCTGTTCCGAGCGGGCTCGCGCCGAGGGGGTACGCCGAGGGCTGCGTCGGCGGGAGGCACAGGGACGCTGCCCCGGGCTCACCGTCGTCGACCACGATCCGGGGCGGGACGCCCGGGCGTTCGAGCCGGTGGTGGCCGCTGTCGAGGAGGTGGCGGTCGGGGTCGAGGTGATCCGCCCGGGGGCCTGTGCGCTGGCCGCCCGGGGGCCGAGCCGCTATCTGGGTGGTGAGGAGGCGGCCGCCGAGCGGATCGTCGAGCACGTCGCCCTCAGCTGCGCGGTGGAGAGCCAGGTCGGTGTCGCCGCCGGGGTCTTCGCCGCCGGCCTGGCCGCCCGCGAGGGGCGGATCGTGCCGCCCGGCGGGACACCGGAATTCCTGGCCGGTCAGCCCGTCGAGGCGCTCGGCCGCCCCGCCCTGGCCGACCTGCTGCGCCGGCTGGGGGTGCGTACGCTCGGCGACTTCGCCGCGCTGCCCGCCGGTGACGTGCTGGCCCGGTTCGGCTTCGACGGGGCGCTGGCCCATCGGCTGGCCGCCGGACGGGACGACCGGCCGCTCGCGGCGCGGCGCCCACCGGTCGACCTGACGGTCACCGCCGACCTGGACGAGCCGATCGACCGGATCGACGTGGCGGCCTTCGCGGCCCGGACACTGGCCGAGCAGCTGCACGAACGGCTCGCCGGACACGGACTGGCCTGCACCCGCCTGGGCATCGAGGCGGTAACCGCGCACGGCCAGGAGCTGCACCGGGTCTGGCGGCACGACGGGCTGCTCACCGCGGCGGCGATCGCCGACCGGGTCCGCTGGCAACTGGACGGCTGGCTCTCCGGTGCCCGTCGCGGCGGTGACCGGCCGGCCCGTCCCACTGCCGGGATCGTCCGGCTGCGGCTGCTGCCGGACGGGGTGCTGGCCCAGGCCGGCCTGCAACCCGGGCTGTGGGGGGAGACCGGCGCGGAACGCGAGCGGGCACACCGTGCGCTGAGCCGGGTGCAGGGCCTGCTCGGTCCCGAGGCGGTGGTCACCGCGGTGCTCGGTGGCGGGCGGTCCCCGGCCGACCAGACCCGGCTGGTGCCCTGGGGCGACGAACGACTCCCGACCCGTCCCGGTGGACGGCGGGTGGGTTCCGGGCCGGCGGTACCGCCCTGGCCGGGGCGACTACCGCCGCCCTCGCCGGCCGTGGTGCTGCCCACCCCGCTCGCCGCCAGCGTGCTCGACGCCACCGGCGCGCCGGTCGTGGTGAGCGCCCGGCTGGCGGTGAGCGCCCCACCGGCCCGACTGAGCATCGGCACGATGCCGCCGCAGCTCGCCGGCCCCACTCCCGCCCCGGGTTCCGCCCCTTCGGCCACCCCCTCTTCGGCCACCCCCTCTTCGGCCGCTGCCCTCCGTGGTGGCACGGTCGGGTGGGTCGAGATCGTCGGTTGGGCCGGTCCGTGGCCGGTCGACGAGCGGTGGTGGGCCCCGGCCGAGGCCCGCCGTCGAGCCCGGTTCCAGGTCCGCCTCGCCGACGGCACCGCCCTGCTGCTCGCCGTCGAGTCCGGCCGGTGGCTCGTGGAGGCGATCTATGACTGACGGGGCACCCGGACCGGCGGGCTTCACCAGTTGCGGTATGCCGGGGCATCCGGGCCGGTCGAGGGCACGAGATGCGGCGTCCTGCGCGACGGCGAGGTGGCGGCGGTGAGTTTCCACAACCCCCGGTTGCCGTGGTCGGAGTTGGAGCGGGTGCTCTCCGGGCGGCCGGGTGGCGGAAAGGGCGGCGGCGGGGGCGGGAAGGGCGACGGTGCGGGGCGGCACCTGCACGTGGTGGATCCGCTGGCGGTCGACGCCGACGGGGGCGACTCGCCGGCCTGGAGCCGACGGCGGGAGCACTACCGGCCGCCGGAGCTGACCCGACCCGACGACGTGCCGCCGTACGCCGAACTGCACGCGCACACCAACTTCAGCTTCCTCGACGGTGCCAGCCACCCCGAGGAACTGGCCGAGGAGGCCGTCCGGTTAGGGCTCACCGCGCTCGCCGTCACCGACCACGACGGTTTCTACGGTGTGGTGCGGTTCGCCGAGGCGGCCCGCGCGCTGGGTCTGCCGACGATCTTCGGAGCGGAGCTGTCCCTCGGCCTGCCCGGCCCCCAGAATGGCGTACCCGATCCGCACGGCCACCACCTGCTGCTGCTGGCCCACGGCCACGAGGGGTACGCCCGGCTGGCCGCGACCATCGCCCGCGCCCAGCTACGCGGCGGTGAGAAGGGCCGCCCGGTCTACGGCGAGCTGGAGGAGATCGCCGCCGACCTGCGCGACCACGTGCTGGTGCTCACCGGCTGCCGCAAGGGGCACGTGCCGGCCGCCCTGCTCACCGAGGGAGTCGACGCGGCGGCCCGCGAGCTGGACCGGCTCACCGCGCTGTTCGGCGCGGAGACGGTGGCGGTGGAGTTGACCGACCACGGGCATCCGATCGACGGCGACCGCAACGACGCCCTGGCCGAGCTGGCGGCCGCCGCCGGCCTGCCCACGGTGGCCACGAACAACGTGCACTACGCGACTCCGGGGCGGCGTCGACTGGCCACCACCCTCGCGGCCGTCCGGGCCCGGCGCAGCCTGGACGAGATCGACGGCTGGCTGCCCGCGGCAGGCACCGCCCATCTGCGCGACGGCGCCGAGATGGCGGCCCGGTTCGCCGCGTACCCGGGTGCGGTGGCCCGGGCCGCCGAGTTCGGCGCCGAGCTGGCCTTCGATCTCCAGCTCGTCGCACCGCAGCTGCCGGCGTACCCGGTGCCGCCGGGGCACAACGAGATGAGTTGGCTGCGCCATCTCACCGAGCAGGGCGCGCGGGAGCGCTACGGCCCGCGCGCGGCGCACCCGCAGGCGTACGCGCAACTCGACCACGAGCTGAACATGATCGAAGAGTTGGGCTTCCCCGGCTACTTCCTGGTGGTGTACGACATCGTCGACTTCTGCCGGCGGGCGGACATCTACTGTCAGGGTCGGGGTTCGGCGGCGAACTCGGCGGTCTGCTACGCGCTGCGGATCACAAACGTGGACGCGGTCCGGCACCGGCTGCTGTTCGAACGCTTCCTGGCGCCCGAGCGCGACGGGCCGCCCGACATCGACGTGGACATCGAGTCCGACCGCCGGGAGGAGGTCATCCAGCACGTCTACGCCCGCTACGGCCGGGAGCACACCGCCCAGGTGGCCAACGTGATCTCCTACCGGCCCCGCTCGGCGGTGCGGGACGTGGCCAAGGCGTTCGGCTTCCCACCCGGCCAGCAGGACGCGTGGAGCAAGCAGATCGACCGCTGGGGCGACGTGGCCACGGTGGACGTGCCGGAGATCCCCGAGCAGGTGGTCGCGTACGCCAACGAGCTCCAGACGTTCCCCCGGCACCTGGGCATCCACTCCGGCGGCATGGTGATCTGCGACCGGCCGGTGATCGAGGTCTGCCCGGTGGAGTGGGGGCGGATGCCCGGCCGCAGCGTGCTCCAGTGGGACAAGGACGACTGCGCCGCCGTCGGCCTGGTCAAGTTCGACCTGCTCGGCCTCGGCATGCTGTCGGCGTTGCACTACGGCTACGACATGATCGGGATGAGCCTGGATCTCGGCGACATGACGCTTGACGACCCCGAGGTCTACGACATGCTCTGCCGCGCCGACTCGGTAGGGGTGTTCCAGGTGGAGAGCCGGGCCCAGATGGCCACCCTGCCCCGGCTGCGGCCCCGCGAGTTCTACGACCTGGTGGTCGAGGTGGCGCTGATCCGGCCCGGGCCGATCCAGGGCGGCTCGGTGCACCCGTACATCCGGCGCAAGAACGGCCAGGAGCCGGTGACCTTCGCGCATCCGCTGATGCGCAACGCGCTGGAGAAGACTCTCGGCGTGCCGTTGTTCCAGGAGCAGCTGATGCAGCTCGCCATCGACCTGGCCGGCTTCGACGCGGCCGAGGCCGACCAGTTGCGCCGGGCGATGGGCGCCAAACGGTCGGTGCAGCGGATGGAGCAGATCGCCGACCGGCTCTACCGGGGCATGGCGGAGCGCGGCATCACCGGCGAACTGGCCGACGACGTCTACCGCAAGCTCACCGCGTTCGCCAGCTACGGCTTCCCGGAGAGCCACGCGATGAGCTTCGCCTACCTGGTCTACGCCAGCTCCTGGCTGAAGCGCTATCACCCCGGTCCGTTCCTGGCCGCGCTGCTGAGCGCCCAGCCGATGGGCTTCTACTCGCCGCAGACCCTGGTCGACGACGCCCGCCGGCACGGCGTGGAGGTACGCCGACCGGACGTCAACGCCAGCGACGCGAAGCCGGTGCTGGAATCCACCCCGGACACCCGCTGGGGCAGCCGGGCGGGGGAACCGCCGCACGCCTGGGGGCTGGGCGGCCCGGCGGTCCGGCTCGGGCTGTCCAGCGTGCGTACCCTCGGCGACGGGGTGGCCGAGCGGATCGAGGCCGAGCGGGCGGCGAACGGCCCGTACCGCGACATGCCGGAGCTGGCCCGGCGGGTGGGTCTGACCGCCGCGCAGTTGGAGGCGCTGGCCACCGCGGACGCCTTCGCCTGTTTCGGCCTGACCCGGCGGCAGGCGCTCTGGGCGGCCGGCGCGGCGGCCCAGGAGCGGCCCGGTCGGCTGCCCGGCACGGTGACCGGTACGGCGGCGCCCGTGCTGCCCGGGATGGAGGAGGTGGACCGGCTGGTCGCCGACGTCTGGGCCACCGGGTTGTCGCCGGAGAACCATCCGGCCCGGTTCATCCGGCCGCAGCTGGACGCCGTGGGCGCGGTGCCGATCGACAGGTTGGGCCGGGTGGAGCCGGGTCGGCGGATCCGGGTCGGCGGGATCGTCACCCACCGGCAGCGGCCGGCGACCGCCGGCGGGGTCACCTTCCTCAACCTGGAGGACGAGACCGGCATGCTCAACGTCACCTGCTCGCCCGGCCTGTGGCAGCGGCATCGACGGGTGGCCCGCACCAGCACGGCGTTGGTGGTGCGGGGCCGGCTTCAGCGGCACGAGGGGGTGGTCAACCTGGTCGCCGACCGGCTGGACCCGATCGAAGCACCGGTCCGCCCCACCTCCCGTGACTTCCGTTGACAGCCGCAGGTGCCCCCTGGCGATCTGTTCCGGGCTGACTAGGCTCGACCGGGTGGAACAGACCCCAGGCCCGGCTGGGCCGCCGCTCACCCCCCGTACCGCCGTGGTCTGGTCGGTGCTGCGCGCCGAGCTGGACCGCCGGCCGGCCGCCGAGCTGACCGTGCTGGACGTGGGCGGTGGCACCGGCGGCTTCGCGGTGCCGCTGGCCCGGGCCGGCCACCGGGTGACCGTGGTCGACGCCAGTCCCGACGCGCTCGCCGCGCTCAGCCGCCGCGCCGCGGAGGCCGGGGTCGCCGGGCGGGTACGCGCGGTGCAGGGTGACGCTGACGCGTTGGCCGGCCTGATCGAGCCGGCAAGCGTGGACCTGGTGCTCTGCCACGCCGTGTTGGAGGTCGTCGACGACCCGGCGCCCGTGGTGTCCGCGCTGGTCGGCGTGCTGCGACCGGGCGGCGCGGCGAGCGTGCTGGTCGCCGGGCGGGCCGCCGCGGTGCTCGGCCGGGCGATGAACGGGCACCTCGACGTGGCCGCGACCCTGGCTGCCGATCCGACCGGCGCGGCCGGCGCCCGGGACACCCTGCGCCGCCGCTTCGACGTCGAGAGCGCCGCCGCGCTGCTGGCCGCCGCCGGGCTCACCGTCGAGGAGATCCACGGCGTACGCGTCCTGGCCGACCTGCTGCCCGCGGCGGTGGCGGACGGTCAGGCCGCTGCCCTGGTCGAGTTGGAGCGGACGCTGGCCGCGCAACCACCCTGGCGGGACGTCGCGGCCCAGCTGCACCTGTTCGCCCGCCGCCCGGCATGACCGGCCTGATCGGTCGGGCCCGACCGCTGGAGGTCGTCGCGCCGGGATACGGCGGTGGGAGCCTCGCTGACGTGCTGCCCAGCGCGCTGGCCGTGCTCGGTGTCCCCGGCGCCACGGACCCGCTCGGCCTCGCCGCCGAACTGCCGGGGGTACGCCGGATCGCGGTGCTGCTGGTCGACGGCCTCGGCTGGTACCAGATCCCGACCGCCGCGCCGTACGCGCCGACGCTCACCGGGCTGACCGCCGCGGCCGGCCGACCGCTCACCTCCGGTTTTCCCTCCACCACACCGACCAGCCTGGTCACCCTGGGCACCGGTGTGGCGCCCGGTGCGCACGGGGTGCTCGGCTTCACCGTGTGCGTTCCGGGCACCGAGCGCGTGCTCAACCACATCGAGTGGCGCGACGGCGATCCCGACCCGCTGCGCTGGCAACCGGTCCCCACCCAGTTGGAACGGGCGCGGGCGGCGGGTGTGGCGGTGACCGTGGTGAGCCGGCCGGAGTTCGGCGGTACCGGCCTGACCCTGGCCGCGAACCGGGGCGGTGACTACCGGGGCGCGGCCGGGGTCGACGCGGTGGCCGCCACCACGCTGGCGGCGCTGACCGCCGGACCCGGTCCGACTCTCGTCTCCGCCTACCACCCGGACGTCGACCGCCACGGTCACCTCAGCGGCGTCGACTCGTTGCCGTGGCGGGTGGCGGTGACCGAGTTGGACGGGTTGCTGGCCCGGTTGCTGGACGGGTTGCCGCCCGACGCGGCGCTGCTGGTCACAGCCGATCACGGGCAGCTCGACATTCCCGCCGGGGACCGGTTCGACCTGGACACCGATCCCCGGTTGACCGACGGGGTGCGGGTGGTGGCGGGCGAGCCCCGGGTGCGCTACCTGCATGTCGCCCCAGGGGCCACCGCCGACGTGGTGGCGGCCTGGTCGGCCGTGCTCGGCACCGCCGCCCGGGTGCTGACCCGCGAGGAGGCGGTGGCCAGTGGCCGGTTCGGGCCGGTGGCCACCGACCACCTGGACCGGATCGGCGATGTGGTGGTGGTCTGCAACGACACGTTCGCCGTGCTGGCCAGTCGGTCGGAGCCGCCGATGGTGTCCCGGTTGGTGGCCTTCCACGGCGCGGACACCGCAGCCGAGATGACCATTCCGCTGCTGGTGGTGCGGGGCTGACCGGCCGGAATGTCACTCCCGCGGGCTAACCTGCGCGGGTGGGCCGCAGCCAGTCGCTACCCCGGGGCGGTGATCCCCGGTTCGGGCCCGGCGCCGACGACGCCGGGTGCCCGATCCTGCACGTCGACATGGACGCCTTCTACGCCTCGGTGGAGGTCCGTCACCGCCCCGAGCTGCGCGGCCGGGCCGTCGTGGTCGGCGGGGTCGGTCCCCGCGGCGTGGTCAGTTCGGCCAGTTACGAGGCCCGACGGTACGGCGTCCGCAGCGCCATGCCCACGATGCGGGCCCGTGCCCTCTGCCCGCACGCGGTCTTTCTCGCCCCCGACTTCGCCAGCTACTCGGCGGCCTCGCGGGCGGTCATGCAGATCTTCCGTGACGTCACGCCGCTGGTCGAGCCGCTCTCGCTGGACGAGGCCTTCCTGGACGTCGCAGGTGCCCGGCGACTGTTCGGTCGGCCGGCGACGATCGCCCGTCGCATCCGCGAGCGGGTCGCCGAGGAGCAGGGGCTGACCTGCTCGGTCGGGGTCGCGCCGAGCAAATTCGTGGCCAAGCTCGGCTCGACCCGGGCGAAGCCCGACGGTCTGCTCGTGGTGCCGGCCGACCGGGTGCTCGAGTTCCTCCACCCGCTACCGGTCGCCGCGCTGTGGGGGGTGGGGGAGCGTTCCGAGCAGGCACTGCTACGACTCGGTCTGCGTACCGTCGGCGACCTCGCGCAGGCGCCGCTGGGCATGCTGCGGACCGCGCTCGGCGAGGCGGCCGCCGCGCACCTGCACGAGCTGTCCTGGGGCCGTGACCCGCGCCGGGTCAGCCCGGAGCAGGCCGAGAAGTCGATCGGCGCGGAGGTCACCTTCGACGTGGATGTCGACGATCCGGCCGAGATCCGTCGTACGCTGCTCGCCCTGGCCGAGAAGGTCGGCGCCCGGTTACGAGCCAGCGGGCAGGTGGGGCGGACGGTCTCACTCAAGGTGCGGACCGCCGACTTCCGCACGGTGAGCCGGGCACGCACCCTGGACGTGCCCACCGACGTGGCTCGGGAGATGTTCGACACGTCCTGGGCGCTCTACACCGCGCTGGATCCAGGTGAGCGGATTCGCCTGCTCGGGGTCCGGGCGGAAGGATTGACCGCGGCGGACCAGACGCCGCAGCAACTCGCCCTCGGCCAGCCGGAGCGGGGCTGGCGGGAGGCGGAGGTGGCGGCCGACGCGGCGGCTGCCCGTTTCGGGCGGTCCGTCATAGGACCGGCCAGTCTTCTCACCGGGCGCGATCCCCGACGAAATGAAAATCCGACCCGGCCGTAGGTCGTCCCGCTTTCCGACGCGCGAGGGCCCTCGTAGACTTGCGGGTAAGCAGCCGGTTGGCTGCCACGGTCTGTCGGTCCGACCGGACCGACCAACGTGACCGGGGAGGAGTGCCGTGCCGCTCTCGGAGCACGAGCAGCGGCTGTTCGAGCAGATCGAGCGGTCGCTTGCCGAGGACCCCAAGTTCGCCTCGGCGGTGCGCGCCAGCGATCCGCGCTTCCACGCGCGGCGTCGCCTGCTCGTCGCTGCCGGCCTGATCATCGCTGGCCTGGCGTTGCTGGTCTATGGCGCGGTGATCAAGACTCCGCCGCTGGCAGTGGCGGGATTCGTTGTCATGTTGGCCTCGGCCGCGTTCGCGGTGCAGTCGCACCGTCGGGCGCAGTCACCCGACCTGCACGTCGTCGGGGGCACGGCGAGTCGTCGCCGGCCCAGAGGTCGTGCCGGCCGGAGGTCGGGTTTCCTCGACCGGATGGAGGACCGGTGGCGGCAGCGCCCGGAGGGGCACCGCTGACCCCGTTCCGCCGTTGACGAGGAAGCACGTCACCCCGGGCCGACCGCCCGGGGTGAGTGGCGCGCAAACGGCCAGGGCACCGGGTGAGGCTTCGCGTTGCCCTCCTGCCGCTGTCGGCTGTCACCCGGCCGGTTGCCGGTAGGCGCGTCTGCCGGCGACCCACGAGGGTGTCGCCGGCAGACGGTGAGGATGGTGGGGTGGGTCGCGTTCAGCGCCCCGCGCGGCTGGCGATCAGCCGACGTGGACTGAACCGCAGCAGCCTCCGGCGCACCTGCCCGGCCGAGTTGACCAGTCGTGACGAGTTGTCCGCGATCGCGGTGCGCCACCGGGACAACACCGACGGCGGCAGCATGGTCGCCACCAGCCGGGTCCGCCGGTCGGCCTGCCCGGCCAGCGCGTCGCGCACCGTCCGTAGGGCCGCCGGCAACGGTTCGCCGGTCAACGGGTCCCGGGCGTAACGGGCCCGCTCCTCCGCACGTCCGAGCAGACGTACCGCCGAGCCGGCGTCGGTCTGCGCGGCCAGGCGCTCCCGGGCCACCCGCTCCGCCGTGGCGCGGGGGGTTTCCGTCCGATCCACCCCGACCCGGTAGTCGACAAGCGTGTCGATCAGCTCGTCCCAGGCGGCGTGCGCGTCGGCTCGTGCCCGGTCCGGATCGGTGGCGACCACCACGACCGGTTGACCGGTCGCCGACGGGTCCGCGTCCGGCGCGTCGACCGCCCGCACCGCCGGTGCCGGCCGGCCCCGACGGCGGCGCAGCGCGAGTCGGCGCAGTGCGGGTACGGCGAGCAGGACCAGCAGCGTCAGGACGCTGGCGGCGACCAGCCACGGCCAGACTGGCGTCTGCGCGGCGGGAGTGTCGGAGCCGACCGCCGCACCCGGGTCCTCGCCCTCCTCGAACTGGTTCGGTCCCTGCTCCGCCTCGGCCGAAGGATCCGTCTCCTCGGGCGTGTCCGCGCTGCCGCCCTGCGGCGTGCTCTCCTCCGGGGCGTCCACGTCCGGTGCCCACGCCGAGCGGGTCGAGCCCGGCACGCCGTAGGCCGGGGTGGCGTCGAACGGCACCCAGCCGATCTGGTCGAAGTAGACCTCGGTCCAGGCGTGCAGATTGCGGTTGGTCAGGGTGAGGGTGTCGTCGCTGCGGCGGCTGCCGTTGGTGAACCCGAAGGCGACCCGGGCCGGGATGCCCGCGTCGCGGACCATCCAGGCCAGCGCTGCGGCGTACTGCTGGCAGTAGCCGACCTTGTTCTCCAGGAAGTCGAGAATCGCCTCGCCGCTGCTGCCCTGCTCGGTGCTGAGCCGGTAGCTGAAGCCGTTGTCCTCGGAGAAGTAGTTGTAGATGGCTCGCACCTTGTCGTACTCGGTGCGCGCGCCCCGGATCAGGTCCTCCACCAGGGCCCGGACCTCCGGCACGTCCGGCGTCACGGTCTGCTGCCGGCGCAGCGGCAGGTCCGCCGGCAGCGGCTGAGCCCGCCGCAGCGCCTGCGGACTATACGACGAGCGTACGTAGTCGAAGGAGTACTCCTTGCCCCGGGAGTTCTCCCGGTTGGAGAAGACGACCTGCAGGTTCGGGTCGTAGAACCAGTTGTTGCCCAGCTCGGCGAAGCTGACCGGTTCGGCGTAGACCGGCAACAGCGGCATGTTCAGCTCGCGGCTCACCTGCACGGTGGCCCGTTGCCGGGTGCGCTGGATGCCCGGCGCCGACCGCCCCGAGGGATCGGGCAGGTCGCCGGTGACCCGCCTACCGTTGGGCCCGCGCACCCGGAAGCCGTCGGTACGCAGGTCGTCGGCGACCCCGAAGCGCAGATAGAACGGCTCCTCCTCGGTGGTGGTGACCGTCACCAGGTCGGTCACCTGGGACTGGTTGAGCTGGCCACTGAGCGCGGCGAAGAGGTCGACCCGGCCCGGGGAGCCACCGAACCCGGGACCGATGCCGGAGCCGGGGCCGGAGTTGAGCGTGGTCATCAAGCCGGCGGTCATTCCCGGCACGGCCAACGGAACCAGTACGGCGAGTGCGAGGCCCACCACCGCGAGTCGCCGGCCGGCGGCGGCCAGCGGGGACGACTCCCAGACATCGACGTCGCGGCCGTCTCCGGTGAACCGCCGGCCGAACCGACGGACCCGGTCCACGTTGTCGGTGACCAGCAGCCACAGGAAACCGGCGGCGCCGATCGCGAACGGCACCGGCGGGACGCTGTCCACGTAGACCGCGACCGGCACCGAGTAGATGGCCAGCATGGGCAGCCCGGCCAGAGCGGGGCGGCGCAGCCCGACGCAGAGCACGTCCACCAGCACCGCCACTCCGCCGATGCCGAGCACGGTGATGAACAGCAGCGGGTCGGTGTCCGGGACCTTCACGCCGTGGGAGCGCATGTCCTCGACCGAGTTGCCGAGCAACTCGGCGAAGTGCCCGAAGGTGGCCGGGGTGGGCAGCACCGCGAGCAGTTCGGAGCCGCTGGGGAACAGCCAGGTCAGGGCCAGGGTGAGACCGCCGACCATGGCCAGGATCTGCACCCACAGCGGGGTCCGGCCGAGCCGGGCCAGCGACGCGGCGGCTGCCACCGCGGCCACCGCGATGACCGCCTGGACCAGCCACGTCCAGCGTTCGAAGATGGCCGACAGTGGCGCTGCCGCGAGCAAGGTCGCGCCGGCGGCCACCAGGCCCAGATTCCGATGGGCGATCATGAGGGGGACCTTCCGTTCATCGCACGCCACCGGCCACGGTCTCGGCCATCGCCGCGCGCAGCGCGAACCCCTGCGAGCCCCGCCCCGCCTGTGGCCAGAGCGCCGCCAGCCGGCCGCCGTGATCGACGCCGATCACCCGCCAGCCGGAATGCAGCAGCGCCAGCGCCGCGTTGTCGTGTGCCTGATCGGCCTCGGCCCGCGCGGGCGTCGGCAGGTTCAACCAGGCGGAGCTGTCCAACAGGAAGCAGACACAGGTGGCGCCATTGGCGCGCAACCCGGCCAACAGCTCCGCCTCGGCGGTGCTCAGCGACCCGAACAGCCCGATGATCAGCCCGCCGTCGGCGCGTTGCCGTACGTGCTGCACCAGAGTGGTGATCTCGACCCGCTGATCGAGCCGGACCTCCGCGAGCTGGTCGAGCAGCAGGCCGTCGCCGGCGCCCTCGGTGGCGTCGACGTCCGCGCCCGAGCCGGTGACCAGGCGCAGCTTGTACCCGGCCTGCCGCAGGTGCACCGCGATGCTGGCGGCGGCCGAGACCGCCCACTCGAAGCTCGCGGTCGGACCGTCGCCCTGATGCCCGTACGCGCGGGTGTCCAGCAGCACCGTCGCCCGGCTCTCCCAGGGCTGCTCCTCCCGGCGCACCATCAGCTCGCCGGTGCGCGCGGTCGACTTCCAGTGCACCCGGCGCAGGTCGTCGCCGCGCCGGTACTCCCGGGTGGCCGCATCGTCCTCGCCGTGCACCGCCACCGAGCGGGCCCGACTCTCACCGCTGCCGGCGTACTCGCCGGGCAGCCGCACCGACGGCAGTGGGACCACCTGCGGAACGACGGTGAGCCGGTCGGTACCGGGGAAGGCGCGGCTGAGTTCGCAGAGGCCGAAGGGGTCGGTCATCCGGACCACCAGCGGCCCCACCTCGTACCGGCCGCGCACGTCGGCGCGCACCGTGTACGCCACGGAGCTGGCCTGGTGCGCGCCGAGACGTTCCAGCACCACCCGGGGGCGGCTGCCGAGGGCGTACGGAAGCCGGTCCTCCAGCAGCAGGGTGCCGGTGGGCAGCCGGGACATGTTCTGCAGGCGCAGCACCACCCGGGCGGTCGCGCCGACCGGCACCCGGTGCGGTTCCAGCGACCGGTGGCAGGCGAGCTTGTAGCGGCTGCGGCCGACGTACAGCGCGGCGAGCAGCGGCAGGACGGCCAGCAGCACGGCCACCCGCAGCAGGTCCTTCTCGCCGAGGATGCCGGCGGAGATGGCCGCCGCCACCGCCGCGGCCAGGAAGGAGCGGCCGCGGGTGGTCAGCCCGCGCAGCCCGTCACGCACGTCACGGCCTCCGCGGCTCGAAGGGGGCCCGGCCGTTACCGCTCGGTGGCCGGGTGTCGTAGGGCGAGCGCTTGCGGTCGTGCGGCAGCGGCAGCCGGTGCACCAGGTCGGCGACGATCGCGTCGGTGGTACGCCGGGCGAGCTGGGCGTCGGCCGTGGGGATGATCCGGTGCGCCAGCACCGGCACGGCGAGCACCTGAAGGTCGTCGGGCAGGACGTAGTCCCGCCCGTCGAGGGCGGCCACCGCGCGGGCGGTGCGCAGCAGTTGCAGGGTGCACCGGGGGGAGGCGCCCAGCCGCAGGTCGGGTGACTCGCGGGTGGCGGTGACCAGGTCGACCGCGTACTGCTTGACGGCGTCGGCGACATGCACCTGCCGGACGTGACCGATCAGCCGGCGTACGGTGTCGGCGTCGGAGACCGGCCGCAGCCCGGACAGCGGGTCGACCGCACCGTGCCCGTCGAGCATGGCCAGCTCGGCGGTCGGGTCCGGGTACCCCATCGCGATGCGGGCGGTGAACCGGTCGCGCTGCGCCTCCGGCAGCGGGTAGGTGCCCTCCATCTCGATCGGGTTCTGGGTGGCGATCACCATGAACGGCGTCTGCAACTGGTAGGTCACCCCGTCGACGGTGACCTGCCGTTCCTCCATGCACTCCAGCAGCGCGGACTGGGTCTTCGGCGAGGCCCGGTTGATCTCGTCGCCGACGACCAGGTTCGCGAAGACGGCGCCCGGCCGGAACTCGAAGTCGTGGGTCTCCTGGTTGTAGACGCTGACCCCGGTGACGTCGCTGGGCAGCAGGTCGGGCGTGAACTGGATGCGGCGTACCGAACAGTCGATCGACCGGGCCAGGGCCTTGGCCAGTTTGGTCTTGCCGACGCCGGGCACGTCCTCGATGAGCAGGTGACCCTCGGCGAGCAGGACGGCCAGCGCGAGCCGCACGGTCGCGGTCTTGCCCTCGATGACCTGTTCGATGTTGGTAACGATCGCGTCACTGGCGGCGCGGAACTCGTCGTACGGCAGCAGACCGCCAACGTCGTCCCAGGTCTGTTGTGTCACGGGCCTCCTCCTCGTCGCCGTCACGGCAGCTCTCTACAAGAGCACCTGGCCCCGCCGTTTCGTTCGCGACGTGTGAGCCTCATGTGCCGCGGCAATCTCACTGGCCTCTCAGGCTAACCATGTTTGTCGTCAACGCCGACCGCCGCAGGTGTTTGAGCGCTTACGCAGTGATTTGTCATTCACACAGCGCATGTCATCGGTTCTGCCGGGTAAGCGGGCCCGAATCCGCCTGCCGGACAGGAGGACATGACGAGGTGATCCTCGCCGCCACGCTCGCCTGGCAGGTCGGCCTGGCGGTCTGCGTACCGCTGCTGGTGCGGCGCTTCGGCCGTGACGCCGGCTATCCGCTGGCCGCCGGCTATCTCGTCGCGGCTGCGCTGCTGCTCACCCGGTTGCCGGTGATCCTCGACGACCGGGAAGTCACCGTGGCCTGGCGGTGGCTGCCCGGCCTGGCGGTCCACGCCGCGTTGCGGATGGACGCGCTGGGGTTGGTCTTCGCGCTGCTGGCGCTCGGGGTGGGCGCGCTCATCATGGCCTACTGCCCCCGCTACCTCGACGGCAGCGAGGCCGAGCAGGAGCGGGTGTACGTGACGATGACCCTCTTCGCCGCCGCGATGCTGGGCCTGGTCCTCGCCGACGACCTGCTGGTGCTCTTCGTCTTCTGGGAACTCACCTCGATCCTCTCCTTCGTCCTGATCGGGCAGGGCGGTCGGCCGGCGGCCACCGGACCGGCCGTGCAGGCGCTGCTGGTCACCGTCGCCGGCGGTCTCGCGCTGCTGACCGCGATCGTGCTGTTGGCAGTGCACCTCGGCACCACCAGCCTGGACACCATCGTGGCCGAGCCGGAGCGACTGAGCGGCGTACCGGCCTGGGTGGTGGGGACGCTGATCATCGTCGCGGCGTTCACCAAGTCCGCGCAGCTGCCGTTCCATTTCTGGCTGCCCGGTGCGATGGTGGCGATCACGCCGGTGAGCGCGTACCTGCACGCGGCGACGATGGTGAAGGCCGGCATCTACCTGCTGATGCGCTTCTCGGCGGTGTTCGGCGGCTCCTGGGCGTGGAACGGCACCCTGATCGCCGTCGGCCTGCTCACCGCGATCCTCGGCGCGCTGCTCGCGCTGCGCCAGTACGACCTGAAGGCGCTGCTGGCGTACTCCACGGTCAGTCAGCTCGGCCTGCTGGTCGGGGTGATCGGCGTTGGCACCCCGGACGCCGACGCGGCGGCGATCCTCTACACCGTCGCCCACGCGCTGTTCAAGGCGACCCTGTTCATGCTGGTCGGCATCATCGACCACCAGGCGGGCAGCCGCGACGTGCGGGAACTGGCGGGGCTGCACCGGGTGATGCCGGCGACGGTCTGGCTCACCGCGCTGGCCGCGATGTCGATGGCCGGCCTGCCGCCGACCATCGGCTTCGTCGGCAAGGAGGCGATCTTCGAGGCCCTCGGCGGGGCCTACGGGGGAGGGTGGCTCGGCTGGTGCGCGGCCGGGCTCGGGGTGCTCGCCTCGGTGCTCACCTTCGCGTACGCGGCCCGCCTGGTGCACGGCATGGTGGAGGGACCGACCCGGCAGCGCCAGCTGCGCGAGCCGTCCTGGGCGTTTCTCGCCCCGGCCGCGGTGGCCGCGGTGGCCGCGACCGTGCTCGGCCCGACGGTGGCCGTGCTGAGCCCGCTGGTGGAGCGGGCCGCGGACGATGCCCGCCCGGAGGGTACGCCGCCCTATCTGGCCTTCTGGCACGGCTTCACCCCGGCGTTGGGGCTGAGCGTGCTCACCGTGCTGCTGGGCGTCCTGATGTTCCTCGGCCGGGTCCGGGTGGACCGGTGGCTTCGGTCCGTACCCACCATCCCGCCGTTCGCCGAGTTGTTCGAGCGCGCCCGGCAGGCGCTGCTGCATGCGGGCTCGTTCGTCGCCCGGACCGCGCACGCGCCGGGGCCGGCACCGTACCTGGCCCGGCCGTTGCTGGCGACGGTGGCCCTGGCCACGGTCGCGGCGGTGACGCTGACCGACGTCCCGGCCGGCCTGGGTGATGGCGACCCGGCCCGGCCCGGCGACTGGCTGCTGCTGGGGATGCTCGTGACGGCGCTCGCCGGGCTGCTGGTGGCGCGCTCCGCGCTGGCGGCGATCGGCCTCACCGGAGTGGTGGGGCTGCTGCTCTCGGCGTGGTTCCTGACCGTCGGAGCACCGGATGTGGCGTTGACCCTGATGCTGGTGGAGGTGCTCACCGCGGTGGTCGTCATGCTGGCTCTGCGCCAGCAGCCACCCCGGCTCGCGCCCGTCGGACGACGCCGGCCGGTCGTGGGCGCGGCCCTGCTCGCGGCCGCCACCGGTGTCGCGGCCGCCGCCGGTACGGCCGTGCTGACCGGCCGCGACCAGGTGTCCGGCCCTGGCCGGTGGTACCTCGACCGGGCGGAGGCGTTGACCGGCGGTGCCAACGTCGTCAACACCATCCTGGTGGACTTCCGGGCCCTGGACACCCTCGGCGAGGCGGTGGTGCTCGCGGTGGTGGCACTCGGGCTGGTCCGGCTTGCCGCCGGTCGCCCGGTCGAGCCGGCCAGCACCGGAACGGCCGGCGACGACCTCGTGCTCGGCCTCGCCTACCGGGTGCTCGCACCGGTGATGCTGCTCGCCTCGGCGGTGCTGTTCCTACGCGGACACGAGGAGACCGGCGGCGGCTTCATCGGGGCGCTGCTGGCGGGCACCGCCGTCGGGCTCGGCCAGTTGGCGCACCCCGGCGGCGCACCACTGCTGAGTCGGCTCAGGTCGGCGCCACTGGTGGCGGCCGGGCTGCTGACCGCGACGGTCGCCGCGCTGGTGCCGCTCGCCGCAGGTCGGTCGCTGCTCGCGCCGCTCGCCCTGAACACGCCGGATCCGTTGCCGTCGCTGTCCACGTCGCTGCTGTTCGACCTCGGGATCTACCTGATGGTCCTGGCGCTGGTGGTGGCCGCGGTGCGCCGCCTCGGCGTACCGCCGAACCAGCCGACCGACCTGCCGACCGACCTGCCGACCGACCTGCCGACCGGCCAGCCGACCGGCCAGCCGGAGACCGGAGGTGCCCGGTGAGCGCCGCGTTCGTGGTCGGCGTCCTGGTGGCCGCGGGAGTGTTCCTGCTGTTGCGGCCGGGCCTGCTGCGCGTGGTGCTGGGCTTCGTGCTGCTCGGTCACGCCGTCAACGTGGTGCTGCTCGCCGCCGGTGGGCTGGCCCGGCGGACCGCGGCGCTGGAGGAGGTCGGTCCCGACACCGCCGATCCGTTGCCGCAGGCGTTCGTGCTGACCGCGATCGTGATCAGCTTCGGAATCACCATCCATCTGCTCGGCCTGCTGCGACGCGGTGCCGGTGGGCCCGCCGCAGATCCGACCGGTGGCGACGCCGACGCCGATTCCGAAGGTGACGGCGGAGAGGGCGGGCACGGCACGGGGCGGCGCCGGTGAGCGGTCTGCTGCTGATCCCGGTGGTCGGGCCGCTGCTCGTCGCCGGGGTGCTGCTCGCCCTGCCGGGCCGCACCAGGCTGCATCGGGTCGGCGCGTTCACGACCATGACGGTGGTGCTGGCGACCGGCCTGGCGCTGCTGGCGTGGACCGGTGGGGGCGCGTTGGCCGTGCTGCGCGTCGGTGGCTGGCCCGGTTCGATCGCCATCAGCCTGGCGGCAGACGTGCTCAGCGCCCTGCTGGTCACGGTGACGGCGCTGGTGGTGCTCTGCTGTCTCGTCGCCGCTGTCGGCTCCGGAGACGACAGTCGCCCGTACTTCCTGCCGCTGGTGCTGGTGCTCGCGGCCGGGTCCGGCGGCGCGTTCCTCACCACCGATCTGTTCAACCTCTTCGTGCTCATCGAGGTGATGCTGGTGCCCTCGTACGTGCTGCTGAGCCTGGCCGGCGGGGCCGGGCGCGGCGGCGCGGGACGGGTGTACGTGGCCACCAACCTGCTCGGGTCCACCCTGCTGCTGGCCGGGGTGGCCCTGGTCTACGGCACCACCGGCGTGGTCGGGCTGGGCGACCTGGCCGGCGCGGCACGCGACCAACCGACCGTCGCGGTCGCCGGCGGCGTGGTGCTGCTCGCCCTCGGCGTCAAGAGTGCGCTGGTGCCGCTGCACGACTGGCTGCCCCGCACCTATCCGGTGGCCTCGCCAGTGGTGGTGGCGCTCTTCTCCGGGCTGCTGACCAAGGTCGGTCTCTACGCGGTGATCCGGATCTACGCGGTGGTGTACGGCGGCGATCCCGGATACCGCTGGCTGCTCGGCGCGGTGGCGCTCGTGTCGATGGTGGTCGGCGTGCTCGGGGCCGTGGGTGAGAACTCGATGCGGCGGATCCTGACCTTCCACATGGTCAGCCAGCTCGGCTACGTACTGCTCGGCCTGGCCCTGTTCACCGCCGCCGCGCTTGCCGCGGCGGTCTACTACCTGGCCCAGTACATCGTGGTCAAGGCGGCGTTGTTCCTGTGCGCCGCAGCGGTACGCGCCGGGCGCGGCACCGACCGGCTCGACGGTTCCGGCGGTCTTGCCGGGCAACGTCCGGCGCTCGCCCTGGCCTTCGCCGGGGCGGCGCTGTCGCTGGCCGGCCTGCCGCCGTTCTCCGGGTTCCTGGCGAAGTTCCTGCTGCTGCGGGCCACCGCGGAGGCCGGCGCCTGGCTGGCCATGACGGTCGCGGTGCTGGTCAGTCTGGTCACCCTGCTGTCCATGCTGAAGGTCTGGAGCGCGCTGTTCACCGGGGACCCGCCGGCCTCGTCGAGCGTGGCGAAGCGGATCGGCCCGACCCTTGTCGGCCCACCGCTGGCGCTGGCCGGCCTCTCCCTGGCAGCCGGGCTGGCGGCGGCACCGCTGCTGATGCTCGCCGACACGGCGGCGGCCGGGCTGCGTGACCCGGTGGACTACGTACGGGCGGTGACCGGCCGATGAGCACCGGCGCTATGCCGATCCCGCGCCGCACGGTGGTGCGGGCTCGACGACTCCTGCGGTTCGCCGGCTATTTCGCGGTCCGGCTGGTCCAGGCGAACCTCGCCGTGGCCTGGGAGATTCTGACGCCGGGTTCCCGGCTGGCGCCGGCGGTGGTGCGGGTGCCGCTGCGGGCGACCACCGACACCGAGGTGGCCGCGGTGGCGCTGGCGGTGAGCCTGACTCCGGGCACGCTGACCCTGGGCGTGCACCGCGAACCCACCGCCGCGCTCTGGGTGCACGGCATGTACGCCGCCGACCCGGTGGCGTTCCGGCGGGCGGTGACCGAACTGGAGTGGCGGTTGCTGGCCGCCCTGCGCCCGGCCGCCCACCCGGACGGCCCGGACGGCGGCCAGTCGGAGGTGACCCGGAGGTGACGATGATCCTGCTCGACTCGGTACTCGTGGTCCTCGCCGGCTCGATGGCGGTGGTGATCGTCCGGCTGGTGGTCGGTCCGACCGACGCCGACCGGGCAGCCGCCCTGGATCTCGGCTTCTTCGTCTTCCTGGCGGCCCTGGCGGTGCTCGCCGCCCGGCTGCATGCCCCCGATCTGCTCGACCTGGTGCTGACCGGAACGCTCGTGAGTTTCCTGGCGACGGTGGCGATGGCCCGGCTGGTGCACCGGCGGCAGCGATGATCCGCACCCTGCTGGCGTCGACGTTGTTGCTGCTCGGCACCGCGCTGATCGCGACCAGCGCGGTCGGCCTGATCCGCCTGCCGGACGTCTATCACCGGATGAACTCCGTGGCCAAGGCGGCCAGCCTGGGGGTGAGTTGCGTGCTGCTCGGCGTGCTGCTGCTGATTCCTGGCTGGCGTACCGCCGTGGTGGTCCTGGCCGCCGTCGGGCTGCAACTGTTCACCGCACCGATCGGCGGCTACACCCTGGCGCGGGCCGCCTACCAGTCCGGGGCACCGCTGGCACCGATCACCCGCTACGACGAACTCGGTGGCCGGGCCGGCGAGGGCGGCGACGAGCCGGCCCGGGGCCAGATCTGAGGGGTGGTGGGCGGCGGCGACACACCACGCGCGGTACACTGCCGGTCATGGCCGGAGTCTTCCTGCTTCTTACCGGGCCGTGCTGATGCGCTGAACGCGCGACAGCACGGCGGCCCCTCCTGCGTGAGGGGCTTTTTCGTGCCCGCTGCCGGCCCCGACGGGCCGGTGTGGCAGACCCGAGACCAGCCAGCACTCCGACAGACTCCGCCGAGCGACGCGAGGAGAAGGCCATGACCGAGGCAGACGTCCCACCGTTCCGGTACACCGCAGCGCTGGCCGACGAGATCGAAAGCCGCTGGCAGGACCGGTGGGAGCGGGAGGGTGCCTTCCACGCGCCGAACCCGTCCGGTCCGTTGGCCGATCCGGCCCACCCGCGATCAGGTGCGGAGAAGCTGTACGTGCTGGACATGTTCCCGTACCCGTCCGGGGCCGGGCTGCACGTCGGGCATCCGCTGGGCTACATCGGCACCGACTGTTTCGCCAGGTACCAGCGGATGGCCGGCCGCAACGTGCTGCACGCGATGGGTTTCGACGCGTTCGGGCTGCCCGCCGAGCAGTACGCGGTGCAGACGGGTACCCACCCCCGGACCACCACCGAGGCCAACATCGAGCGCTACCGGGCGCAGCTGCGCCGGCTGGGCCTGGCCCACGACCAGCGACGTTCGGTGGCCACCATCGACACCGACTTCTACCGCTGGACCCAGTGGATCTTCCTGCAGATCTTCAACTCCTGGTACGACCGTGAGGCCGGCCGGGCCCGGCCGATCAGCGAGCTGATCGCCGAGTTCGCCGGGGGCGTGCGGCGCACCCCGGACGGCCGGCCGTGGGCCGAGCTGTCGGCCGCCGAGCGGAGCGCCATCGTCGACGACCACCGCCTGGCGTACGTGTCGCAGGCACCGGTGAACTGGTGCCCCGGGCTGGGCACGGTGCTGGCCAACGAGGAGGTCACCGCCGACGGCCGCTCCGAGCGGGGCAACTTCCCGGTCTTCAAGCGCAACCTGAAGCAGTGGATGATGCGGATCACCGCGTACGGCGACCGGCTGCTGGACGACCTGGACAAGCTGGACTGGCCCGAGCCGATCAAGCTGATGCAGCGCAACTGGATCGGCCGGTCGCAGGGCGCGCACATCGACTTCCCGACCCCGGTCGCCCCGATCCGGGTGTTCACGACCCGGCCCGACACCGTCTTCGGCGCCACCTACATGGTGCTGGCTCCGGAGCACGAGCTGGTCGACACGCTGGCGCCGGCGGCGTGGCCGGAGGGCACCCGGGACGCGTGGACCGGCGGGCACGCCGGCCCGCGGGAGGCCGTCGAGGCGTACCGCAAGGCGGCAGCGGCCAAGACCGACGTGGAGCGGCAGGCCGAGACGAAGGAGAAGACAGGCGTCTTCACCGGCGCGTACGCCACCAACCCGGTCACCGGGGGACAGATCCCGATCTTCATCGCCGACTACGTGCTGGCCGGCTACGGCACCGGCGCGATCATGGCGGTGCCCGCCCAGGACGAGCGGGACTGGGAGTTCGCCGAGGTTTTCGAGCTGCCGATCGTGCGTACCGTGCAGCCGCCGGAGGGCTTCGACGGCAAGGCGTACACCGGGGACGGCCCGGCGATCAACAGCGCCGCGCCCGAGCGCGGCCTGGACCTGGACGGCCTGGGCGTGGCCGACGCCAAGGCCCGGATCATCGGCTGGCTGGAGGAGACCGGCAACGGTCAGGGCGCGGTGACCTACCGGCTGCGGGACTGGCTGTTCAGCCGGCAGCGCTACTGGGGCGAGCCGTTCCCGATCGTTTACGACGCCGACGGCGCCGCCATCGCCCTGCCGGAGGAGATGCTGCCGGTCGAGCTGCCCGAGGTGGACGACTTCTCCCCGCGCACCTTCGACCCGGAGGACGCGGCCAGCGACCCGGAGACGCCGCTGTCGCGCCGCCGCGACTGGGTCGAGGTCGAGCTGGACCTGGGTGACGGTCCGAAGCGCTACACCCGGGAGACGAACGTGATGCCGCAGTGGGCCGGCTCCTGCTGGTACGAACTGCGCTACCTGGACCCGACCAACGAGGGCCGGTTCGTCGACGCGGAAAACGAGCGGTACTGGATGGGCCCGCGCGCCGAGGGCGACTGCGGCGGCGTGGACCTGTACGTGGGCGGCGCCGAGCACGCCGTGCTGCACCTGCTGTACGCCCGGTTCTGGCACAAGGTGCTGTACGACCTGGGGCACGTCTCCAGCTTCGAGCCGTTCCGCAAGCTGTTCAACCAGGGCTACATCCAGGCGTACGCGTACACCGACGCCCGGGGCGCGTACGTGCCGGCGGAGGAGGTCGCCGAGCGCGACGGCGGCTTCTTCCTGGGCGACGTCCAGGTCAACCGCGAGTACGGCAAGATGGGTAAGTCCCTGAAGAACGTGGTCACCCCGGATGAGATGTGTGCCGCCTACGGCGCGGACACGTTCCGGGTGTACGAGATGTCGATGGGGCCGCTGGAGGTGTCCCGCCCGTGGGAGACCCGGGCGGTGGTCGGCTCGTACCGCTTCCTGCAACGGGTCTGGCGGGCCGTCGTCGACGAGCAGACCGGGCAGTCGCGGGTGGTGGACGCCCCCGCCGACGAGCAGACCCGGCGGCTGCTGCACAAGGTCATCGACGGTGTCCGGGGCGACATGGAGCAGATCCGGTTCAACACCGCGATCGCCAAGCTGATCGAGCTGACCAACGGGGTGACCCGCCTGTCGCGTACCCCGCGCGAGGTGGCCGAGCCGCTGGTGCTGATGGTCGCGCCGTTCGCCCCGCACATCGCCGAGGAGCTGTGGCAACGGCTGGGCCACTCCACCTCGCTGACGTACGCGGACTTCCCGGTCGCCGACCCGGCCCTGCTGGTCGCCGAGACGGTCACCTACCCGGTGCAGGTCAACGGCAAGGTCCGGGCCCGCGTCGAGGTGCCCGCCGACGCCGGCGAGGACGACGTACGGCAGGCGGCCCTGGAAGCCGTCGCCACCACCCTGGCCGGCTCCCAACCCCGCAAGGTCATCGTCATCCCCACCCGCATGGTCTCCATCGTCCTGTAACCCCCACCCTGGCCGATTCCACCCGCGTTGATCATGAGGTGGCGGCAGTTTGAAGGTCGACTACCGCCGTCAACCTCATGATCAACGCTGGGTGGGGTGGGTGTATTAGGGGGTGCGGTGGGTCAGGGCCAGCGCGGTGATCAGGACGGTCAGGGCGGCCCAGGCGGTGTAGGTGGTCCAAGCGCCGGAGACGGTGGCGGGGTGAATGTCGGTCAGCCACGGCGGGGAGCCGTTCGGGTCCCTGAGCCGCTGCCACGCGGGCACCAGCATGGCGTGCCGGAGCAGTGCGCTCCAGCGTTCGTCCTCGTCGACGGCGGTGGGCAGCAGGAGCAGCAGGGTCGCGGCGGTGACGATCGCGGGTGCGGTGTGCCGGATCAGCGCGGCGAGGGCCATACCGACGAGCGCGCAGAGCGGCACCAGCAGGGCGGAGGCGGCGATGCCGCGCAGCGCGCCGGGATCGCCGATGGACATGTTCGCGTCGACGTCGGCGAGGATCGCCTGCGACACCACGAACGCCGCCGCCGCGCCCAGCGCCCCCAGCAGGGTCAGCACGCCGGTCAGCACGGTCAACTTGGCGGCGGCCACCGCGTAGCGCCGGGGGACGGCCGCGAACGTGGTGCGCATCAGCCCGGAGGCGTACTCACCGCCGATCGCGACCGCGCCGACACCACTGGCGGCGAGGACGACGAACATCTGCGCCTCGGTGGGAAAGGCGTCCCAGAGCGGGGAACGCAGCGCCCGCCGCTCGGCCGACCAGTCCGGCCAGCCCGCGTGGGTGGCCAGCGCGGCGTGGCCGGCGAGGCCGACCATGGCGAGCAGGATCAGGGCGAACGCCGCCCAGGTGGAGCGGAGCGACCAGAGTTTGATCCATTCGGCGGCGAGCAGGTCGCGGTAGCGGGCCAGGTGGGTCGGGCTGGTGCGGGTGGCGGGTCGGGTCGCGGTGGTCATCGGGTCCTCCGGGCGGCGTACTCGACGTCGGCGGCGGTGAGTGCCATGAAGGCCTCCTCCAGTGAGGCGGTGCGGGTGGTCAACTGGTGCAGCGGGATCCGCAGGCCGAGGGCCAGGTCGCCGATCCGTTCCGCGTCCACCCCGCTGACGGCGAGCGCGCCATCCGCATCCGGCCGCACGTCCGCGCCAACGTCCACCAGCGCCGAAGTCAGGGCGGCCGATTCGGGGGTACGCAGGACGACCTCGGCCCGGCCGGCGCGGGCGGCGAAGTCGTTCAGGGACTCGTCGGCGATCAACCGGCCCCGGCCGATGACGACGAGGTGGTCGGCGCAGTGCTCGACCTCGCCCATCAGGTGACTGGAGACGAAGACGGTGCGGCCCTCGGCGGCGAGCCGTCGGAACAGTTCGCGCACCCAGCGCACCCCTTCCGGGTCGAGGCCGTTGAACGGCTCGTCGAACATCAGCACGGGCGGGTCGCCCAGCAACGCGGCGGCGATACCGAGGCGTTGCCGCATGCCGAGCGAGAATCGGCCGACCCGGCGGTTGGCGGCATCGTCGAGGCCGACCAGTCCCAGGACCTCGTCGGCCCGCCGGGAGCCGATGCCGTTGCCGCGGGCGAGGGCCGTCAGGTGCGCCCGTGCGCTGCGCCCGGCGTGCACGTCCCCGGCGTCGAGCAGCGCGCCGGCGTGCCGTAGCCCCCGGGCAAGGTCCCGGAACCGGACGCCAGCGACCGTGACGGTGCCGCTGGTCGGCGTGGTCAGCCCGAGCACCATGCGCAGGGTGGTGGACTTGCCGGCGCCGTTCGGGCCGAGGAAGCCGGTCACCCGGCCGGGTCGGACGGTCAGGGTCAGACCGTCGACGGCGGTGGTGCGGCCGTACCGCCGGGTCAGGCCATCAAGTTCGATCATGCCGTGCACGCTGCCGGGCGCCGGGCGCTGCCGCGTCGACCCGCCGGCCGTACCGGGCGCCTGGACAGTGGCCTGCGGGCGTACGCCCCCGGGCCGATGCCGGCGCGGCGCGGCGCTGGATACCGTGTGCCGGTGGACGTCACCGCCCTGATCCGGCCGCGTGCCACCGTGCCGGTGGTGCGGGCGGTCCTGGTGTGGGCCGGGGTCGCCCTGCTGCCGGTGCTCTGGGCGCTGGCGCCGGCCGTGGCGAACAGCGGCGACGGGTTCGGCGTGGTGGGCTGGTGGCTGCCGGTGCGCTACCTGGTGCCGGTGCTCATCGTGGCGCTGCCGGCGGGCCTGCTGCGGCGCCGCCCGCTGACCGCGCTCGGCTTGATGCTCGCCGGAGCGACGCTGTGCGCCGCGACCGTGCACGGCCGGGATCCCGGGTACCTCGGCGACATCTTCAATCTCCAGTTCCTCGCCGTCGACGCGGCGCTCGCCGTCGTTGCCGCGAACCGCTCCCGTCGGGTGTCGGTGCCGGCCGCCGGGGCGGTGCTGGTGACGCAGGTGCTCGCTGCCTTCGTGAACCTCGGAGTCGAGCCGGTGGACCAGGCCGCGCTGACCGTGCTGGCGGTCGCGACAGCCTGGATCGCCGGCAACTCGGTGCGGGCACGGCGGAGCTACGCGGCAGCGATGCGCGGGCACGCCGCCGCCGAGGCGGTCACCGCCGAGCGGCTGCGCATCGCCCGGGAACTGCACGACATGGTCGCGCACAGCATCGGCGTCATCGCCATCCAGGCCGGGGTCGGGGCACGGGTGATCGACACCCAACCGGCCCAGGCCCGCGCCGCGCTCGCCACCATCGAGGCGGCCAGCCGGGACACCCTGGCCGGCCTGCGGCGTACCCTCGGCGCGCTGCGCCGCGGCGACGGGGATCCGCCGCCGCTGGAGCCGGTGCCCGGATTGGTGGACCTGGAGCGGCTGATCGCCGCGACGGGTGATGCCGGAGTCCGGGTCGAGTTGTGCTCGGCCGGCGACGGGCCGGTCCCGGCTGAGATCGACCTCGCCGCGTTCCGCATCGTCCAGGAGGCGCTCACAAACGTGGTCCGCCACGCCGGGGTGGACGCGTGCCGGGTCGTCGTCGAGCGCGGCGACCACGCGGTCATGGTGGAAATCGTCGACGACGGCCGGGGCGGTCCGATCGGCGTCGAGGGGCACGGCTTGATCGGCATGCGCGAGCGGGTCATGGCCGTCGGCGGCCGGTTCCGGGCCGGACCACGGTCCGAGGGAGGCTTCCGGGTGACAGCCTGGCTGCCGGTGTCGCCGCAGAGCGCAGTCCCGGCCGGTGGTCGTCCGGGTGGTGCTGGTGTCGTCGGTGGCCGTCCGGCTGGTGGCGGCCGGGTCGGCGGTCGTCCTGAGGAGGTGGCGGAGCGGTGACCATCCGGGTGCTGCTCGTCGACGACCAGCCGCTGGTGCGGGCCGGGCTGCGCGTGCTGATCGCCGACGTGCCGGACATGGCAGTGGTCGGCGAGGCTGGCACCGGCGCCGAAGCCATACGCCTGACTCGTGAGGTGTTGCCCGACGTGGTGCTGATGGACCTGCGGATGCCGGGGACCGACGGCATCCAGGCGACGCGGACGATCACCGACTCCGGCGGTCCTACCCGGGTGCTGGTGCTCACCACGTTCGACGACGACGAACACGTGCACGCCGCGCTGCGGGCCGGCGCGAGCGGCTTTCTCGTCAAGGACATGGCGTTGGAGGACATCCTCGGCGCGATCCGGGTGGTAGCGGCGGGGGACGCGCTCATCGCACCAGGTGTGACCCGGCGACTTATCGCCGAGTTCAGTCGCCGGCCGGCGGCTGCGACGCCACGGTCGCTGGCCGGGGTGACCGATCGGGAGCGCGAGGTGCTCACCCTCGTGGGACGGGGCCTGTCCAACGCCGAGATCGCCGCCGAGCTGGTGATCAGTACTGCCACCGCAAAGGCTCATGTGGCCCGACTCTTCAGCAAGCTCGGCGCCCGCGACCGGGTGCACCTGGTCATCGCCGCCTACGAAGCCGGCCTGGTCGCCCCGCCCCGCTGACCCCCACCGTCATCTCCCCTCCGCCACCCCGCCGCGCGCCCGCATGCCTGCATGCGCAACTTCGGGGGAAGTGCTGCCTCGACCGCCTCGGAACCAGCACTTTCCCCGAAGTTGCGCGGTCCCGCTGGGTTCGGGGGGTGGGGAAGTCGGTCAGCGGCGGAGGCGGCGTTCGGCGCGCCACCAGCGGGCGAGCAGTACGGCGCTGGCGATGAAGCCCAGCGAGGCCGGGGCGGCGGCGAACCAGTTGATCTCGCCGGGGCTGGTCACGGCTGCGCCGACCGCCGCGTAGCCGAACGCGGTCGGCGCGGAGGCGATCACGCTGCCGACGAGGAACGGCAGCACCCGCGCGCCGGTGGTGCCGTAGCCGTAGCTGACCAGACCGAAACCGGAGATCGGCAGCAGCCGTACGGTGACCACGCCGAGGACGCTCTGCCGGGCGAACCAGCGGTCGAGGCGGGCCAGCCGGCCCCGGACGCGTTCGGCGACGAACTCCCGGCCCAGCACCCGCCCCACGGTGAAGCCGATCGCCGCCGCCAGCAGCGCGGCGCCGAGCGCGTACGCGGCACCTTCCAGGGCACCGAAGATGGCACCCGCGGCGAGCGTGATGAAGGTGCGGGGGACCAGCGCCACCAGCAGCAGTGCCCCGCCGAGCACACCGGCCACCGGGGCGAGCCGTCCCATCCGGTCGGCCAGGTCCGGCAGCGCCGTCGGCTCGGGGTGCGGCACCAGCAACAGCGTCGCCCCGAAGACAGCGAGCAGGAGCAGCAGCAGCGCGAACCGGGTGACCGACGGCGTCGCGGCGACCAGCAGACGGCACCACCCGGCGGGCGGGGAACCGACCGGTGGGCTGTCGGGCTGCGGGGGGCCGGCCGCGGGGGCACCCGACCGGCTCACCCGCAGTAGTCGTCTCCGCAGCTTGCGGATCATGCCCGGGCGGTGGCCACCGCGGTCCGGCGTTCGGCCCGCAGCCGGTCGGCCCAGGTGTCGTCGAGCGGGGGCAGGTGCTGCGCGCCGGTCGCCCAGCGCAGCAGCAGGTCGGCCAGGGCCGGATTGCGGGCCAGCGCGGGGCCGTGCGAGTACGTGCCGAGCAGCTTGCCCCGCCAGGCCCCCTCGGTGGCGCCGTCGTTGCCGACCCCGGCGGTGACCCGGGCCAGCGGGGAGACCCCGGGGCCGAGGTGGGTGCGACCGCCGTGGTTCTCGAACCCGGTCAACGGCGGCAGGCCGAGGCGGGCGTCGATGTCGCCGGCCAACTCGCCGACGGCCCGGCTGGGACCCCGGTCCGAGGAGAGGTCGAGCAGTTCCAGGCCCTGGTACTGGGTGCCCTTGGCAAAGAACGAGGTGCCCAGCAACTGGTAGCCGGCGCAGACACCGAAGACCACCGAGCCCTGGGCCACCGCCCGGTGCAGGCCACCGTCGGCGAGCAGTCGTTGCGCGCCGAGCGCCTGCGGGCCGTCCTCACCGCCGCCGATGAGGTAGATGTCGGCCGTGGTGGGCAGCCGCTGGTCGGAGCGGACCTCCAGCACCTCGACCGGAAACCCGCGCTGCTGGGCCCGGCGGGCCAGGATCAGAGCGTTGCCCCGGTCGCCGTAGGTGGACAGCAGGTCCGGATAGATCCAGACGATGCGCAGGGTCTCAGTTGACACGGTCCAACTCCGCTCGGATGTCCTGGAACGCGGTGTAGTTCGCGATGACCTCCAGCCGACCCGGAGGTACCGCCCGGACGGCTTCGTCGAAGGTGCGTACGTACTGGAAGGGCACGTCGTTGATCTCCAGCCGCACGGCCAGGTCGTACGCCCGGTCGCCGGTGATGAGCACCAGGCGTCCGCGCAGCGGAGCGAAGTCGACGTCGAAGAGCCACGAGGTGTCCAACCCGTCGGGGTCGCGGGCGTTGATGGACAGCAGCGTCGGCGCCTCGTCCGCCATGTCGAACGCCTCCAGCCAGCTGGCCGGGTTCTTGGCCAGCAGCAGTCGCACGGTGCGACCCTCCCGGACCACCTGGGCGTAGCGTCCGGCCACCGAGGTCACGTCACCGAGGCGGGGCACCGCGTCGAAGGGGCGTACGCCGAATTCGGCGGCGACCGCGAGGGCGGTGGCCGCGTTGCCGACGTTGACCTTGCCGGGTAGCTGGAGCTTGACCTTGTACCAGGCGCCGGTCGGGTCGACGACGCCCTCGTCGTCCACGGTCCACTGCGGCTCCGGCCGGCGTAGCGGGCAGCCGGTGCACCACCACTGCTCGCCGGAGCGCTGGATGGTGGAGCCGCACTCGGGGCAGACCCAGGAGTCGTCGTGCCAGCGCTGCCCGGCGGAGAACCAGGTGACGTGCGGCGGGGTGATCCGCTGGTCGTGGGAGGCCGGCGGGGTGGCGGCCCAGACCACCATCGGGTCGTCGGCGTTGGCGACCACGCGGATGTCCGGATGCCGGGCCAGCGCCGCGCGCCAGAGCTGCGCCATCATGGCGACCTCCTTGGCCCGGTCCAGCTGGTCACGGGAGAGGTTGAGCAGCGCCACCACGTGCGGGTCGGTCGCCTCGATCACCTGGGCGAGGTAGTGCTCGTCGACCTCCAGCACCGCGTACGGCGTGCTGCCGGCCTTGGCCAGCGCGGAGGTGTGTCCGGTGGGCATGTTGGCGCCGAACGAGTTGGTGGCGACCCGACCGAGTACCCCGACGGCCGCGGCGGCGAGCCGCGTGGTGGTGGTCTTCCCGTTGGTCCCGGAGATCAGCGCGATGGCCCGGCCGGCGGAGAGGTGGGCGAGCAGTTCGGGGTCGATCTTCAGGCCGAGCCAACCACCGATCACCGAGCCGTCGCCCCGGCCCGCCGCCCGGGACAACGCCGCGGCGGTCCGTGACACGGAGCTGGCCACCTTCGCCCGCAGGGGCATCTTCGCGTCCGTCACCCGAGCGAGGTTACCGGACCAGCGGACCCGCGAGATCGGCACCGACGGCGATCCGTTCGGCTCGGCTCTGCCGGCGGCCGGTCGGATGACCCTCGGCCGGACGGAGTCGATCTATGTCGGAAAGCGGACCCGCCCTGCGGGGCCGCCGGGCCCTCCACTCCGCTCCACCCCGCCTGACGTGCGCTTTTGTGGCGACGCGCGGCGCGCCACGCGGTCGAATCTGGTTGCGAGTGGAGGGAAGTGGAGTAGAGTGGGGCGCATTGGTGGGGCCGGGAGGGGCCCACCGGCCCGGGGGGTCAGCGGCGCGCGAACGCCGCTCAAAGGGCGAGGGGGTTGGGCCGATGTTTCTCGGCACCCACACTCCGCGCCTGGACGACAAAGGCCGGTTGATCCTTCCGGCGAAGTTCCGGGATGAGCTGGCGGGGGGTGTCGTGATCACCAAAGGGCAGGAGCGCTGCCTCTACGTCTTCCCGACGCCGGAGTTCCAGCAGATCGCGGAGCAGTTGCGTGCGCAGCCGATGACACACAAGGCGGCCCGGGCCTACAGCCGTGTGTTCTTCGCCAGCGCGCACGACGAGGTGCCGGACAAGCAGGGTCGGGTGACCATCCCGCCGCACCTACGTACATATGCGGGGCTCGACCGGGACCTGGTGGTCATCGGTGCGAGCACCCGGGTGGAGATCTGGGACAAGGTCGCCTGGGAGACCTACCTCGCCGAGAGCGAAGACGACTTCGCCGACATCGAGGAAGGGGTGCTGCCCGGCGGTCTGTAGGGCGTGGCGACGCCCGACGTACTGCGAGATCTCCAGCCGCTTTCGAGTTCCTGGCATCCCTTCCCCGGTGCCAGGCGCACGATCCGACCCTCCGGGCCTGCGGCCCGACGGGCGGGCGGAGAGCGGATGGGGATCTGGCGGTACGACGGCACGGCGTCGTCCGACGAACAGGGCGCGGATACACAACCGGTTCAACCAGTGGGGGTCGACATGGGGGAGCTACGCGGCACGCACGTGCCGGTGCTGCTCGAGCGGTGTCTCGAGCTGCTGGCCCCCGCGCTGGGCCGGGGTGGCCGCACCGTGCACGTCGACGCGACGTTGGGTCTGGCCGGCCACGCCGAGGCGGTGCTGCAGGCCCATCCGGAGACGGTGCTGGTGGGCCTGGACCGGGACACCGAGGCGCTGGCCCACGCCAGGGTCCGGCTGGCCCGGTTCGCCGACCGCGTCCATCTGGAGCACGCCGTCTACGACGAACTGCCCGAGGTGCTTGACCGGCTGGGATATCCGTCCGTGGACGGGGTCCTGTTCGATCTCGGTGTCTCCTCGTTGCAGCTCGACGCGCCCGACCGCGGGTTCGCGTACGCGCAGGACGCGCCGTTGGACATGCGGATGGACCAGACCCGGGGGGTGACCGCCGAGGAGGTGGTCAACACCTACCCGCACCCGGACCTGGCCCGGGTGCTGCGGGTCTACGGCGAGGAGAAGTTCGCCGGCCGGATCGCCTCGGCGATCATCCGGGAGCGGGAACGCGGCCGGATCACCTCGTCGGCGCGGCTGGCCGAGCTGGTCCGGGAGTCGATTCCGGCACCAGCCCGACGAACCGGGGGACACCCGGCAAAGAGAACGTTTCAGGCTTTACGGATCGAGGTAAACAGAGAACTGGCAGCGCTGGAGACAGCGCTGCCGGCCGCTCTGGATCGACTCGCCGTCGGCGGTCGCCTGGTGGTGCTGTCCTACCACTCGCTGGAGGACAGGCTCACCAAGCAGGCGCTCGCCGATCGGGTCCGCAGCACGGGCCCGATCGACCTCCCGGTCGAACTGCCCGGGTCAGAGCCGACGTTCCGGCTGCTCAGTCGGGGCGCGGAACTGCCTGGGGAGGTGGAGGTCACCGCGAATCCGCGGGCCGCTTCGGTGCGCCTGCGGGCCGCGGAGCGGATCGATCCGCAGGCACGGCAACGGGGGCGTACCGACCGCGAACGGTACCGCCGCCGGGTCAAGGCGATGCACCAACCGGGGACGGGGTCCACCACGGAATCCGGTCCGGATCCGCGGCGGGCGCCGGGGGACACGACGGACGAAGAGGGGGAGGGGACATGAACGTAGACAAGCGTCGGGACATCGCCGGCGCCGGGCAGCGCGCACCGCGGTCGGGGGGCCGGATCGCGGCGGAGCGGACCCGGGGAGCGGGCGACGGTGCTCGGCGGACGGACCGGGTGAACCGGTCGGCGGAGACTCGCGCCCGGGGGGCGCGCGAGTTCCCGACCCAGGGCAGCGCGGCGCTGCGTCCGGTGGAGCGGGTCGCCGTCGCGGCCGAGCGGTCGGAGTCGCCGCGGCTGCGGGTCGCCCCGCCGCCGCCGGTGCGGGTGCCGCGGGCACCGTTCGCCGCGCTGGTGGTGGTGCTGGTCGTCGGCGGGGTGCTGGGCATCCTGGCGGTCAACACGAAGATCAACGAGAACGCCTTCCGGCTGGACGAGTTGCAGCAGCAGCAGGCCAAGCTCGACGTGGAGCAGCAGCAGCTGAAGAAGCAGATCGCCGAGTCCGAGTCGCCGGGCAACCTCGCCGCCCAGGCCCGCAAGCTGGGGCTGGTCGAGTCGGGTGAGCCGGCGTACATCCGGCTGCCGGACGGCAAGGTGATCGGGGTGCCGCAGCCGGCCGGTGGGAAGCTCTCCATCGCCAGCCAGCAGGGCGGGCAGGGGTAGGCCGTGCCACCGAGGTCGGAGGAACCGCGCCGGGACGCCGAAGGCTCCCGGCGCGGTTCGTCGCGTGGCGGCGGGCAGCGGGGTACGCCGCCCCGCGCGACGGCGGAGCGGGACGCGGATCCGGGCCTCGGCGGCATCTCCGACGCCCGCGCCTACACCCCCCGGGGCCGCACCGTGCGCGAGGGCGGCGCGGCTGCCGGCACCGGACGCGCGGAGCAGCGGCGTACTCCGCGCAGCAACCGGTCGCAGGACCCGTTCCGCCCGGCGCTACAGGTGCTCGACGGTGGCCGGGGCGCCGCCGGCCGGGCGGCCGGCCGCCCGGGCCGGCGGGACGGTGGCGCCGCACGTGCCACGGTGACCCGTACGGTCACCGACCGCACCCCGCGCGACGAGCCCCCGGTCACCGCCCCTCGGCGGCGGGTGGCCACCCGGGAGCCGCGTCGCGGGGACCACACGCCGCCGCGCCGGCCGGCACGCAAGCGGCCCCGACCGCCCCGGCTGGCCGACCCGGGACGCCGGCTGCGACTGGGTACCGCGCTGACCCTGGCCCTCTTCGTCGCCGTCGGGGTGCGGCTGGTCGTGCTCCAGACCGTCGACACACCGGCGTACGCCGACGGCGGGCTCGCCGACCGCACCCGGACCGTGCAACTGCCCGCGCCGCGGGGCGCCATCTTCGACCGCTCCGGCGAGGCCGCCCTGGCGCACAGCGTCGAGGCCCGGTACGTCTACGCCGACCCGACCCGGATCGTCGACATCGCGGCGACCGCCCGGGCGCTCTCCCCGCTGCTGGGCATCCCGGCCTCCGAACTGGCCGAGAAGATGAAGCCCCGCAAACGGATCAACGGCGTCGACTCGCAGTTCGAGTACCTCGCTCGGGGGGTGGACATCGACCGCGCGAAGGAGATCATGGCGCTCAAGCTGCCCGGCATCGCCACGCACCGCGACGAGCGGCGCGAGGTGCCCGGCGGGGATCTCGCGGCCAACCTGATCGGCTTCACCAGCCCGGACATGGTCGGGCTGGAGGGTCTGGAGGCGCGCTTCGACGACCTGCTGCACGGCGAGGACGGCCAGCGGGTCTTCGAGGTCGGTCTCGGCGACCTGGCCGCTCCCATCCCCGGCGGCTACAGCAGCACCACGAAGGCCAAGCCGGGCAGTTCGGTGGTGCTCACCATCGACCGCGACCTGCAGTACATGGTGCAGCGCATCCTCAGCGACCGGATGCAACAGGTGCAGGGCAGCACCGGCGCCGCCGTGGTGCTGGACGCGCGTACCGGTGAGGTGCTGGCCCAGGCCAGCCACCCCACCTACAACGCGGCGAAGCCCTTCCCGAGTGAGCCGACCGACCGGGAGGACGCGGCCACCAGCTTCATCGTCGACCCCGGCTCGGTGCACAAGCCGATCACGTTCGGCGCCGCCCTTCAGGAAGGCGTCATCACCCCGGACACCTCGTTCCCGGTGGCCAACGCCATCCGCAAGGGCGACACCTGGTTCCGCGACACCCACCAGGCGAACGGGCGGCGGATGAGCGTCGCCGGCATGATGGCGTACTCCTCGAACGTCGGCACCATCCAGATCGCCGACAAGCTCGGCGCGGAACGCCTGCTCGACTATCAGCGGCGGTTCGGCCTGGGCAAGCCGACCGAGGTCGGGATGCCCGGTGAGGCGAGCGGGCGGCTGCTGCCCGTGGAGGAGTGGAGCGACTCGTCGTACGGGTCGGTGCCGATCGGGCACAGCGTGGACGCCACCCCGTTGCAGATGGCCGCCGCCTACGCCGCCATCGCCAACGACGGCACGTACATCCAGCCGCACCTGCTGAAGGAGACCATTGCCCCGAACGGGAAACGGACCCCCGCGCCGGCGCCGGAGACCCGGCAGGTGCTCAGTCCGGACAACGCCGCCGCCCTGCGTACGATCATGGAAGCGGTCACCACTGTCGACGACGCCACCGGGCTGGCCGCCGCCGTCCCCGGTTACCGGGTCGCCGGCAAGACCGGCACCGGCTGGCGACTGGTCGACGGCAAGAAGCAGCCCGGCGAGGTCGCCTCGTTCATCGGGATGGCCCCGGCGGAGAACCCGCGCTACGTGATCGCGGTCTTCGTGCACAGCCCGAGCGGTGGTGGTGGCCAGATCTCGGCACCGGCCTTCCAGGACATGATGACCTTCACCCTGCGTCATCACCGGGTACCGCCGTCGACCGAGCCGGCGCCGACGTTCACCGTCTTCCCGTAGCCACCACCTGCGGTTCGACTTCATCAGACGGAGATTCAGGCGCGCCGTGCGGCCCGGACCGAGCGACCGGGTAGGGTCTGACGCCGTGCGCGGCAATCCTCGTCCCCGTTCCGTGACCGGGATCCGGCTCGGTGACCTGGCCGCCCGGCTCGCCGTGGCGTCCCCGACAAGTGCCGACCCGATGGTGACCGGGGTGACCCACGCCAGCGGCGAGGTCCGCCCCGGCGATCTGTACGCGGCCCTGCCCGGCGCCCGACGGCACGGCGCGGAGTTCGCCGCCGCAGCGGCGAGCGCCGGTGCGGTCGCGATGCTCACCGATCCGGCCGGTGCCGAGCGGGCCGCCGACAGCGGGTTGCCGACCCTGGTGGTGGCCGACCCCCGCGCGGTGCTCGGCACGCTCGCCTCGGCCGTCTACGGCGATCCGACGGCAGAACTGACCGTGATCGGGGTGACCGGTACCGCCGGCAAGACCTCCACCGCGTATCTGGTCGAGTCGGGGCTGCGCGCCGCCGGCCACACCACCGGCCTGATCGGCACCGTGGAGACCCGCCTCGGTGATCTGGTGATCGACAGCGTGCGGACCACGCCCGAGGCCACCGACCTGCACGCCATGCTGGCCGCCGCTCGCGAGCGTGGCGTGACCGCGGTGGTCATGGAGGTCTCCAGCCACGCCCTGGCGATGGGCCGGGTCGGCGGGGTGCGGTTCGCCGTCGGTGGCTGGACCAACTTCGGCTCCGACCACCTGGACTTCCACGCCGACGCCGAGGACTACTTCGCGGCAAAGGCCCGGCTGTTCGACGGCCGGTGCGCGATCGAGGTGCTCAACCACGACGACCCGGCGCTGAAGGCGCTGTTCAAGCCGGGCACGGTCAGCTTCTCCGCGCTCGGGGACCGGGCCGCCACCTGGTGGGCCGACGAGCAGACCGGCGAGGGGTACGCGCAGCGGTTCACCGCGCACGGCCCGGACGGACTGACGCTGCCCGCCCGCGTGGCGCTGCCCGGCCGGCACAACGTGTCCAACGCCCTGCTGGCCATCGCCAGCCTGGTGGCTGCCGGGATCGACCCGGTTACCGCCGCCGAGGGCGTGGCCGCCTGCGGCGGCGTACCCGGGCGGCTGGAGTCGGTGGGCGTGGCCGGCGGGGTGCGCGGGGTGGTCGACTACGCGCACAAGACCGACGCCGTGGTGGCCGCGCTGGCCGCGCTGCGGGAACTCAGCACCGGCCGGCTGATCTGCGTCATCGGGGCCGGTGGTGACCGGGACCGGGCCAAGCGGCCGGCGATGGGTGCCGCCGCCGCGGCCGGCGCCGACGTGGTGGTGGTGACCGACGACAACCCCCGCACCGAGGATCCGGCGGTGATCCGCGCCGAGGTGCTCGCCGGTGCGCGCCGGGCCGGCGCGTCGGCCCAGGTGATCGAGGTCGGTGGTCGCCGGGCGGCGATCGACGAGGCGGTGCGGCTGGCGACGCCGGGTGACGTGGTGGCCCTGCTCGGCAAGGGGCACGAGCGGGGCCAGGAGATCGCCGGCGAGGTGTACCCGTTCGACGACCGGACCGAGCTTGCCGACGCGCTGCGGGGCCGCTTCGGGGATCTGGAGGGCCAGTGATCACGCTCAGCCTGGCGGAGGTGGCCTCGGCGGTCGACGGTCGGCTGGTCGCCGCCGATCCCGCCGCGCAGGTCACCGGCAGCGTGGAGTTCGACTCCCGCAAGGTCACCCCCGGTGGGCTGTTTGTCGCCTTCGACGGGGAGAAGGTGGACGGCCACGACTTCGCCGCCGCGGCGGTGGCGTCCGGCGCGGTGGCGGTCATGGGTACCCGCGAGGTGCCCGGGGTGCCGATGATCGTTGTCGCCGATCCGTTGGCAGCGATGGGCCGGCTCGCCCGTGCGGTGGTGGACCGGCTGCCCGGGCTCACCGTGATCGGGCTGACCGGCTCGTCGGGCAAGACCACCACCAAGGACCTGATCGCCCAGTTGACCACCCGGCTCGGTGAGACGGTGGCGCCGCCCGGATCGTTCAACAACGAGCTGGGGCACCCGTACACGGCGTTGCAGGCCGGCCCGACCACCCGCTACCTGGTGATGGAGAAGGGCGCCCGGGGCATCGGCCATGTGCGGTACCTCTGTGAGGTCGCGCCGCCGCGCATCTCCGTGGTGCTCAACGTCGGGGTGTCGCACATCGGCGAGTTCGGGTCGCAGGAGAACATCGCTCTGGCCAAGGGCGAGCTGGTCGAGGCGCTGCCGGCCGACGGCCTGGCGGTGTTGAACGCCGACGATCCGCTTGTCGACGCCATGGCGGCCCGTACGGTGGCCCGGGTGATCCGCTACGGCGAGTCGGCGCACGCCGACGTGCGGGCCGTGGACGTGACGCTTGACGAGCGGGGACGGCCCGCGTACACCCTCGTCACGCCGGAGGGCAGTGCACCGGTGCGGCTCGGACTCACCGGCCGCCACCAGGTCTGGAACAGCCTGGCCGCGGCGGCCGTGGCGCGGGAGCTGGGCATGCCGCTGGCCGAGCTGGCCACCGCGCTTGGCGCGCTCGGGCTGGTTTCCACCCGTCGGATGGACGTCTTCGAGCGCACCGACGGGATCACCGTGATCGACGACTCGTACAACGCCAACCCGGCGTCGACGGCGGTGGCGCTGCGGGCGCTGGGCGGCATCGGCGCGGGACGGCGTACCGTCGCGGTGCTCGGCTACATGGCCGAGCTGGGCGAGTTCGAGGCGCAGGGACATGCCGAGGTGGGCCGGCTCGCGGCCGAGCTGGGTGTGGACCGGTTGCTCGTGGTCGGCGAGGCGGCGGCGCCGATCCATCACGGGGCGACATCGGTAGGTGACTGGGGAGGAGAGTCGGTGCTGCTCACCGATCAGGCGGCGGCCGTCGAGGTGCTGCGCAGCGAGCTACGGCCGGGCGACGTCGTCCTGGTGAAGGGCTCCCGGTACCGGACCTGGGAGGTGGCCGACGCGCTGCGCGTCGAGGCCGCCGGGGGCGGTACGGGTACGTCGGCGTCGGCCGGGGGTGGCGCCGCGTGAGGGCGGTAATCGTGGCCATCGGGGTGGCCTTCCTCGTCTCGCTGTTCTGCACCCCGATCGCGATCCGGGTCTTCACCCGGCTCAAGGCCGGCCAGCCCATCCGGGCCGAGGGCCCGCAGATGCACCAGGGCAAGAAGGGCACGCCGACGATGGGCGGCGTGGTGTTCATCCTGGCCACTGTCATCGCGTACGTGGCCGGCCACCTCGCCCTGACCACGTTGCCCGACGCGCAGATCGCCCAGGTCGAGCCGACCATCACGGCGCTGGTGCTGCTCGGGCTGATGGTCTTCTGCGGCGCGGTCGGCTTCATCGACGACTTCCTGAAGGTGCGCAAGCGGCACAGCGGTGGCCTGAGCGCGAGGGGCAAGCTGCTCGGGCAGATCCTGGTCGGCGCGGTGTTCGGAGTCGTCGCGCTCTGGTTCCCCTCCACCATGACCGACGCCACCGGCGCGGTGACCAACACCGAGACGGTCGGCAGCACCACGCTCAGCTTCATCCGGGACATCCCGGCGCTGGACGTGACCAAGATCGGTGCCGTGATCATCTTCATCTTCGTGGTGATGGCGGCGACCAACGGCGTCAACCTCACCGATGGTCTCGACGGGCTGGCCACGGGGGCCTCGGTGATGGTGCTCGGCGCGTACGCGGTGATCGCGTTCTGGCAGTACCGGCACTGGTGTGCCGACCCGGCGTACACCGCGAATCCGGACAACTACTGCTACACCGTCCGCGACCCCTTGGAGATCGCGCTGATCGCCGGAGCGGCGGCCGGTGCCTGCGTCGGCTTCCTGTGGTGGAACACCTCGCCGGCCCGGATCTTCATGGGCGACACCGGAGCGCTCGGCCTCGGTGGCCTGATCGCCGGGATGGCGATGTCCACCCGGACGATCCTGCTCCTGCTGATCATCGGTGGCCTGTTCGTGATCATCACGATGTCGGTGGTGATCCAGATCATCTCCTTCAAGACCACCGGCAAGCGCGTCTTCCGGATGTCCCCGCTGCAACACCACTTCGAGCTCGCCGGCTGGAGCGAGGTCAACATCGTGGTCCGGTTCTGGATCATCGCCGGCATCGGCGTGGCCATCGCCCTCGGCCTCTTCTACAGCGACTTCCTGGCCAACATGGGCTGACCCCACCCCGCTGGGCAGCGTTGATCAAGAGGTTTGGGTCGGGATCCGTTACGGATCCCGACCCAAACCTCTTGATCAACGCTTTGGGATGGAGTGTTGGGGGGACAGCGGAGGGTGGTTGGCGCAAGTGCGACACGCCGACCGGGCCGTACCGCCCCGGTCGGGTGCCGGTAGCGGCGATGATGACGCTGTGGGGGAGGCGCGAGCAGACGACGTGGCAGTGGACCGCAGCCCGGCGCGTCCGGAGGTGTCGGTGACCGCGGTGACCGGACGCGGCGACGCCGAGGGGGCGTGGCGTGGGTTGGACGCGGTGGGGTCGTTGGCCGCGCTGCGGGGCCTGCTGTCCCGGCCGCTGGCCTCGTACCACCTGCTGCTGGCCAGCGCCGGGTTGCTGCTGCTGATCGGGCTGACCATGGTCTTCTCGGCCACCAGCGTGCGGGACTACGCCCTGGGTGGCAACGCCTCGGCGTCGCTGACCAAGCAGGCGATCTTCGCGGTGATCGGCATCGTGGCGTTCTGGGCCTGCCAGCGCCTGCCGGCGCGCACCTACCGGGCCCTGGGCCGGCCGACCCTGGCCGTCGCGGTGGGGCTGCTGGTGGTGCTGAACCTGCTGGTGGCGTACGGGCGGCTGACCGACGGCGACGCGAAGATCGGCCCGCTGGAGGCTCAGCTGCTCTGGCTGTACGTCGGCGAGGTCAGCCTGCAACCGTCGGAGCTGGCGAAGTTCGCGCTGGTGCTGTGGGGTGCGCACGTGCTCGCCCGCAAGGGCGCGGCGTTGGGTTGGTGGCGGGAGTTGGCCACGCCGTTGTTCCCGGTGGTGGGGCTGCTCTTCGTGCTGGTCGGCTACAACGACCTGGGCAGCATGCTCTGCCTGCTGGCCCTGGTGGTGGGGCTGCTCTGGGCGGCCGGGGTGCGGCTGCGGGTCTTCGCCGCGCTCAGCGCGATCGGGCTGCTCGGCATCGGCCTGCTGGTGGCGGTGGCCTCCCTCGGCGCCGGTTCGGGCGTACGGGGTGAGGAGAACTACCGGCTGGCCCGGCTCACCGTCTTCTTCAACCCGCCGCCGCTGGACGGATGCAAGGAGCAACTCTGCTACCAGATGGTCCAGGCCCGCTACGCCATCGCCAACGGCGGCTGGTTCGGCACCGGGCTGGGCCAGGGGCGGACCAAGTGGGCCTGGCTGCCGGCCGCGGAGAACGACTTCATCTTCGCGGTGATCGCCGAGGAACTGGGGGTGGTCGGCTGCGCCGTGATCGTCACCCTGTTCGCCGTGCTCGGCTACACCGGCCTGCGCATCGCCCGTCGGGTCGACGACCCGTTCCGGCGACTGGCCGCCGCGGGCGCCACCGCCTGGCTCGTCGGGCAGGCGTTCATCAACATCGGCGGCGTCATCGGGCTGTTGCCGCTGACCGGTGTACCGCTGCCTTTCATCTCCGACGGCGGCAGCGCCCTGGTGGTCACCCTCGCGGCGGTCGGCATGCTGGCCTCGTTCGCCCGCGCGGAACCCGATGCGGCCCGGGCCCTGCATGCCCGTCCACCGGCCCGGTGGGTCCGACTAGTGTGGGCACCGTTGCCGCCGCTTCCCGGCCGGCGGCGCCGCTCGGCGCCGCCGTCGACGGCCCGGGGCTCCGTGCCCCAGGCACGCAAGCGGCGTAGGGACGACCAGGCCGCGTCGCGTGGCGCCCGGGACAGCCGGGGTCGCAGCGGGTCGGCGAGCGAGAGGAGACGTTGATGGGTCCGCTGCGTTCGGTGGTGCTCGCAGGAGGTGGCACCGGGGGGCACATCTACCCGTTGCTCGCCTTCGCCGACTGCCTGCGCCGGCACGACCCCGGCGTCCGGATAACCTGCCTCGGCACACCGAAGGGCCTGGAGAACGAGCTGATCCCGCCGGCCGGCTACGACCTGCGGAACATCCCTGCCTACCAGCTGCCCCGGTCGATCAACATGAACCTGGTCCGTACCCCGGGCCGGATGTGGACCGCGGCCCGCGCGGCCGGCAAGGTCATCGACGAGGTACGCGCCGACGTGGTGGTCGGCTTCGGCGGGTACGTCTCGGTGCCGGCCTATCTGGCCGCCTGGCGGCGGGAACTGCCCATCGTGATCCACGAGGTGAACGTGCCGCCGGGGGTGGCGAACCGGTTGGGCATGAAGTTCACCAAGCACGTCGCGGTCGGCTTCCCGCACCAGCCGGCGCAGGCGGAGTCGCTGCGCGACGCCCGGGTGGTCGGCGTGCCGCTGCGCCGCAGCATCGCCGGGCTGGACCGGGCGGCGATGCGTAACGCCGCGCGGGCCCACTTCGGGCTCCGCCCCGACCTGCCGGTGCTCTTCGTCGCCGGCGGCTCGCAGGGCGCCCGGTCGATCAACCTCGCGGTCTCCGGGGCGGCGAAGGAACTGGCCCGCAACGGCGTCCAGGTGCTGCACGTGATCGGCGCCCGCAACGAGCCGGTGTCGGTCCCGACGGACCTGCCGGTGCCGTACGTGACGCTGCCGTACCTGTCCGACATGGACGCCGGGTACGCGGCGGCGGACCTGATGCTCGGCCGGGGCGGGGCGATGACCTGCGCCGAGGTCGCCGCGATCGGGCTGCCGACGATCTACGTGCCCTATCCGCACAGCAACCAGGAGCAGAAGCGTAACGCACTGCCGGTGGTCGAGGCCGGTGGCGGCCTGCTCGTCGACGACGCCGAGGTGACTCCGGACTGGCTCGAACGTACGGTCATTCCGCTGATCCGCGATCCGCAGCGGCTGCACGCGATGGGTACCGCCGCCGCGGCCTACGGGCGGCGCGACGGCGACGAGGCGCTGCTCAACTTCGTCTACGAGGCGGTTACCCGGTGAGCGCGAGGAGCGAGATGACCACGTTCAGCCCGGCGGGCACGCTCACCGCCGAGGATCTCGGCCACATCCACCTGATCGGCGTGGGCGGGGTCGGCATGAGCGGACTGGCCCGGCTCTTCCTCACCCGGGGCCTGCCGGTCTCCGGCAGCGAGTTGCGTGAGTGGCCGTCGCTGGCCGGCCTGCGGGCGCTCGGGGGGACGATCCACATGACCCACGAGACGGCCAACCTCGACGGGGTCGACACTGTCGTGTACTCCTCGGCGATTCCCGCCGACCATCTGGAGATGGTCGAGGCGCGCCGCCGCGGGCTGCGGGTGCTGCACCGCTCGGAGGCCCTGGCAGCCGCGATGACCGGTCGCCGTACCGTGGCCGTCGCCGGCACCCACGGCAAGACCACGACCACCTCGATGGTCACCATGGTGCTGCAACAGGCCGGGGCCGATCCGTCCTTCGTGATCGGTGGGGAGATCTCCGAGGTCGGCTCGGGGGCGCACCACGGTACCGGCGAGTACTTCGTGGTCGAGGCCGATGAGAGCGACCGTTCCTTCCTCATCTACCGTCCGTACGTCTCGATAGTCACGAATGTCGAGGCGGATCACCTGAACACCTACGGCGATCTGGCCAATCTGGAGGCCACCTTCGCCGAGTTCGCCCGGCTCACCGACCCGGAGGGTTTCGTCATCACCTGCGCCGACGACGCGGGTGGCCGGCGGCTGGCGGCGACGCTGCGCGCCGAGGGGCGTCGGGTGTACACCTACGGGGAGGCCGAGGACGCCGACCTGCGGCTTACCGACATGGCCTCCTCGGCGCGGGGGGTGCGCTACCTCGCCCAGATCGACGGTCGCTCGCTGGGTGAGTTCCGACTGCCGGTGCCGGGCCGGCACATGGGGCTCAACAGTGCCTCGGCGGTGCTGGCCGCGTACCTGCTGGAGCTGCCACTGCCGGCGGCGGAGGCCGCGCTCGCGGCGTTCCCGGGGGTGCGCCGACGTTTCGAGCGCAAGGGCGACGTCGACGGGGTGCTCGTCTACGACGAGTACGCCTACCACCCGACGTCGATGACGTTGGCCCTGCGGACGTTGCGCGAGGTGGCCGGGGAGGGCCGGCTGATCGTGGTCTTCCAGCCCTACCGGCTCTACCGCACCCGGGAGTTGCAGGCGGAGATCGCCGAGGCGCTGGCGATCGCCGACGAGCTGGTGCTGCTGGAGGTCTTCGGGCCGGGCGAGGAACGTGCCCCCGGCGAGGGCTCGACGGCGCTGGTCGAGGCGGTGTCGCTGCCGGCGGAGCGGAAGGTCTTCGTCGACACGTGGGAGGCGGTGCCGGCCGAGGTGGCCCGCCGGGCCCGGCCGGGCGACGTGGTGGTGACGATGGGGGCTCCGCCGATTTCGCTGATGGGTGACGAGTTGTTGGCCGCGTTGACGGCGCGTACCGCCGGTGCGTCGGCGTTGACCGGCACCGTCGCGGGCGGGGTGGCCGGCGGGTCGACGAGCATCGGGGGCAGCGTTCCCGGAGCCGTCGGCGTGGACGGCGCGGCGCCCGTCGCGGAATGAGTCCCGGTCCGGCCCGGGGGCGCGGCACCGGTGTGGACGGTGGCGCGGGGCGTCGCCCCGTGCGCCGGTGGCAGTTGGTACGTGCCGGCAGCGACGCGGTACCCGCCTCGACCCGGCGGTTCATGGCCCGGGCCCGGCGTCGGCGGATGCGCGCGGCGTTGCCCTGGGCGGTGGCTGGTGGTGTGGTCGCGGTGGCCGGGCTGGTGGCGTGGATGCTGCTGGGCACCGGCCTGTTCGGGGTACGCGAGGTTCGGGTGGAGGGTGCCGAACTGGTGACGGCGGTGCAGGTGCGGGACGCAGCGGGCGTGCCGGACGGTGCTCCGTTGGCCCGGGTGGACCTGGCCGCGCTGGCCGGCCGGATCGGTGCCCTGCCGCCGGTGGAGCGGGTCACCGTCACTCGGGACTGGCCGGACGCGTTGGTGGTACGACTGACCGAGCGTACGGCTGTGGCGGTGGTGCCGCGCGGAGAGCAGTTCGCGGTGGTCGACGCCGCAGGGGTGGTGTTCCGGACGGTGCCGCAGCGTCCGGACGGCCTGCCGCTGGTACGGCTGGCCACGCCCGGTCCGGACGACCCGGACACCCGGGCCGGTCTGGAGGTGCTCGGTGTGCTCACCCCGGAGCTGCTCGACCAGCTGGTCGAGATCAGTGTCGAGGGGCTGGCCCGGATCAGCCTGAGGTTGCATGACGACCGTACGGTGTTCTGGGGCGACGCGACCCGTGGTGCGGACAAGGCGCGGGTGGCCACCGCGCTGCTCGACCAGGATGCGGCCCGGATCGACGTGAGCGCGCCGGATGTGGTCACCTTCCGGTGAGCGACCGGTCAGTGGTGAGCCGTCTCGCTACACCGGCGACACGCCGGAGAGGTCCTTGGCTCATCGCTCGGCTGCGCTTACGTTGCCCCGAAGAGGATCAGTGGTTGACATAACTCTAACCCTCTAGTAGAGGGTGAGGGTTTACCTCTCGACCTCGGTGGTGGTAACTGCGTCGACCGTCGGTCCGGCCAGGCCGTAGCTCGGTCGGGGAGTAGCCGATCTCGAAGGAAAGGACCGGAGATGACACCTCCGCACAACTACCTGGCGGTCATCAAGGTCGTCGGCATCGGGGGTGGCGGCGTCAACGCCGTCAACCGGATGATCGAGGTTGGGCTCAAGGGCGTCGAGTTCATCGCGATCAACACGGACGCGCAGGCGCTGCTGATGAGCGACGCCGACGTCAAGCTCGACGTCGGCCGCGAGTTGACCCGGGGGCTGGGCGCCGGTGCCAACCCGGACGTCGGCAAGAACGCCGCCGAGGATCACCGCGACGAGATCGAGGAGGTCCTCAAGGGGGCCGACATGGTCTTCGTGACCTGCGGTGAGGGTGGTGGCACCGGCACCGGCGGCGCGCCTGTGGTGGCGAACATCGCCCGGAAGCTCGGCGCGCTGACCATCGGTGTGGTCACCCGCCCGTTCTCCTTCGAGGGCAAGCGCCGCCAGGTGCAGGCGGAGGCCGGCATCGACGAGCTGCGTAACCAGTGCGACACCCTGATCGTCATTCCCAACGACCGGCTGCTGGCGCTCGGTGACCGCAACATCAGCATGATGGACGCGTTCCGGACGGCCGACCAGGTGCTGCTCTCCGGTGTGCAGGGCATCACCGACCTGATCACCACGCCAGGTCTGATCAACCTCGACTTCGCCGACGTCAAGAGCGTGATGAGCGGCGCGGGCAGCGCGCTGATGGGCATCGGTAGCGCCCGAGGCGAGAATCGCGCGGTCGAGGCCGCCGAGGCCGCCATCTCCAGCCCGCTGCTTGAGCAGAGCATGGACGGTGCCCGTGGCGTGCTGCTCTCCATCGCCGGTGGCTCCGATCTCGGCCTGTTCGAGATCAACGACGCGGCCCAGCTGGTCACCGACGCGGCTCACCCGGACGCGAACATCATCTTCGGTGCGGTCATCGACGACGCGCTCGGCGACGAGGTGCGGGTCACCGTGATCGCGGCGGGCTTCGACGGTGGCACACCGGCGTACAAGGCGGCCGAGCCGGCCCGCAAGACCAACCAGAACCAGCCGGCACAGCCGAGCACACCGATCCTGCCGTCGCCGGCCGCGCCGGCCGCGCCGCAGTCGCCGCGTCGGGTGCTCTTCGACGACGTGGATGTGCCCGACTTCCTGAAGAACGGGTCCTGAACACTGCCGATGACCGACAGCCAAGCCCCGGCGAGAGCCGACCGGCGCGCGGAGATCGCCGCCGGGCTCGCCCGCGTACGCTCCCGGATCGCTGACGCCTGCGCGGCTGCGGGCCGGGACCGGGCGGAAGTGACCATGATCGCGGTTACCAAGACCTATCCGGCCTCCGATGTGGTGACTCTGGTGGGCCTCGGCGTGACCGACGTGGGGGAGAACCGTGACCAGGAGGCGGCGACCAAGGCGGCGCAGGTCGCCGCCGCCGGGGTCGCCCCGCGCTGGCATTTCGTCGGCCGGTTGCAGCGCAACAAGGTCAAGTCGGTGCTGCGGTACGCGGACGTGGTCCAGTCCGTCGACAGTGTCCGCCTGGCGTCCGCGTTGGACGCCGGTGTCACCGCCATTGGCCGGGACCGGCCGTTGGACGTCCTGGTGCAGGTCAGCATCGACGGAGACGCGGCCCGGGGCGGTGCCGTGCCGGACTCGGCCGATCCGGACGCCGGCCTCGGCGCGGTCACCGAGGCGGTCGCCGCCGCCGGTGGGCTGCGGCTGGCCGGCCTGATGGCGGTGGCGCCGCTGGGCTGGGAGCCGGAGCGCGCCTTCGCCCGGCTGGCGGCCATCGCGGCGCTGGTGCGGGCGGACCATCCGCAGGCCACGGAGCTGTCCGCCGGCATGAGCGGCGACCTGGAGGCGGCGATCGGTCACGGCGCGACACATGTCCGCGTCGGCAGCGCGTTGCTCGGAATGCGTCCCACGCTGCGGTAGCCTGGCCGCGAGGGAAGCAAATTACATCAGTGTTGTTTGTGGGAACGGCCTTCCCGGCGACGGGGGGCGTGACGTGCAACGCGAATTGCGCGTCGGGGGATTGCCGTTCCAGTCCGGTGGGCAGGGATGGTCCACTCGCGACAGGCGACACGGCGGGGGCGTGTGCCGCACGGCGGACGGGAAGGGCGCGGGGATGGGTGCACTGCGCAAGGCGGGGGTCTGGCTCGGACTGGTCGAAGAGGACGACGAGCGGGCCTACGACGACGGTGGCTACGACAAGGGTGGCTACCGGGAGTCGCGCTACCGGCAGAGCCGGTACGCCGAGGAGTTCGCCGACGAGGAGGAGGAGCCGGAGGAGCCGCCGGCGCCGCGTCCACGGTTGGGTGACCGTGGGCGGCTGAGCGAGCGGTCGGGCCGGCTGGGTGAGGCCGAACGGCTGGAGTCCGAGCGCCCGGAGCGGTCGGAGCGGTCGGAGCGGTCCAGTGTCCGGTCGATCACCCGGTCGACCGGCGAGCCGTCCGGCGCGCTGACTTACCACACCCGGGACAATCTCGCCCTGGCGCCGCAGGTGCAGCCGCGTGAGCGCCCGCTGGTGCCGGAGGAGGAGCAGCGGTACCAGATCACCACGTTGCACCCGACGACCTATCGCGAGGCGCGGACGATCGGCGAGCACTTCCGCGACGGGGTGCCGGTGATCATCAACCTCACCGAGATGGATGAGGCGGATGCCCGCCGTCTGGTGGACTTCGCCGCCGGGCTGGCCTTCGGGCTGCGCGGTACGATCGAGCGCGTGACCAACCGGGTGTTCCTGCTCTCACCGGCCAATGTCCAGGTCACCGCGGAGGACAAGGCCAAGATTGCTGAGGGCGGGTTCTTCAGCCTGAGTTGACCCGCCCGACCCGAGGGACGTCGCCTGCCGTGTTGTCGATCTTGTTACAGGTTCTCTACCTGACCACGTATGTCTTTCTGATCGTTCTTCTGGCCCGTTTCGTACTCAGCGCGGTGTTGCAGTACGGCCGACGCTGGCAGCCCGGTCGGGGAGCGTCAGCCGGACTGGAATCCGTGTGGAGCGTCACTGATCCCCCGCTCCGGGCGTTGAGGCGTGTGATCCCTCCGCTGCGAATTGGTACCGTGAGCATCGACCTGGCCTCCCTTGTGCTCCTGGTTATCCTGTTCGTGCTGATGAGGTTTGTGTTAGAGCCGGCGATCATCAGGACCGCCTGATGACCGACGCGCTATCGCGGCCGCAACTGACCCGAGGAGTTTCGATGCCGCTGACCCCGGCCGACGTCCACAACGTCGCCTTCAAGAAGCCGCCGATCGGCAAGCGGGGCTACGACGAGGAGGAGGTCGACGCCTTCCTGGACGAGGTCGAGCGCGAACTCGCCCGTCTGATCGAGGAGAACAACGAACTGCGCGCCCAGGTGGAGCGCGGTGGACGGGGCGGTGCCCCGGCCGGCCCCGGCGGCGACGCCCGCCTGGCCGCCGAGCTGAACGACGTCAAGGCCCAGCTCGACCGGGTGCAGCGCGACAAGGCCGCCGCCGAGCAGGCCGCCCGCGCCATGCAGGCCGAGCTGGAGCAGGTCCGCTCCGTCGGTGTCGGTGGCGCCGTGGCCGGCCCGGACGGCGAGCAGCAGGCGCTGCGCGTGCTCATGATGGCCCAGCGCACCGCGGACGACCACGTCTCCGACGCTCGCCGCGAGGCCGACCAGCTGCTCTCCGAGGCCCGTTCCAAGGCCGAGGAGGTCACCCGCGAGGCCCGTGCCAAGGCGGACGCGCTGGAGCGCGACGCCCGGCAGCGGCACCAGGAGGCCATGGGTGGCCTGGACGCCAAGCGCACCGCGTTGCAGAAGCACATCGAGGAGCTCAAGCAGTTCGAGCGCGAGTACCGCACCCGGCTCAAGGCGTACCTGGAGAGCCAGCTGCGGGACCTCGACGGCCGCGGTCAGGGCCTGGAGGCCGAGATGACCCGCGGCGAGGGCGCCCGGGCTGCCGGCAACGGGCTCGCTGCGGCGGGTCTCGCCGGTTCCTACGGCGGGGGCCGCTCCGGCGCGCTTGAGGCCGGTCGCTGAACCGGGTCGGTGACTGCCGCCAGCGCGGCGATCACCCGCCCAGCCTCATCGGTACGACACGGCGAGGGTGAGCCATGATAGTCATCAGTCTCGGGCTCATCCTCGTCGCTGTGGTGCTGCTGGTCTTCGGCCTGGCTGGTGGCTCCAGCCCGCTGCTGGTCGTCTCGATCGGGGCCAGCCTGCTGGCCGCCGTGGCACTTGTCGCAGGCGCCCGCCAGGCGGCTGGCCGGGCTTCGGCTCCCAGCGGCGCTACGGCTGGCCAGACCCGTCGCGACGGCGACGGGCGTGGGTGGGGCATTCCGAACCAGCAGACCTCGGCAACCGTGGACACCGGCGATGTCGGGTGGCGGCAACCACCCGGCTCGCCGGTTACCGAGCCGCGCGAGCGGTCGGGGGTTGCCGACGAGTACGACGACGAGCCGGCCGCCGAGGAGACCACGGCGGAGCAGGCCGCCCGGGTGGCCCGCCTCGCGGACGAGGTGCGGGTCGTCGACGGCCGGCCGCGGTACCACCTCGACGGGTGCCCGCACCTGGTCGGCCGGGAGCACGAGCCGCTGCCCGTCGCCGAGGCGGTCGAACTCGGTTTCACCCCCTGCGCGCACTGCACGCCGGACACCGTGTTGCTGGCGGAGACCGAGCGCCGCTGACGTGGCCCCGATGGACGATGCGCTGGTCGTCGCCGTACGGGTGAAGCCGGGCGCCTCCCGGGCCCGCGTGGGTGGCCGGTTCGACGGCCCGCACGGGCCTGCTCTCGTCATCGCGGTGCATCCACCGGCGGCGGACGGTCGGGCCACCGAGGCCGCCCGTCGCGCGTTGGCTGCCGCGCTCGGCGTCCGGCCGGCCGCCGTGTCGCTCCGCACCGGTGCGGCGAGCAGAGACAAACTCTTCCTGGTCACGCCCTCCGGGCCGGATCTGATCGGTCGGCTGAGCCAGCTGCGGGACGGCGCGGAACCGACCGGCTGAGTGTCGGACATCTGCTAGCGTTCCCTTTGCCCCGAAATGGCAGTAACCGGGGTGGAACGGGCGTCGCGGTGCGGCACGTTGTCGGACGCCTTTACGTTCCGTATCCTTGCCAACCTCCGGAGTGCGCGGCCCCGTGGCCGCGCGCCCGTTTTGTACCTGGGGCGGCCGATGCGGCGGCCCCTGTCGAGGCGTCGCGGGCAACCGCGGCTCCGTGGCCGAGGGAGCGACGATGGCCAAGCCAGCCGACACCAGGACCGCAGGCCGCAAAACTGCGGCGAAGTCCACCCGCAGCGCCGCGGAGACCGAGAAGATCCGAGCCGCGTTGGCGGCCCGGCACGAGGAACTGCGAGCCGAGTACGATCAGACGCTGAGCGAGATCACCGAGCTGCAGCGCGACCGCCTCACCGACTCGGCCGGGGACGACCAGGCCGACACCGGCACCAAGACGTTCGAGCGGGAGCAGGAGATCTCCCTCGCCAACAGCATCCTGGAACGGATCACGCAGGTCGAGCGCGCCCTTGAGCGTCTCGATGAGGGTGGCTACGGCTGGTGCGAGCGATGCGGCAACCCCATCCCGGTGGAGCGGCTGGCCGCGTTCCCGTCGGCCACTCTCTGCGTGACCTGCAAGCAGCTGGAGGAGCGGCGCTGACGGCACGTTCCCCGGCGTGGGTGCGCAGCGGTGCGACCGTACCGCCGCGATAGTCGATGGGGAGCAGATGAGCGCAGCACCGCCCGCTGGATCCGGCACCACCGGGTCGGGCACCGCCACGAGACCGCGGCGCCGAGCCGTCACGATCCTCCTCTCGCTTGCGGTGTTCGCGTTGGCCGTCGACCTGTTGACCAAGCACCTGTCCCTCCAGGAACTCAGCGACCGCGAGCCGGTGCGACTGCTGGGTGGGGCGCTCTACCTGTCGCTGACCCGCAACAGCGGGGCCGCGTGGAGTCTGGGCAAGGACTACACCTTCATCTTCCCGATCATCGCGATCGGGGTGCTGGGCTGGATCGCCTGGATGGCGCGGACGTTGCGCTCGGCGCCGTGGGCGGTCGCGCTGGGCCTGGTGGTCGGTGGCGTCACCGGCAATCTGCTCGACCGGATCTTCCGGGCGCCGGGCTGGTTCGTCGGGCACGTGGTCGACATGTTCAGCGTCTTCGACCCGTACGGTCGGGTCTTCCCGATCTTCAACGTCGCAGACAGTGCCCTGGTCTGCGGTGTGCTGCTCGCCGTCGCGCTGGAGTTCACCGGACGCCAGCGCGACGGCACCCGGGCGCTGCCCGACGGCCGGCGCAGTGCCACCGACCGGGAAGACCCACCGGCCGGTGGCGGCACCGCGGACCGGCAGCCCGCCGGGGCCGGCGATCAGAGCGACACCGACGGCGGACGGCGGGAGCGGGCGTGACGGCCACCTTCGCCGCTGGCGGCGACCAGCGGAGCCTGCCGGTGCCCGACGGACTCGACGGGATGCGACTGGACCAGGCCGTTGCCCGGCTGTTCGGCCTGTCCCGTACCGCCGCCGCCGCGCTCGTCGATGCCGGGGAAGCGCTGGTGGACGGTGCGGTACGACCCAACTCGCACAAGGTGCGGGCGGGCTCCTGGCTGGAGGTGACGCTGCCCGCGCCGGCCACGGCGCCGGTGGTGGTGCCCCAGGCGGTGCCCGGCCTGCGGGTGGTGTACGCCGACGACGACATCGTGGTGGTGGACAAGCCGGTCGGCGTGGCCGCGCATCCCAGTCCCGGCTGGACCGGCCCGACCGTGATCGGCGGGCTCGCCGCGATCGGGCACACCATCGCCACCAGCGGCGCCGCCGAGCGTCAGGGCGTCGTGCACCGCCTCGACGTCGGCACCACAGGGGTCATGGTGGTGGCCAAGAGCGAGCAGGCGTACAGCGTGCTGAAGCGGGCCTTCAAGTATCGGGAGGTGGAGAAGCGCTACCACGCGGTGGTGCAGGGCCACCTGGACCCGTTGCGGGGCACCATCGACGCCCCGATCGACAGGCATCCGCACCACGACTACCGCTGGGCGGTGGTCTCCGGCGGTAAGCCGAGCATCACCCACTACGACACCATCGAGGCGTTTCCGTCCGCGAGCCTGGTCGACGTGCGGCTGGAAACCGGCCGTACGCACCAGATCCGGGTGCACTTCTCGACGCTGCGGCATCCGTGCGTGGGTGACCTCACGTACGGCGCCGATCCGACACTCGCCGCCCGGCTCGGACTGGACCGGCAGTGGTTGCACGCCAGAGAGTTGAGCTTCGAGCACCCCCGTACGGGGGACGAGGTCCGCTTCGTCAGCGACTACCCTGACGATCTGGGACGCACGTTGGAGATCCTCCGCGACTGACGCGTCCCACCCGTTCCGACCGACCGACGAGGGGACCGCCCGTGCGCGCCGGCGATCTGCTGCGGAAGTTGGACCAGCGACTGCTGCCCCGCCTCGCGGCCACGGTGACCCGGCTCGGCCATGGCCCGAGCCGCACTCCGCTGCTCGGCTGGGTGGCGATGCTGTCGTGCACCACGGTGCTGGCCACGGCCGTGCTCGCCACCGGTGGCCCGCCCGTGCCGGACCGCACGGTCGGCGAGGTGACCCGGGTGGGCGTGGTCGAGGGCGACTCCATCCCCCGTTACGAGGCGACCGCGGCGGCCGACCTGGCCGCGCTGGCCGGCTCGCTCGGCGACGGCACGTACGCCCTCGTCTCGCTCACCGAGTACCTCACCCCGGCCCGACTCGCCGCGGTGGTCGGTGACGTGGGGGTCGCGGTGGTGTTCGGACGGGTGCCGCTGCCGGAGCGGCAGACCGAGATCGTCCGTATTCCGACCCAGCGGGTGCCGGAGGACGTGACGGCCGGAATGATCAAACTCGCCGAGCGCAAGGAGCGGGAGGCCGCCGACTACCGGGCCCGGGCCACCGCGTTGGGCGGTGGTGGCCCGGAGGAGCGCGAACTGCGCGGCCTGTACCTCAGCGGCGCCCAGGTCGCGGCGGCGGAGGCGGCCGCGTTCCGGGCCGAGTGCGCCTGCCTCTACGCCCTGGTGGTACGCGCCGAGCCGGCGAAGCTACGCGGCGTCGCGGCCCGCTCCGGGGTGCGGGTGGTGGATCCGGCTCCGGAGGTTCGGCGGTTGGAGCGGACCGTCTTCACCCCGCCGCTGCCGGAGCAGCGAGATGTGGTCCGGCCGCCGGTTGACCGGACGGCCACGCCGGAACCGACGGCGAGCGCCACCGTCTCCGCCACCGCAAGTGCCACCACAGCCGCCACCGAGGGCCCGCCCGCGCCGGAGCCGACAGTGGCGGACCGCTCGCTGACACCGCCGGAGGTGACGGATCCGTCACCGTCTCCGTCGCCGCCCGCACCCGCGCCTTCGGCTTCGACATGGACGCCCTCGACCTCGGCAGACACCGTCGACGAGGATGATCCAGAGTCGGCACCTTGACGGTTGTCGACACATCCGGTTGTCGCCCGGTGTGGCCTCAGTAGGCTTTCGTTCGTAGCCTGTCAGACGGAGACCGAAGCGCTGGGGAGGCGATCCGTGGAGGGCAGCGAGACCGGTTGGGGACGGCCCGCCGAACCCGCACCGCGGTGGCGGGCGCTGCTCGACCGAGCCCGCCTCGGCGGACGCAGCGCAGAGCCGGCCGCCACCGAGCGGCGGGCCGAGGAGCCACCGCCGTCACCGTCACCTGAGCCGTTGCCGCGGCGGGGGCCCGGCACCGGCTACGCGGGGCGGGCGCCGGCCGTCGGCCAGCCGGCGGACCGGTCGTACGGGGAGGAGCCGGCCTACCGCGCCGAACCTGCCTACCGGGTCGACCCGGCGCATCCGGCCCAGCCCTACCGGGGACAGCCGGCGCAGCCGCCGTACCCGGCGGTGCCGGAGCCGCGCCGGCCGGAGCCGATGGAGTCCCGGTACAACCTGCTGGACAACGGCTACCGGCACGCCGCGCCGCCGGTGGAGTCCCGGTACGCCCTGCTGGACAACGGCTATCAGCCGCCCTCGGCAGCGATGGCGCCCCCTGCCGTGGCACCGCCGGTGGCACCCTTGCCGGCCGTGGCCCCGCCGACCCCGCCGCCGGCTGTGCTGCCGCCGGCCACCGTGGCCGGCCGCCCCGGGCGCATCGAGTGGCGTGCGCAGAGCGCCGGCAGCGACCTCGAACGGGCCGCCGCCGTGCTCCGGCGCGACCTGGGCACCCCCCGGGTGATCGCCTTCGCCAACCCGAAGGGCGGGGTGCACAAGACCACGGCCACCGTGCTGGCCGCGGCGACCGTCGGCAGCGTACGCGGCCGAGGCGTGCTGGCCTGGGACGACAACGAGCTACGCGGCACCCTCGGGCTGCGCGCCGGCAGCGCCCGGCATGCCCGAACGATCCGGCACCTGGTCGCCGATCTCGTGCAGATCGAGATCCGGGAGGGGGCGGAGCTGCTGGAGATCCTGGACGACTATCTGCGGCACGCCTCCGACGGGTCGTACGACGTGCTCGCCGGTGAGGAGAGCCCCCGGTTCGCCCAACGGCTGGACCAGTTCACCGTCAAGCGGGTGCTGGAGCTGCTGCGTCGCACCCACGACGTGATCTGTGTGGACACCGGCAACAACGTGGAGAGCCCGAACTGGCGTACCGTCATGCAGGCCGCCGATCAGCTGGTGGTCACCACGGTGCCCCGCGAGGACGCCGCGTTCAGCGCAGACTGGATGCTCGACCTGCTGCACGAGGAGGGGATGGGTCAGCTGGCCGACAACGCCGTCACGCTGATCTCCTGCCCCACCCCGGGCCGGTTGCCGTTGCAGGGCGACCTGGAGAAGCACTTCGCCACCCGGACCCGCGCGGTGACCGTGGTGCCGTACGACCCGGCGCTGGAGACCGGCTCGTCGATCGAGTACCACCAACTCCAGGGCGAGACCCGCCAGGCCTGGCTGCGGGCCGCCTCGGCGATGCTGGAGCCGTTCGGCCGCTGACCGACACGCGGGATACCGGTCGGCCGGGCGGCTCGCGGCACCTGCTGCCGCGACACGGTGTACGACCGACGACGGTAGCTGCGAGGATCATCGGGTGAGCCCGACCACCCCCGCCGCCGAACCGCCCGCCCGGCCGTCGGCTGCCCTGCCGAATTCGTCGACCGAGCCGACGACCAGATCGACAAGCCAGCCGGCGACGGACGCCGCCGTGGCGGCTACCGAGTCGGCGAGCCAGCCGACCGCCGAGGCCGCCGCGCCGGGTACCGAGACCACCGAGCCGGGTGGCAAGGTCGCCGGGCTGGCCGCCGAGGTCGACGGGCCGGCGGCTGCGGCCACCGAGTCGAGCAGCGACCCGGCTGCGGGGGCCGCGGTGCTCTCCGCCGAGGCCGTCGATTCGACCGCCGGCAGGCCGGGTGGGCGTGGCCGAGTGGCGGCGTTCGGGGCGGCGACGGTTTTGGTCCTGGGCCTGCTGGGGGCGCCGCTGGGGTGGCTCTGGGCGGCGGTCGCGCCGGCCACGCCGGTCGTCAAGAGTGGCGACGGCGCGGTGTACGGCCAGGCGCAACCGGAACAGCCGATCGCCGCGGACGGATGGTTCAGCCTGCTCGGGCTGGCGTTCGGGGTGCTCACCGCGCTCGCCGTGTGGTTCCTGCTGCGTCGCCACCGGGGGCCGGTCGGGCTGGTCGTCGCGGCGGCCGGTGGGCTCGCCGCCGGATTGGTCGCCTGGCAGGTCGGGCGTCGGGTCGGCCTGGCCAGCTATCAGCGGCTGCTGGCCAGCGCCCCGGACGGCACGCGCTTCAGCAAGCCGGCGGACCTGCGGGCCGGCGGGATCGAGCTGTTCTTCGGGGTGCTGCCGGTGCCCTACGGCAACCTGCTGCTGCCGGCCTTCGCTGCCGCGGTCACGTACACCCTGCTCGCCGGCTGGTCACGATGGCCGTCGCTGCGGCCCGAGCCCGAGCCGGACGCGGCCTGGCTCGCCGCGCAGCCGCCAGCGGCGCCGAAGCCAGCGGGGCCGGAGCCGGACCTGGCCTGGCTCGCCGCGCAGCCGCCAGCGGCGCCGAAGCCAGCGGGGTCGGAGCCGGACGCGGCCTGGCTCGCCGCGCATCCGCCGCTGCCCGCAGGGCCGGCGGGTGCAGCCGATTCCGGGCCGGCGGAGCCGGCGGGCGAGGTCAGTTCGGGGCCGGCGGGGGCGAGGCCAACTCCGCCAACGGCACCGGAACCGCCCGCACCTGGCGAAGCAGCGCCGCCTCGCGGTTGAGCAGGTGCAGTTCGGCGCGCAGCCGGGCCGCCGTGCCGTCGATGGCGAGTAGGCGCTGGCGGTCGGTCAACGTCAGCGCCGCGGTCGCGGCGACCAGGTGGGACAGCACCGTCGCGTCCTCGGGCAGCTGCTCGGTGAGCTGACCGGCCTCGGCTCGGATCAGGCCCAGGTACTGCCGGAAGACAGCGATCACCCGGGCCGCCAGCAGATCGGCGGTTTCGTCCGGGCCGTCCGGCTCGGGCAACCACTGCACCTCGGCGGTCAGGTACGGCGCGGAAGTCCGGTCGACGTCGCCCATCCGGAAGCGACGCCGCCCCACGGTGACGATGTCGAAGCCTCCGTCATCCAGCTCGGTGACCTGCCGCAGTTCGGCGGTGCAACCCACCTCGTGCAGGGTGACCTCGCCGCTGCCGGACATGTCCTGGCCGGCACCGGAGGCGACTTCCCAGCCACGGCGGATGGCCACCACCCCGAACTCGCGTGGTGCGCCCTCGGGCAGCGCGACGAGGTGTCGGACCAGCGCGCGGTAGCGCTCCTCGAAGATGTGCAGCGGCAGTACCAGCCCCGGGAAGAGCACCGTGGCGAGCGGGAACACCGGCAGCCGTGCGGTCACGTGATCAAGCGTAGCCCGATCGGCGGGCGGTGGCGTGTCCCGGCTCACCGTCCCGGACAGCGGACGGCGCGGTCGGCCCGACGGAGGGCCGCCTAGACTCGCAGGCGTGTTGAACCGGATCGACCTGCGCGGTGGCGTGCGTGACCCGCGCCACCTGCTGCCTCGTGCCCAGCTGGACGTCTCGGTGGCGGTCGAGCGCATCCGCCCGATCGTCACGGCGGTGCGCGAGCATGGATATCCGGCGGTCCGCGAGGCCAGCGAGCGGTTCGACGGGATCGCCCCCGAGGTGCTGCGGGTGCCGGCGGAGGCCATCGCGGCGGCGGAGGGCACGCTGGACGACCAGGTCCGTGCTGCGCTGCTGGAGTCGATCAGCCGGGCCCGGCGGGTGCACGCCGATCAGCGACGGGTCGACCACACCACCCAGGTGGTGCCCGGCGGCACGGTCACCGAGCGGTGGATCCCGGTCGACCGGGTCGGTCTCTACGTCCCCGGTGGGCTGGCGATGTACCCGTCGACCGTGGTGATGAACGTGGTGCCCGCCCAGGCGGCCGGCGTCCGGTCGCTGGTGGTGGCCAGCCCGCCGCAGAAGGACAACGGCGGCCTGCCCGATCCGCGGGTGCTCGCCGCCTGCGCGCTGCTCGGCGTCGACGAGGTGTACGCCGTCGGCGGCGCCCAGGCCGTGGCGATGCTGGCGTACGGCTGTGCCGCCGACGCCGCCGGCAGCGCGCACTGCGCACCGGTCGACATGATCACCGGCCCGGGAAACATCTGGGTCACCGCCGCGAAGCGGCTGCTGCGCGGGGTGGTCGGCATCGACGCGGAGGCCGGCCCGACCGAGATCGCGATCCTGGCCGACGACACCGCCGACCCGGTGCACGTCGCCGCCGACCTGATCAGTCAGGCCGAGCACGACCCTCTCGCGGCCAGTGTGCTGGTCACCCCGTCGGTCGCCCTGGCCGACGCGGTGAATCGGGAACTGGCCCGACTGGTGCCGGCCACCAAGCACGCCGAGCGGGTCGGCACCGCGCTGGGCGGCGAGCAGAGCGGCGTGGTGCTCGTCGACGACCTGACGGCGGGCCTGCGGGTGGTCGACGCGTACGCGGCCGAGCACCTGGAGATCCAGACCGCCGACGCCCGTCAGTGGGCGATGCGGGTACGCAATGCCGGCGCGGTCTTCGTGGGCGCGTACTCGCCGGTGTCGCTTGGCGACTACTGCGCCGGCTCCAACCACGTGCTGCCCACCGGGGGATGCGCCCGGCACTCGTCCGGGCTGTCGGTGCAGTCGTTCCTGCGCGGCGTGCACGTGGTGGAGTACACCGAGGAGGCGCTGCGGGAGGTCGCCGGCCACGTGGTGACCCTGGCGAACGTGGAGGATCTGCCGGCGCACGGCGAGGCCGTCATTGCCCGGGTTCCCGGTGCTTCCCGACCCCCGGCGCCGCAGTCGCAGACCGGGGCGACCACATGACCGGGTTGGCCGACCTGCCGATCCGTGACGATCTGCGGGGGCTGTCGCCGTACGGTGCGCCGCAGCTCGACGTGCCGGTGCGGCTGAACACCAACGAGAACTCCCACCCGCTGCCGGAGGCGGTGGCCGAGGCGATCGGCAAGGCCCTCGCGGCGGAGCTGCGCGACCTCAACCGCTACCCCGACCGGGACGCGCTGGCGTTGCGGGCCGACCTGGCCGGGTACCTCGGCCACGGGCTCACCGCCGACGGGGTGTGGGCGGCCAACGGTTCCAACGAGGTCCAGCAGCAGCTGCTCCAGGCGTTCGCCGGGCCGGGACGCAGCGCGCTCGGGTTCACCCCGGCGTACTCGATGCATCCGCTGTTGGCGCTCGGCACGGGCACCCGGTGGGTGCCGGCCCGCCGGGGCGCCGACTTCGCGCTCACCGCCGACGAGGCGGTCGAGCAGGTCCGCGAGCACCGGCCGGACGTGGTCTTCCTCTGCTCGCCGAACAATCCCACCGGCACCGCGCTCGACCCGGCGGTGATCGGCGCGGTGCTGCGCGTCGCTCCGGGGATGGTGGTCGTCGACGAGGCGTACGCGGAGTTCGCCCGGCCGGGCACGGTCAGCGCCCTGTCGATGCTGCCCGGGCACCCACGGCTGGTGGTCACCCGGACGATGAGCAAGGCGTTCGGGTTCGCCGGGGGTCGGCTGGGCTACCTGGCCGCCGATCCGGCGGTGGTGGCGGCGGTGCAACTGGTCCGCCTGCCGTACCACCTCTCCGCACTCACCCAGGCCGCCGCCCGGGCCGCGCTGGCGCACTGCGAAGCCCTGCTCGGCACGGTCGTCGAGATCGCCGAGCAGCGCGACCGCATCGTCAGTGAACTGCGCCGCCGTGGCCTGCGGGTCGCCGACAGCGACGCCAACTTCGTGTTGTACGAGGTGGGCGGAGACCAGTCGGTGGCCTGGCGGACGCTGCTGGCGCACGGCGTGCTGGTACGTGACGTCGGCCTGCCCGGCTGGCTGCGGGTCACCGCCGGCACCCGGGCCGAGACCGACGCCTTCCTGGCCGCCGTGGACAGTATTCAGCGCGAGGGTTCCATCGCCCCGCAGCCGCGACCGACGAAAGGCACATCATGAGCCGGACCGCCCGGGTGGAGCGGATCACCAAGGAGACCAAGGTCCTGGTCGAGGTCGACCTCGACGGCACCGGAGTGGCCGAGATCAGCACCGGGGTCGGTTTCTACGACCACATGCTGCACCAGATCGCCCGGCACGGTGGCTTCGACCTGACCGTGCGCACCGTGGGTGACCTGGAGATCGACGCGCACCACACGATGGAGGACACCGCGCTGGCCCTCGGTGCCGCGTTCGACCAGGCGCTGGGCGACAAGGCCGGCATCCGCCGGTACGGTTCGGCCACCGTGCCGATGGACGAGGTGCTGGTCCGGGCGGCCGTGGACCTCTCCGGCCGGCCGTACGTGGTGCACGACGAGCCGGCCCTGGCGCCGTACATCGGTCCGGTGTATCCGACAAGCATGACCCGGCACATCTGGGAGTCCTTCGGCCAGGCGGCCCGGATCACGCTGCACGTGGACGTGTTGCGGGCGGCCCGGCCCGGCGGGCATCCGGACGCCCACCACGTGGTCGAGGCGCAGTTCAAGGCGGTGTCCCGGGCGCTGCGGGAGGCCACCGCGGTGGACCCGACGGCGGGCGGGGCGATTCCCAGCACCAAGGGGGCGTTGTGACGGGCCCGGGTACGGCGCGGCGGAGGTGTCGCCGGTGAGCGGCATCCTGCCCACGTTGCTGTTGATCCTGGCCGGCGTGCTTGTCGGCGGGGCGTTGTCCCTGCACCGGCAGGGTGCGCCCCGCGGCGCGGTGGTCGTCACCGCGCTGCTGGCCGTGCTGGCCACCGCCGCGGGGGTGCTCTGGCTGCTGCCGGGGGACGGGTCATGACCGGCCGACCCGACGGCGGGGCGGCCCCCGGTGGACGGCGTCGAATCGTGGTGCTCGACTACGGCTCGGGTAACCTGCGCTCCGCCGAGCGGGCGCTGGCCGCGGCCGGCGCCGACGTGGTGGTCACCGGTGATCTCGCCGCCGCGGCCGACGCCGACGGCCTGGTGGTTCCCGGAGTGGGCGCCTTCGCCGCCTGCGTGGCCGGCATCGAGGCGATCGGTGCCGGGCCGGTGATCGCCGGGCGGGTCGCCGCCGGCCGCCCGGTGCTGGGCATCTGCGTCGGCATGCAGATCCTCTTCGAGTCCGGCGACGAGCACGGGGTGGTGACCAAGGGGCTGGGACTGCTGCCGGGCTCGGTCACCCGGCTCGCCGCCGCCCGGCTGCCGCACATGGGCTGGAACACCGTGCAGGCGCCGGTCGGCTCGGTGCTCTTCGCCGGCCTGCCCGCCGACAGCCGGTTCTACTTCGTCCACTCGTACGCTGTCGGCGACGCCGCCGCGTTGACGGCGTCCGGGGCCCGGGTGACCACGGCCCACCACGACTGTGACTTCGTCGCGGCGGTGGAACGCGGCGCGCTGTCGGCCGCCCAGTTCCACCCCGAGAAGTCCGCCGAGACCGGTGCCGCGTTGCTGCGCAACTGGCTGGCCACCGTGCCGGCCGGTGACTGAGCCGGTGGGGCGCACCCGCCGGGAGGCACAGTGAGCAAGGAACGGGCCCAGCGCCGGGCGGCCCGCGAGGCGGAGGCGGCCCGGCAGCGGGTGCTGCGCGAGCGGGCCACCGCCCGTCGGGCCCGCCGTCGGGCGTTGGTCCGCCGGGTGGTGCCGGCGGTGCGTCGTGGCCGCACCGGCCGGTTGCCGCGATACTCCCGGGGAGAGCGGGCCACGATCGTGGCGCTCACCCTGGCGGCGATCACCCTCATCTGGGTGCTCGTGCCCGATCTGGCGCTGCGGGTCGGGCTGATCCTGCTACTGCTGCTCGTCCTGCCGGTGATCGTGGTGATCGCCCTGGACCGCCGTTGACCATGCGAGAGGGACAAGACACATGAGCCTCACCCTGTTGCCCGCCGTGGACGTCGCCGACGGCCAGGCCGTCCGGCTCGTGCAGGGCGCCGCGGGCAGCGAGACCACCTACGGCGACCCGCTGGAGGCCGCGCTGGCGTGGCAGCGCGACGGCGCCGAGTGGATCCACCTGGTCGATCTCGATGCCGCCTTCGGCCGGGGCAGCAACGCCGAGCTGCTCGCCGAGGTGGTGCGCCGTCTCGACGTGCGGGTGGAGCTGTCCGGTGGCATCCGGGACGACGCCTCGTTGCGGGCCGCGTTGGCCACCGGTGCCGAGCGGGTGAACATCGGCACCGCCGCGCTGGAGGACCCGCAGTGGTGCGACCGGGTCTGCGCGGAGTACGGCGATCGGGTCGCGATCGGGCTGGATGTACGCGGCCGGACCCTGGCGGCCCGGGGCTGGACCCGCGACGGCGGCGACCTGTACGAGGTGCTGGAGCGGCTCGACAAGGCCGGTGCCTCTCGGTACGTGGTCACCGACATCACCAAGGACGGCACCATGCGGGGGCCGAACCTGGACCTGCTGCGCGAGGTGTGCGCCCGTACCGACGCTCCGGTGATCGCCTCCGGCGGCGTCTCCACCCTGGACGACCTGCGGGCGCTGGCCACCCTGGAGCCGGTCGGCGTGGAGGGCGTCATCGCCGGCAAGGCGCTCTACGCGGAGGCGTTCACCGTGGCTGAGGCTCTGGCGGTCCTGGCCAACCCGTGATCGGGCCGAGGCCCGGTCGCGCCATCGCCCCGACGGCAGAGAAAGGACACTCCCGTGCCCACCAACCGTGAGATCCAGCTGGCCTCGCGCCCGCAGGGCTGGCCCACCGAGGACAATTTCCGGCTCGTCACCGCCGAGGTGCCCACGCCCGGCCCGGGGCAGCTGCTGGTCCGCAACCGGTACATGTCGGTGGATCCGTACATGCGCGGGCGGATGAACGACGTGCGGTCCTACGTGCCGCCGTTCGCCCTGGACGCGCCGCTGGACGGCGGGGCGGTCGGTGAGGTGGTCGGCGGCGAGGCCGACGGGTTCGCCCCGGGTGACACCGTGCTGCACGGTCTCGGCTGGCGGGACTACGCGCTGGTCGAGGCGAAGGCGGCCCGCAAGGTCGAGCCGGGTCTCGCGCCGGTGACCGCGTACCTCGGTGTGCTGGGGATGACCGGGCTGACCGCGTACGCCGGGCTGCTTGAGGTGGCCGCGATGCGTCCGGGCGAGACGGTCTTCGTCTCCGGGGCGGCCGGCGCGGTCGGCAGCATGGTCGGCCAGATCGCCCGGCTCCGCGGTGCGGGCCGGGTGGTCGGCAGCGCCGGATCGGCGGCGAAGGTCGAGCGACTGCGAGCGCTCGGCTTCGACGACGCGTTCGACTACCACGACGGCCCGGTACGCGACCTGCTGCGGGCCGCTGCCCCCGACGGCGTCGACGTCTACTTCGACAACGTCGGCGGCGAGCACCTGGAGGCGGCCATCTCGTCGATGAACCTGCACGGTCGGGCGGCGATCTGCGGCATGATCGCGCAGTACAACGACACCGAGGCGCCGGCCGCCCCACGCAACCTGGCCCAGGTGATCGGTAAGCGGCTGACCCTGCGCGGCTTCCTGGTCAACGATCACGGCCACCTGCGGGAGCAGTTCGTGCGGGAGGTCTCCGGGTGGCTGCGCGACGGCACGCTGGCGTACGACGAGACGATCGTCGACGGCCTGGAGAACGCCCCGGCGGCCTTCCTCGGCCTGCTGCGGGGGGAGAACCTCGGCAAGATGCTGGTGCGGCTGTGACCGGCGGCGCACCCCGTCGCCCCGGTCGGGCCGGCGCAGGCCGTACGGGCGGCGATAGGCTCGTCGCATGACGGTGGCGGTGCGGGTGATCCCCTGTCTCGACGTGGACGCGGGACGGGTGGTCAAGGGCGTCAACTTTCTCGACCTGCGGGACGCGGGCGACCCCGTGGAGTTGGCTGCCGCGTACGACCGCGCGGGCGCCGACGAGTTGACCTTCCTCGACGTCACCGCCTCGTCGAGCGACCGGGGGACGATGCTGGACGTGGTCCGGCGTACGGCGGAGTCGGTCTTCATCCCGCTGACCGTCGGCGGCGGGGTGCGGACGGTGGCGGACGTGGACACCCTGCTGCGCGCCGGAGCCGACAAGATCGGGGTCAACACGGCGGCGATCGCCCGGCCGGAGCTGCTCGCGGAGATCGCGGAGCGGTTCGGTCGGCAGGTGCTGGTGCTCTCGCTCGACGTGCGCCGCGCACCGGCGGGCACCACTGCCAGCGGCTTCGAGGTGACCACCCACGGCGGGCGGCGCGGCACCGGGCTGGACGCCGTGGAATGGGCGCGGCGCGGCGCCGAGCTGGGCGCGGGTGAGATTCTGCTCAACTCGATGGACGCCGACGGCACGAAGGCCGGGTTCGATCTGGAGCTCATCGGCGCGGTACGCCGGGTCGTCGATGTCCCGGTGGTGGCGAGCGGGGGTGCCGGTGCGGCGGCCCACTTCCCTCCGGCGATCGGTGCCGGCGCCGACGCGGTGCTGGCCGCCAGTGTGTTCCACTTCGGGGAGCTGACCGTGGCGGAGGTCAAGGACGTGCTGCGCGGCGCCGGTCATCCGGTGCGCTGACGCCGATCAGGGCGCTGCGGCCGGTGGGTCGCATCCTGTCGGCCGCGGCGGTCGACGGCGCGGGGGTCAACCGCGGCCGGAGTGTCCCTCGGGGGAGCGTCGGGGCATCGGGATGGATCGCACCAGGTACTCCTGCACGGCGGCGGCGTGCTCCTGCTCGTCGAGGTGCCAGTCCGCGGTGCCGGGCGCGTGCCGGCGACTGAGCACCCCCTGCACGGTGTCGACGGTGGTGGCCAGCCCGGCGCTCGGCCGTGAGCGCCACAGGTGCTCGCCGTCGGGCGTGATCCGGAACCAGCCGTCGGAGACGTCGACCAGCCCGGCACCGAGCAACCGGCGGATCGCCTCCTCGATGTCGTGCCGATCGGGGATGCTGCGGTCGAGATGGTCGGCCGTGGAGAGCACGTCGGCGAGGCGTACCCCCTCGGGGCGGCGAGTGGTCGTGGACCGTCGGTGGCGTCCGGCGCCGCTGGCGATCACCAGCGAGACGAAGATCCATGCGTCGGTACGACGCCAGGCGTTGTCCCCCATGCGGAGATTCTGCCGGGCGACCCGCCTCCAGGAAAACACCGACCGTCGCACTGCGACCGTGAGTGGCATCATGATTGCCGACAGTCGATGTGGGTGGACGGAAGCGGCCCGATCCGGTATGTGGCGGTGGCGCTGGGTGGTCGTCAGGTCGCCGGGGCCGGCTCGATCCGGGCCGGTGGGTTCGGTTCGGCGACGTCGAACAGCGGCAGGAACAGTTGGGCCAGTGGTCCGATGGTCAGCGCGTAGGCGATGGTGCCGATGCCGACCGTGCCGCCGAGCAGCGCTCCCACGGCCAGCACGCCGACCTCGATGATGGTGCGGACCAGGCGTAGCGACCGGCCGGGGCGGCGGGCGACCAGGCCGGTCATCAACCCGTCGCGGGGGCCGGGGCCGAGTCGAGCGCCGAGGTAGAGCGCGGTGGCCGCGCCGTTGCCGACGATCCCGACGACCAGCAGGACGATTCGCAGCGCAAGTGGCCCTCCGGGTGGCAGCAGGGCCAGGGTCGCGTCGACCGCCAGGCCGATCACCACCACGTTGGCGACGGTGCCGAGGCCGGGGCGTTGGCGCAGCGGGATCCAGGCCAGCAGCACCAGCGCGCCCACCGCGATGACCACGGTGCCCATGCTCAGGCCGGTCAGTCGGGACAGCCCCTGGTGGAAGACGTCCCACGGGTTCAGCCCGAGCCCGGAGCGGATCATCAGCGCCATGCTGAAGCCGTAGAGGACGAGCCCGACGAACAGGTGGGTGAGCCGTCGGGTCGGCCGGTGCCGGAGGTTGCCAATCATTGCCACGCATGCCACTCTAGGTGCCAATTGGCCTCGCGACAGAGCCAATATTGGGAGAGTGGCCATGGTCAGTCAAGTGCGTGGGGTCCAATTGGCCCGGCTGCTCGGGCAGTGGCACGCCCTGCCCGGCCGGCGACGCAGCCCTGACTACGCCGCGCTGGCCGGGGCGGTACGCGGTCTGCTCGCCGACGGGCGGCTACCTCTCGGCGTGCGCCTGCCGGCCGAACGCGACCTGGCCGAAGCGCTGCGGATCAGCCGTACCACCGTCACGGCCGCGTACCGCGAGCTGCGCGACAGCGGGCACCTGGCCAGCCGGCGGGGTGCCGGAAGCTGGACGATGCTGCCGGGAACGCACCGGGTGGCGCCCAACGGGCTCTGGATCCCGCTGGACGACCGGGACATGCTCGACCTCGGGGTGGCGGCGCTGGCCGCCCCGCCCGAGCTGCTGCCGGCGGCCCGCGCGGCGGCGGAGGACCTGCCCCGCTACCTGAGCGGCGCCGGGTACCACCCGATCGGGATCATCGAGCTGCGGGAGGCGGTCGCCCAGCGCTACACCGAGCGGGGCCTGCCCACCTCGCCCGACCAGATCATGGTCACCAACGGTACGCAGCACGCCCTGGACCTGGTACTACGGTTGGCGCTCGCGCCGGGCGGCGGGGTGCTTGTCGAGTCGCCGAGCTACCCCAACGCGCTCGCCGCGCTCGCCGCCCGGCGAGCCCGGATCACCACGTACGGCCTGGCCGCCGATGCCGACGGTTGGGACGCGGACCTGCTGCTGGGCACGCTGCGGCAGGTGCGGCCCCGGGTCGGGTACCTGATCCCCGACTTCCAGAACCCGACCGGGCACCTGATGCCGGCCGAGCTGCGGGAACGGGTGGTGGCCACCGCGCACGCGGTCGGCACCGACCTCGTGATCGACGAGTCGTTCGTGGACCTGCCGCTGGACGGGACGGACCTGCCGCCGCCGACGGCTAGCTTCGACCGGCACTCCCGGGTGGTGAGCATCGGCGGCATGAGCAAGCCGTTCTGGGGCGGGCTGCGGATCGGCTGGATCCGCACCTCGGCGCCCCAGGTGCAGCGGCTGGCCGCGGCCCGGGTGGGGGTGGACATGTCCAGCCCGGTGCTGGACCAGTTGGTCGCGGTGCACCTGCTGGACGTCGCGCCGGCCATCGTGGCCGCCCGGCGGGCGCAACTGGCCGTGCAGCGTGACGCGTTGCTCGGCGCGCTGGCCGCCCGGCTGCCGGAGTGGCGGGTCACCGTGCCGCGTGGCGGAGTGACCCTCTGGGCCGAGTTGGACGGGCCGATCTCCAGCGCTCTGGCACGGGCCGCCGAGGAGGTCGGCGTACGCCTGGCGCCCGGACCCCGCTTCGGCCTCGACGGGACGCTGGAGCGTTTCCTGCGGCTGCCGTTCACCCTGCCGGCCACCGACCTGGTCGAGGCGGTCGGACGGATCGCGGCGGTCCGGTACGACCTGGACCGGGCGGGGCAGCCCCGCTGGCGGGAGCCCGCCGTCATCGCCTGAGCGGCGCAGCGGCACGGGTCGTCACCGGCTCGGCCGGTCGGGAGGCGGGCTCGATGCGGCCGTGTCGCGGCGGCCGGCCACCGGTGCCGGGGGGGTTCGTGGAACCTGCCCGGGCCCGTCGTCGTCCTTGGCACACTGCCCGGGTGGGCACTGGCGGGAGACTCGAACTGGTCAGCTGGGGACGGCCCGGAACCCGGGTGACCCGGCTTGAGCTCTTCTACGACGTGGTCTTCGTCTTCGCGTTCCTCAACGTCACCACCTTGACCTCCGAGAATCTAACCGGGGTGGCCCTGTTCGAGATGTTCCTCGTGCTGGCGCTGCTGTGGTCGTGCTGGAGCGGCTTCGCCGCACTCGGCAATTTCGTCCGTGCCGACCAGGCGATCATGCCCGCGATCGGCTTCGGCATCATGGCGTCGATCTTCGTGCTGGCCCTCACCACCGACGTGGCGTTCTTCGACGAGCCGGGCGGTCTGGACGGTCCGCTGGTGTTCGCCACGGCCTACCTGCTCACCTGGCTGATCAAGATCGTGACCTTCTGGGTGGGTGTGCGGGTGTTGTCACGTCGCCGGGCGCTGCTGCTGACGCTGCCGACGACGGGCGGCGCGGTGCTCATCCTGATCGCCGCCGTGCTGCCCGACATGTTCTTCGACGGCACGGTGGCGCTGGGCGTGCGGCTCGGGCTGTGGGTGGTGGCACTGTCGTTCGAGTACGCCGCCGCCCTGATGCTGATCCGTACCGAGTGGCAGGTGCGCTCGGCCGGGCATCTGGCTGAGCGGCACGGACTGATCGTGCTCGTCGCGCTGGGTGAATCGGTGATCGCCCTGGGCCTGGGTGCGGCGGAACGCACCGGACGGCCGATCACCTGGTGGGCCATCTACGCGGCCGGCGTCACCCTCGGCATCATCTTCGCGCTGTGGTGGCTCTACTTCGACACCCTCGCCCTCGCCATGGAGCAGCACCTGCACGGTGTGCGGGGGGCGGAGCGGATCCCCCTGATCCGCGACGTCTACACCTACCTGCACCTGGCGTTGATCGTCGGGATCATCTTCTTCGCCCTCGGGATCAAGCGCATGCTCGCCCGCCTCACCGACCCCGACGTGCTGGCCAGCCGGGACATCTTCGGCGGGCTGGAACTGCTCTCGCTCTACGGCGGGTTGGTGCTCTACCTGCTGGCGTTGGTCGCCATGCAGTGGCGCATGTTCCATCGGTTGGCCCGCCGGCCGCTGGTGGCTGCCGGCCTGCTGACCGTCTCGGCGCCGGCGCTGTTGTCGTTGCCGACCCTGGTCGACCTGACCCTGATCGGTGTGGTCTTCGTCGTCCTGGCGCTGATGCAGATCGGGCGGGACCGCCAGGTGCGCCGACGGGTGCGGAGCCTGGCCCTGGAGGAGCAGGTCGCCCTGGAGGACGAGGCGAACGTGTTCCGCGGTCGCCGCCTGTGAGCCGAGCGTCATCGCCTGAGCGGCTGACTCCCCGCTGTCCGTGGCGCGCCACGGATCGGCCCCGCACCCCGGGGAGGGACGGGTGCGGGGCCGAGGCCGTGGGCCGTCAGATCTCGGCGACGGTGCCGGCGTACATCTTGTCGATCTCGTCGGCGAAGTTGTTCTCCACGCCACGGCGCTTGATCTTCAGCGAGGGGGTGATCTCGCCGTCCTCGATGGTGAGGTCGCGCCGCAGGATGGTGACCTTCTTGATGGTCTCCCAGCGGTTCAGCTTCTGGTTGAGCTGGGCGACGTACTCCTCCACCATGGCCTGGGCCTCCGGAGAGGCGACGATCTCGGCGTACGGGCGACCCTCCAGCGGGGTGCCGGCCGCCCAGCCGGCGATGGCGTCCGGGTCCAGCGTGACGAGCATGGTGCAGTAGTTGCGGGCCTGGCCGATCACCACGGCCTGCGAGGTGTACGGGCAGGTGGCCTTGAACATGCCCTCGATGTGCGACGGTGCGACGTACTTGCCGCCGGAGGTCTTGACCAGGTCCTTCTTGCGGTCGGTGATGCGCAGGTAGCCGTCGTCGTCGAGGCTGCCGATGTCGCCGGTACGGAAGAAGCCGTCCTCGGTGAACGCGGCGGCGCTCTCCTCGGGCAGGTTGTGGTAGCCCCGCATCACCGGCCGGCCCTTGAGCAGGATCTCGCCGTCGGTGTCGATGCGGCACTCGAGGTCGCCCATGGCCCGCCCGACGGTGCCGATCCGCAGCCCGTCGGGCGGGTTGACGAAGTTGCCGGCGCTGGTTTCGGTAAGCCCGTAGCCCTCGGAGATCGGCAGGTTCGCCGCGGCGAAGAAGGTGGCGATCTCCGGGCTGAGCGGGGCGGCGCCGGAGACCAGCACCCGGATCCGGCCACCGAGCCGGGCCTGGAGCTTGCTGAAGACCAGCTTCTCCGCCAGCGTGTACTTGAGCTTCAGCCCGCCCGGCACGGGTTTGCCGGCCTGCTCCAGGGCGACCTTCTCCTTGCCGACGCCGACCGCCCAGGCGAAGATCTTGGCCTTCGCCCCACCGGCGTCCTGTGCGGTGGTGACCGACTTGTTGTAGACCTTCTCGAAGACCCGGGGTGCGCCGCACATCAGCGTCGGGCGGACCACCGAGAGCAGTTCGACGAGCTTGTCGACCCGGCCGTCCACGTACGTGGGCAGGCCGACGTGCGTGGCGCCGCAGAGCAGCGTCTTGCCGAACGAGTGGGACAGCGGCAGCCAGAGGTACTGGAGGTCGTCCTCGCGGAGCAGCCCGACCGCCTCCTGCGCCACGCCCTCCCAGCACCAGCCGCCGTGCAGCAGCTCGACGCCCTTGGGACGGCCGGTGGTGCCGGAGGTGTAGATCAGGGTGGCCAGATGATCCGGGCCGATGCCGGCGACCAGGCGCTCGATCAGTTCCGGATCCTCGGCGAGCCGCTGGGCGCCCTGCTCCTCCAACTCGGCGAGGGTCAGTTGCGGCACGGCCGCGGACGGGTCGGGGGTGCCGTCGAAGAGGACCACGTGGGTCAGCGCGGGCAACTGCGCTCCGGCGATCTTGGCCGCCTGGTCCGGGTTCTCCGCGAACAGCACCTTGGAGCCGGAGTCGGAAATGATGTAGGTGGCGTCCTCGGGCTCGGTGGTCGGGTAGACGGTGGTCGTGGCGCCGCTGGCGCACATGATGCCGAAGTCGGCGATCACCCACTCGATCCGGGTGTTCGCCAGGATCGCGACCCGGTCCTCCTGACCGACGCCCAGGCCGTGCAGGCCGGCGGCGATCGCCGTGGCCCGCTGGGAGACCTGAGCCCAGGTCAGCCAGACCGGGCCGTCGGGGCCGGGGTGGGCGAAAGCGTGGCGGTCGGGGGAAGCCGCGACGCGCTTGAGGAACATGTCAGGAATGGAGCTGTACGGTACATCGAGAGCCATCGCTGTAGCCGCCTTCGGGGGTGGAGGCGTGACGGTCGTCACGGTCGGTGTTCGTTACCGAAGGGTATTGCCTGTCCCCGGGCATCGGCTAGCCCTGACGATCATCCACCAGCCTCTTCCCACGAAAGGCACCTTCGTCTCACTCGTAGCGGGCCGCCGCCCGTGACCAGTCGTAGGTGGCCCGGATCCAGTTCCGCCGGGTGTCCAACGCCGGGCGTACCGCGTCGCCGTGGCTTGCCAACAGGTCGGTCTCGGCCGCCAGATACGCCCCGAGTCGATCGTTGAACCGGTCGGCAGCGGCCCGCAGCGCCACCGACTCGTCGCCGGTCTCCCTGGCCAGCACCGTGATCAGATTGTGCGCGTCCGGCCCACCCTGGTGCTCCTTGCGGTAGGAGAAGACGTCGTTGCACCAGCAGATGAGATCGGCGGCCAGCGTCTCCAGGGTGGCCCACCCGGGATCGGCTCGGCGTACGGCCGGCGGAAAGCCGTCCAACGCCAGGTCGGTAAGGGTGAGGCTGGGGTACACGGCGCCGGTGTGCCGGCGCATCTGGACGTACTCGTCGATCGGCGGGACCCGCTCGTGTTCCCGGTTCGCCGCCTCCCACAGCAGCGCGAGCAGGTACTCGCGCATCCCGGCGACGAATCGCAGCAGCACCGCCGGACGCCGGTGGCCACGCACCCGTTGGCACAGGTCGGCCAGGCCGAGCGCCAGCGTCCCGGCCGCTCCGGGCGGCACCGGACCCGGCGCGCCCTGGCGGTCCAGCACGTCCAGCAGAGCTGCCACGGTCGGCGCGAGTCGGGTGGGTTCGGCGCCCAGCCCGTCCTCGTCGCAGGCGTCGTCCATCACGAACAGCCAGGAGATCAGATCGGTCAGTAGGCGCAGACGTTCCCGCGGAGCCTGCGGACAGGCCCGCCCAGCGAGCCCGGCGGCATCTGCCCGGTGCAGCCGCTGCCCGTTACTGATCAGGCCCAGGTCCTGCGCCCAGTCCGCGCTCTCCCGCGCCACGTGCTCGGTGTCCTCGTGCCGCACGTGGGCGAACGGAGGCTCGCGCAGGGCCGAGACCACAAAGCTTCGCATCGCGCTCCCTGTCGCCGCCCCCCCACGAGGCGGCGCGGTCAGCGTACGGGAGCACCGATCGTGGTCGACCGATGAGCTGAGTAACGTTTCGGATTTTGCCGTGACCGGTTCCGCACAGAGGGTTAGAAGCCCAGGCTGGCGGTGCGGAACCGATCGGCCAGGGCCGGCGCGCCGTCGAGTTGCACCCGCGCCGCGCGTTGCCGGCCGGACAGGAACAGGGCCAGCTCACCGGGGGTGCCGACCAGCCGCAGCGGTTCGCCGCCACGGCCGGTGGCCACCTCGCCGTGGCCGGGCGCCTGCACCAGCACCTGGGCCGGGAAGCGGCGCAGCGCCATCCGTCCCAGCGTCGACACCCGTCGCCACAGTCCCCGCTCCAACCCCACCGGCAACTCCCGGGGCTGCCAGCCGGCCCGGGCGCGGCGTACGTCCTCGTGGTGGATGAAGAACTCCAGCGTGTTTGTCAGCTCGTCGGTCAGCGGGTTGCTCACCGGGCTCCACAGCGGAGGACGTCGCACCTGAGCGAGCAGTTCGGTCCAGTCGAGGGCGGCGACCTGACGCCGCACCCGCTCGGCGTGCCCGCTCAGCGGTGGGAGGACGATGCCCGCGGCGGCGTCCGGACGACGCTCCCGGACCACCAGGTGGGCGGCGAGGTCACGGGTCGTCCAGCCCTCGTTGAGGGTCGGGGCGTCCGGGCCCAGGGTGGACATCAGTTCGGTGAGCGCCTCGCGCTCCGATCGGGCGTACCGCGGCATGGCAGTGATCGTAGGCCGGTGCGGGGCAGCTCGCGTCCTGAGCCGGGCGCGCGGGCGACCCGGGTCCGGGGGTGACGTCGGACATATCGCCGCGGGTCGGCGTACCGGGTCGGTAGCGGTAAGGATGAGAGAGGATTATGGCGGCTTACGGCGGGGGAGAATGTGGCGAGCGGGACTAGTCGGGACGTGCTCGGTCGCGGGCTGACCGTCCTCGGGCGGGCCATCCGGGAACAACCGAGGATCTTCGCGGTCGCGGTGGCCGGCAGCGTGCTGTTCGGGCTGATGGTGGTCGCCAGCGCGTTCGTGGTCGGCGCGGTCGTCGGAGATGTGGTGGTGCCGGCCGTCGAGAGCGGTTCGGTGGCGGTGGGCGCGTTGGCGCTGGCCGCCGCGGCACTGCTCGGGCTGAGTGTGCTGCGGGTGGTCGGCATCTTCGGCCGTCGGCTCGGCGCCGGCTACATGCAGTTCCGCCTCCAGGCCGCCTACCGCCGCCGGGTCACCCGGCGGTACCTGGAACTGCCGCTGTCCTGGCACCAACGCAACGCGACAGGCACGCTGCTGTCCAACGCCAACTCCGACGTCGAGGCCGCCTGGCAGCCGATCGCGCCGCTGCCCTTCGCGGTGGGCACGCTGGTGATGCTGATCGGCGCAGTGACGTCGCTGTTCGCCGTCGACTGGGCGCTGGCGCTGGTCGGGCTGGCCGTCTTCCCGGCCCTGTTCGCGCTAAACGTGGCGTACTCCCGCCGGATGGCGCCCCGGCAGGCGCGGGCGCAGCGGCTGCGCGCCGAGGTCAGCGGAATCGCGCACGAGAGCTTCGACGGTGCGCTGGTGGTCAAGACGATGGGTCGGGAGGCCCAGGAGACCGCCCGGTTCGCGGCCCGGGCCGGCCAGTTGCGCGACGCGCTGATCTCGGTCGGTCGGCTGCGGGGCATCTTCGACCCGATGCTGGAGACGCTGCCCAGTCTCGGCACCCTCGCGGTGCTGGTCGTCGGCGCGTACCGGCTGCGGCAGGGTGCCATCGAGGTGTCCGAGCTGGTCAGCGTGGCCTTCCTCTTCACCGTGCTGGCGTTCCCGGTGCGGGCCATCGGCTGGGTGCTTGCCGAACTGCCGCGCAGCGTCGCCGGCTGGGACCGGATCCGCCGGGTGCTCGACGCCACCGGCGAGATGCCGTACGGCGACACCCGGCCGGACCCGGCCGTGGCGACGCCAGCCACGCTCACCTTCACCGACGTCGGCTTCGCCTACGAACCGGCGGAGGCGCACCTGCCCGGCGCCGAGGTGTTGGGCGAGGTCACCTTCACCGTGCCGGCGGGCAAGACCGTCGCCCTGGTCGGGCCGACCGGCGCCGGCAAGTCGACGATCACCGCGCTGGCGGTCCGGCTGGTCGATCCACGGTCGGGCACGGTCAGCATCGACGGCGTCGATGTTCGCGACCTGGCCGCGGACGTGCTTGCCGGCACCGCCGCGCTGGTCGCCCAGGTGCCGTTCGTCTTCGACGACACGGTCCGGGCCAACGTCTCGCTGGACCGCCCGGGCGTCGACGACGAGGCCGTCTGGGCCGCGCTGCGCCTGGCCGAGGCCGACGGGTTCGTCGCCGCCCTGCCCGACGGGCTGGACACCATGGTCGGTGAGCGGGGTACCTCCCTCTCCGGCGGTCAGCGGCAGCGACTCACCCTCGCCCGGGCGTTGGCGGGTCGGCCCCGCCTGTTGGTGCTCGACGACGCGACAAGCGCGGTCGACCCCCGGGTGGAGGCCGCCATCCTGGCCGGGCTGCGCTCGTCGGCCGGTGGCGGCCCGGGCGCGTCGATCCTGGTGGTGGCCTACCGTCGGGCGACCATCGCCCTCGCCGACGAGGTCATCTACCTGGAACAGGGGCGGGTCGTGGCGCGGGGCACCCACAGCAGGCTGCTGGCCACCGTGCCGGGGTACGCCGATCTGGTCACCGCCTATGAGCAGGCCGAGGTCGACCACGACCGGCAGCGCACGTACGACGAGGTCACCCCGATGACCTCCGGACTGGAGGTGGACCGGTGAGCGTGGGAGCGGGGACGGTCGGCGAAGCGCCGGAGCAGGCCGAGTCGACGTGGCGGACGCTGCGTCGAGGGCTGGCGCTCTCCCCGGAACTGCGGGTCGGGCTGGCCGGCACCCTCGGTCTGGCGCTCGTGTACATGGTCGGCCGGGTGGCCGTGCCGGTGGCGGTGCAGCAGGGCATCGACCGGGGCATCGCCGGCGGGTTGGACCTGGACGCGCTGTTCGTGGTGGTGTCGGTCACCGCGGCGGTGCTGGTGGTGACCACGACCTGTGGCTACCTGATGATGCGCCGGCTGTTCACGGTCAGCGAGACGGCGCTGGCGGGGGTACGCGTACGTGCCTTCCGGCACGTGCACGACCTGTCGATGCTGCACCAGCAGTCGGAGCGGCGCGGTTCGCTGGTCTCCCGGGTCACCAGCGACGTCGACCAGATCACCCAGTTCCTCCAGTGGGGCGGGGTGATCCTCCTGGTCAACCTGGGGCAGTTGGCGGTCACCACGGCCGTGATGCTGGCGTACTCGTGGCAGTTGACCCTCGTGGTCTTCGCTGCCTTCGGGCCGGCGGTGCTGGTGATCCGACTGCTCCAACGCCGGCTCGCCGCGGCGTACGGGGTGGTCCGTCAGCGCACCGGCGCCCTGCTGGGCGCGGTCGGAGAGAGCGTGGTCGGCGCGCCGGTGATCCGGGCGTACGGCATCGCGGGGCGCACGGCCCGGCGGCTGGACGAGGCGATCGACGGTCAGCGGCGGGCACAGCAGAAGGCGATCCGGATCAGCATTCTCGGCAGCTCGGTCGGTGAGCTGGCGGCCGGCCTGGCGTTGGCCGGTGTGGTGGTGCTGGGGGTGTTCCTCGGCGCCGACCAGACGCTGAGCATCGGTGAGATCACCGCGTTCCTGTTCCTGGTGACGCTCTTCATCCAGCCGGTACAGATCGCCACCGAGGTGCTCAACGAGGCGCAGAACGCGATCGCCGGCTGGCGTCGGGTGCTCGACGTGCTGGACGTCGAACCGGATGTGGCGGATCCCGGGTCGCAGGGGCGTGAGCTGCCCACCGGGCCGCTGGACATCCGCTTCGGCGGCGTACGTTTCGCCTATCCGGGCGGCCCGACGGTGCTGCATGACATCAGCCTGGAGATTCCGGCGAAGAGTCGGGTGGCCGTGGTCGGTGAGACCGGCAGCGGCAAGACCACCTTCGCCAAGCTGGTGACCCGGCTGATGGACCCGACGGCGGGGGCGGTGCTGCTGTCCGGGGTGCCGCTGACCGACGTGCGCTTCGACTCGCTGCGCTCCCGGGTGGTGATGGTGCCGCAGGACGGGTTCCTGTTCGACGCCACGGTGGCCGACAACGTCCGCTTCGCTCGCCCGGAGCTGACCGATGAACAGCTCGCCGCCGCGTTCACCGAGCTGGGTCTGGCTGACTGGCTGGACGGGTTGCCCGCCGGGCTGGCGACCGGGGTGGGTGAGCGGGGCGAGGCGTTGAGCGTGGGGGAGCGTCAGCTGGTGGCGTTGGCCCGGGCGTACGTGGCCGATCCGGACCTGCTGGTGCTGGACGAGGCGACAAGCGCGGTGGATCCGGCCACCGAGGTGCGGTTGCAGCGGACGTTGGACGCGGTGACCCGGGGTCGGACCACCCTGGCGATCGCGCACCGGTTGTCGACCGCGCAGAACGCCGACGAGGTGATCGTGGTGGATCAGGGGCGGGTCGTGCAGCGTGGTTCGCACGACGAGCTGATCCGCGACCCGGATTCGGTGTACGGGCTGCTCTACGCCTCGTGGCTTGAGCAGACCCGGTAGACGCCGCCGGGCCGATGCCATACCCTCCGAGTTAGGTAAGCCTAACCTCAAAGGAGGTCGTGTCATGCGGCCCAGCCCCGCTGAGATCGTCCGGACCCTGGTTGCGGGTCGGTTGCCTGGCCTCGTTCACCTGGCCTGCCGGCCCGGCCTGCACCATGCGCGCCACGCCACCGACCCCGAGGGGCGGGTGCTGCTGCTGGTGCCGGTGGTCAGCGATCTCGCGGCAGCGCTGGGTGCCGGTGCCGAGGAGCGCGCCGTCGCGGTGGTGCTCGACGTGCTGGACCTGCCGCCCGCCGCCGGGGCGCCGTCACTCGGCCGGGCCCTGGTCTCCGGCTGGGCGCGCCGGTTGGCCGGCGACGAGGCACGGGGCGCCGCGCTGGACTTTGCCGCGGTGGAGCCTACCGGCGACCTGCTCGACGTCGGCACCCGCTTCCGGCTGTTCCGCTTCGAGGTGGCGGAGGCGCGTTGGCACCGGGCCGGCGAATTGCGCCGGATCGACCCTGCGGCGTACGCGGAGGCCGAGCCGGATCCGCTGCACCCGGTCGAGGCGGGGCTGCTCGCCCACCTCGGCGAGGACCACGCCCAGCGGATGACGGACTACCTGCGCCGGCAGCTTGGCCTGGCCGCCGGTCCGGCCGGGCACGCGCCACGGGTCGAGCGGATCGACAGGTACGGAATGCTGGTGACCTTCGGCCGGCCGGGTGCCCGGCGACGGGCCCGGCTCTCCTTCGGCCGCCGGTTGACCGACCAGGCCGACCTGACCCGGCTGCTGGAGCCGGTGCTCAGCGCGGGCTGATCCTGGGCGACTCAGCCGCCGAGTTCGCCGGTGAGATAGCGGTGCACGGTCGGGCCGACCGTGGCGATCAGGGTCTCCGGCGCGGCGGAGGCGACCGGCTCCAGCCGGATCACGTAGCGCATCAGCGCCAGCCCGACGAGTTGGCTGGCCACCAGCGACCCGCGCAGCGGCACCTCGGCCGGATCGACGTCGAGCTGGTCGAGGACCCGGCGCAGCACCTGGGTGGTGAGAAACTCGCGCAGGAGCCGGGCGGTCCATTCGCTGCTGACCGCGGAGCGCAGCAGGGCCACCCCGGCGGCACCGGCGGGCGAGTCCCAGACCGTGACGAACATGCGGACCAGCCGTTCGCCGAGGGCGGCACGGTCACCGGCGAGCACCTTGGGCAGCAGCTCTCCCGGGTTCACCGGAAAGCGCATGGCGGCCAGGAAGAGCTGTTCCTTGGTGCCGAAGTAGTGGTGCACCAGCGCCGGATCGACCCCGGCGGAGGTGGCGATGGCTCGGATGGTGCTGGTGTCGTAGCCGCGTTCGGCGAAGACGGCCCGGGCGGCGTCGAGAATCGTGTCCCGGGTGCCGGGTTTGCCGGGTCGCCGTCCGCTGCGCCGTACCATCGCCCTCCCTCGCTCGTGTCCGTGCCGGTGCCGGTCCGGCGCGCGCGGTCCGCCCGGACTGGCACCGGCACGGCGCCGTCAGCCGCTGCGCCGACGCAGGGTGGCCGCGGCGAGCACCAGCGCCAGCACCGCCGCGCCGGCGACGATCGCCACGTCGCGCCACATCGTCCCGGTCGGTTCGGCGTGCGCGCCGACCTCTTGCAGGGCCTCGACGGCGTACGACAGGGGCAGCACGTCACTTATCGCCTGCAACCAGCCGGCCATCTCGTCGCGGGGTACGAACAGCCCGCAGAGCAGCAGTTGTGGTGCGACCACGACCGGCATGAACTGTACGGCCTGGAATTCGGTGCGGGCGAAGGCACTGCAGAGCAGCCCGAGCGCGACGGCGAGCACGGCGTTCAGTGCGGCGATCATGATGACCAGCGCGCTGCTGCCAGCGGTCTGGAGACCGAAGACCCAGTACGCGACGGCGGAGGCGATGCCGGCCTGCACCGCGCCGGCCAGCCCGAAGGCGATCCCGTACCCGAAGAGCAGGTCGGTCTTGGCCAGTGGAGTGGTGAGCAGTCGTTCCAGCGTGCCGGTGGTGCGCTCGCGCAGCATCGCGATGCTGGTCACCAGGAACATGATGATGAACGGGAAGAAGCCGAGCATCACCAGCGCGATCCGGTCGAACGTCGACGGCTGCCCGGGCGGCGCGGGCTGGTCGGCGTACATGTAGTAGATCAGGGTGAGCAGGACGGTGGGCACGGCCACCAGCAGCGCGACGGTTCGTTTGTCGTGGCGCAGCTGCCGCAGGATGCGGGCGACGGTGGCGGCCAGGATGCGCGGGCTCATCGCGCCTGCCCGGACTGGTCGGGCTGACTGGCTCTGATCAGCCGCAGGAACGCCTCGTCGAGGTCGTCGACCCCGGCGGCGGCCCGGACGGCGGCCGGGGTGTCGTCGGCGATGAGCCGTCCCTCCCGGATGAGCAGCAACCGGTCGCACCGGGCGGCCTCGTCCATCACATGACTCGACACCAGCAGAGTCGTCCCGGTCGCGGCCAGAGCATGGAATCGGGCCCAGAGGTCGGCCCGCAGCACCGGGTCCTGACCCACTGTGGGCTCGTCGAGCACGATCAACTCGGGCTTGCCGACCAGTGCGCAGGCCAGCGACGCCCGGCTGCGCTGCCCGCCGGAGAGGGTGCCCACCAGTTGGCCGGCCGCCGAGGCGAGGCCGACGTCGGCTACCGCGCGGTCGGCCTCGGACCGGTCGCGGCCGTGCAGCGCGGCGAAGTAGCGGGCGTTCTCCCGCACCGTCAGGTCGGCGTAGACGCTCGGCGCCTGGGTGAGGTAACCGACCCGGTGGCGCAGCGGCGGTGAGCCGGCCGCGGCCCCGAGCACCGTCACCGTGCCGGCGCTGATCACCTGCACGCCGACGATCGCGCGCATGAGCGTGGTCTTGCCGCTGCCGCTGGGCCCGAGCAGCCCGGTGACCGAGCCGCGCGGCACCGTGGCGTCGATGCCGTGCAGCACCCGCCGTCGGCCCCGGTCCACGACCAGGCCCCGAACGGCGATCGCGTCGTCCATCGCCCACCTCCCCAAATTCATTGTCTGTTGAAATCAACGGTAGGTGAAATACGGCCGGTTCGGCAAGCGCGGGTCACGGGGTCGCGCCGGGCCGTCCGGTGCTGGGACCCTCGAACGATGGACATCGGTACGCGGGAGCCGACCTACACCGTCAGCGAGGCGGCCCAGCGGGTCGGCCTGACCACCCACACGTTGCGTTGGTACGAGCAGGAGGGGCTGGTGGCCCCGGTGGGCCGGGATTCCGCCGGTCGGCGTCGCTACACCGCGGACGACGTCAACTGGCTGCTGCTGCTGACCCGGCTGCGCCGTACCGGCATGCCCGTCCGCGACATGCGCCGCTACGTCGAGCTGGCCCGACAGGGTGACGGCACGCTCGGCGCTCGGCGGGCGCTGTTCGAGGAGCACCGGGTACGGGTGCTGCACCGGATGGCCGAGCTGGAGGAGGACCTGAAGGTCCTCGACTTCAAGATCGACCATTACCGGCGGGCGGAGCTGGGTGAATTCGACTGAGCCGCAGAATTGGCCGAAAACGACCTCTGGGGCAGGAAGGCTAATAGCACGGTCAGCTGTTGTCAGATCGGACGCCAGGTCCGTCACCGGTCATTGCGCCCTGATCGGACGTGCGGCACGATTGCTCAGTGGATCACGCTCCGTCACCGGACAGTGGGTTCTTCGACGACTGGGCCGCCCGGCTGCGGGCGAGCGCCGACCGGCCCGTGGTGGGCATCCTGCTGCGCGGCAGCCACGCGCGCCGGGCCGCCACCGCGCACAGCGACGTCGATGTCGACGTGCTGCTCGGTGGCGCTCCGTACGCGGCCCGTCGGGCGTACCTCGCGGAGCACTCCGGCCGGCTGACCCATGTGTCGGTGGCGGCCCGGGACATCCGCTCCTGGGTGACCCGCCTCGGTGAGCCGGCCGACTGGGCGTTCGGCCTGCCGGTGACGGCCCCTACCCGGCTGCTCTGGGCCGACCCGTACTGGCGGCACCGCATCGACCTGCCGGTGCTCTGCCAGCCGGCCGACGAGCCCCGGCTGGAGGAGTTGATCGCCACGCTCGGCAAGGTGGCCGCGGCCCGGGACGACGAGGATCCGCTCGGTGCCCGGCTGGCCGCCGCCGACCTGGCCCGGCTCTGCCCCTCGGTGCTGCGGCTGGCGAACCCGTCGGTACGGGTGGTCTCCCGCCGATCCGCCTTCGCCGCCGCCCTCGACCTGCCGGTGGCGCCGGCCGGCTACCGCGAGGACATGCTGCGCTGTCTCGGCCTGCGTCCCGGCTCGACCGGCCAGGTGTGGGCGGCAGCGGCTCGCCTGGTGACCGGCACCCTGCCGTTGATCCGTCCGTACGCGGCCGAGGTGGGCCAGGTGGCCGGTCCGGATCTCGCCGACGCCCTGCTAGACGGGCGCCTGGACCGCTACGTGGCCCAGCTGGGCCGAACCGGCGGCGGTGCCCCGTCCGCCAGCCGGGAGCCCGCTGGGGTACCCGCGCCGCGTGCGGGACAATGGGTCACTGTGCCCGTACCTGACGCGCCGGTGACCGGCGCCCACCCTGACCAGCCGGAGCCGTTGGGCGGTTCGCAGCGACCGTCACGGCTCGATCCGGCTATCGCCGGCCGCCTGCGGCGCACCCCTGACGGCCTGGTGGCCGCCGTGGTCCGCCAACACGACAGCGGTGAGGTGCTGATGATGGCCTGGATGGACGACGAGGCCCTGCACCGCACACTTACCACCGGTCGGGCCACCTACTGGTCGCGCAGCCGGCGCGAGTACTGGGTCAAGGGCGCCACCTCGGGCCACCACCAGTACGTCCGCTCCGTCGCGCTCGACTGCGACGGTGACGCGGTGCTGGTGAGCGTCGACCAGGTCGGTGCCGCCTGCCACACCGGGCAGCGCACCTGCTTCTCCACCGAGCTCCCCGTCACCGGCGAGGTGGCCTCATGAGCGAGCGGAGCGAGCGAATCATCAGGCTCGGCGCGGTGGTGTCTCATGGCGGCACGGAGCGAAGCGGAGTGCCGGCATGAGCGATGGTCGGGTGAGTCCGGACGCGGCCACCTTCACCGAACTGGCCGCCCGGTGGCGGGTGGTGCCGGTCACCCGTCGGCTGCTCGCCGACGCGGAGACGCCGGTCGGCGTCTATCGCAAGCTCGCCGGTGGCCCGGGGACGTTCCTGCTGGAGTCGGCCGAGCAGGGCGTCGGCTCATCCGGGCTGGCCTGGGCCCGGTACTCCTTCGTCGGGGTGCGCAGCAGCGCCACCCTGGTTGAGCGGGACGGCTCCGCGGCCTGGCTCGGCGTGCCCCCGGCCGGGCTGCCGACCTCCGGGGACCCGGTCGAGGCGCTACGCGCGACGGTGACGGCGCTGGCCGGCCCGCCCGGCACCCCGGGTGACGGGATGCCACCGCTGACCGGCGGCATGGTCGGTTATCTCGGCTACGACCTGATCCGCCGCTTCGAGCGGCTGCCCGCGTTCACCGAGGACGATCTGCGCCTGCCGGAGTTGGGCATGATGCTCGCCACCGATCTGGTGGTGCTCGACCACTTCGACGGTTCGGCGATCCTGGTCGCCAACGCGATCCTGCCGCCGTTGGATGAACCGGGGCGCGACGAGCGGGTCGTCGCCGCCTACCACCACGCGGTGGGCCGCCTGGACGCGATGACCACGGCGCTGTCGCGGCCCATCCCGCCGATGGTCGCCACGGTCGCCCGCCCGCCGGCCGGCGAGGTGCGCAGCCGCACCCCGGAGGGCGGATACCCGAAGGCGGTGGAGGCGGCCAAGGAGGCGATCCGGGCCGGTGAGTGCTTCCAGATCGTGCTCGCCCAGCGGTTCGAGCGGGAGACCGACGCCGACCCGTTGGACGTCTACCGGGTGTTGCGCACCACCAACCCCAGCCCCTACATGTACCTGCTGCGCTTCGACGACTTCGACATCGTCGGCTCGTCACCGGAGGCGCACCTGAAGGTGACCGGTGAGGTGGACGGCGAGCGGCGGGCACTGCTGCACCCGATCGCCGGGACCCGGCCTCGTGGCGCGACCCCGGAGGCCGACGCCCGGCTCGCCGCCGAACTGCTCGCCGACCCGAAGGAACGCGCCGAGCACGTGATGCTCGTCGACCTGGGCCGTAACGATCTCGGCCGGGTCTGCCGTCCCGGCACCGTCGAGGTGCCGGAGTTCGCCACCATCGAGCGGTACAGCCACGTCATGCACATCGTCTCCACGGTGGTCGGCACGCTGCGGGCGGACCGCACCGCCTTCGACGCGCTCGCGGCGACCTTCCCGGCGGGCACGCTCTCCGGCGCGCCGAAGGTACGCGCAATGGAGATCATCGAGGAGCTGGAGCCGGTCCGCCGGGGACTCTACGGCGGGACGGTCGGCTACTTCGGTTTCGCCGGTGATCTCGACATGGCCATTGCGATCCGGACCGCGCTCATTCGGGGCGGCCGGGCGTACGTGCAGGCCGGGGCAGGCGTGGTGGCCGACTCCGACCCGGCCGCCGAGGACCAGGAGACCAGGAACAAGGCCGCCGCGGTGCTGGCGGCCATCGCCGCCGCGGAAACCCTCAGGCCGGCTCGGTGAGCGCGAGGAACGTAGCGCAGCGGAGTCCCGCAGTCGTGAACGGAAGGCTTACCCGGTGAGCGTGCCGGTGGGGCCCGGGACGGGCGACGCGCGGCCCGTGCCCGGCCGGCGTGAGCTGGCGTACGCCGTGCTGCTCTGCCTGGCCGGCGCGGGGCTGGCGCTGTGGGCGGCGACCCGCACCTGGGTGGTCGGGGTGGTCGGCCGGTCGGAGCCGATGCTGCTGGTGGAGGAGGGCCGCACGGGCGGGCAGCTGCTGCCGTGGCTGCCGGCGTTGGCCCTCGTCGGGCTGGCCGGGGGTGGCGCGGTGCTGGCCACCCGGGGCCGGCTGCGTCGGGTGCTCGGCGGGCTGCTGACCCTGCTCGGCCTGGCTCTCGCGGCTGGCGGGGGCTACGGGCTGGTCGGTGACCTCGGGGACCCGGTCACTTGGCAGTGGCCGGCGCTCACCCTGCTCGGCGGGATCCTCGCCGCCGTCGGTGGCGCGCTGACCATGCTGCGTGGTCACCGCTGGCCGGCGATGGGTGCGCGCTACGAACGGCGGACCACCCGGCCGACCGGCACCGGCGGTCCGATCGGCGGGGCGGGCACCGTCGAGGCGTGGGAGGCGTTGGACCGCGGCGAGGACCCGACGATCCGCTGACCGGCCGGCGTCGGTGCGGTCAGCCGACCGGTTGCCGGGCGCGCGCCCGGGCGGCGGTGAGTTCCGCGACGAGGCGGTCCAGTTCGGCCCGCTGGTCGGCTCGGGCCCGGTCGGCGCAGATGGCCTCCCAGGCGTTGCCGGACGCGGTCCGCATCCGGTCCGGTCCGATCACTGCCCGCTCCAACGTGTGGACGACACCGACGGCGAGCGACGCGACGGTGCGCGAGATGGTGGTGAGTCCGATGGTCTGGTGCGGCGCGGAGGTACTCATGATCACCCCGGGGAGAGATCGTCGTGGCGATGGGGCAGGCGCGTCATTGAGTGTGCCCGAGCCTGATGCTGCTCGGCCCGGGTTTCGTGGTGATGACTGCACCGTCAACTCTGCGGTAGCGGGCCTGACCGGCACAGGGACCTTGGTCCTTGAGCTTGGTCACAGCATCGACATGGCCGGATCCCGCCGGCCGTCGCGCGGCCTCTCGGCCGCTCTCACATGGGTGATCGTCGATGATGCCGTGACGCAGAGTCACGGTCCGTGCGCACAAGTGGGCCATTATGCCGCAGCCCATTTCGTGAGGAGCGCCATACCCCCGGCGGTCGGGTCCAGGTGGGGCCCCCTAGCATCGGCCCATGACACCCGGAGAGGGGAGTCCGTTGGTGACTGCTGAACATGCCCACGCGGAGGGGGACGAGGCCGGCTCGGCGACGCCCGTCAGCGTGCTCGACGAGATCCTGGCCGGCGTCCGGGAGGACGTGGCCCGGCGGCAGGAACAGGTTCCGCTGGAGCGGATCCGTGAACTGGCCGCCGCCGCGCCGCCGCCACTGGACGCGTACGCGGCCCTGCGCCGGCCCGGCGTCGCGGTCATCGCCGAGGTGAAGCGCGCCTCGCCGTCCAAGGGCAAGCTGGCCGAGATCGCCGACCCGGCGGACCTGGCCGGCGAGTACGCGGCCGGTGGCGCCCGCGCGATAAGCGTGCTCACCGAGGGGCGCTGGTTCGGCGGGTCACTTGACGACCTCGCCGCCGTGCGGGCCGCGGTGAACATCCCGGTGCTGCGTAAGGACTTCGTGGTCTCCAGCTACCAGGTGCACGAGGCTCGCGCCCACGGCGCGGACCTGGTGCTGCTGATCGTCGCCGCGCTGGAGCAGAACGTGCTGGTCGGCCTGCTGGAGCGGATCGAGTCGCTGGGCATGACCGCGCTGGTCGAGGTGCACGACGAGGAGGAGGCCGACCGGGCCATGGAGGCCGGCGCTCAGGTCATCGGGGTCAACGCCCGTGATCTGCGTACCCTTCAGGTCGACAGGTCGGTGTTCGAGCGGATCGCGCCCGGCCTGCCGAGCAACGTCGTCAAGATCGCCGAGTCGGGCGTACGCGGCCCGCACGACCTGATCCGGTACGCCTCGGCCGGCGCCGACGCCGTCCTCGTGGGTGAGGGTCTGGTCACCCAGAAGAGTCCCCGGGAGGCGGTGGCCGAACTGGTCAACGCCGGCAACCACCCGGCGACGCCCCGCCCGGTGCGCTGAACCGCGCCGGGCGACCGTTTGTGAGCGAGAGGACCCGCGATGAGTGCTGACGCCACGAACACCGAGGTGCCGGCGCAGTTCCCCGACGCCGCCGGCCACTTCGGCACGTTCGGCGGCCGGTTCGTGCCGGAGGCACTTGTCGCCGCGCTCGACGAACTGGCCCTGGCGCACCAGGCGGCGATGGCCGACGAGACGTTCCGGGCCGAGTTCGCCGGATTGTTGCGCGACTACGCGGGGACGCCGTCGCTGCTCTACGAGGCCCGGCGGTTCTCCGCCCGGGCCGGTGCCCGGGTGCTGCTCAAGCGGGAGGACCTCAATCACACCGGCGCGCACAAGGTGCGCAACGTGCTCGGTCAGGCGCTGCTGACCCGGCGGATGGGCAAGCGGCGGGTGATCGCCGAGACCGGTGCCGGTCAGCACGGTGTCGCCACCGCCACCGCCGCGGCCCTGTTCGACCTGGAATGCGTGGTCTACATGGGGCAGGTCGACACCGAGCGGCAGGCGTTGAACGTGGCCCGGATGCGGATGCTCGGGGCGACTGTCGTGCCGGTGACGACCGGCTCGCGCACCCTCAAGGACGCGATGAACGAGGCGATGCGGGACTGGGTCGCCAACGTCGACGAGACCCACTACCTGATCGGCACCGCCGCCGGACCGCACCCCTTCCCGGCGCTGGTTCGCGACTTCGTCCGGGGCATCGGCGAGGAGGCCCGGGCACAGTGCCTGGACCTGACCGGTGCGCTGCCGGACGCGGTGACCGCCTGCGTCGGTGGCGGCTCCAACGCGCTGGGCATCTTCCATGCCTTCACCGACGACCCGCAGGTGCGGCTGTACGGCTTCGAGGCCGGCGGCGACGGGGTGAACACCGGCCGGCACGCCGCGAGCATCACCGGCGGCTCCACCGGCGTCCTGCACGGCACCCGGACCTTCGTACTCCAGGACGCCGACGGCCAGACGCAGGAGTCGCACTCGATCTCCGCCGGCCTGGACTACCCGGGCGTGGGCCCGGAGCACGCCTGGCTGCACGACACCGGCCGGGCCACGTACCAGCCGGTCACCGACGACGAGGCGATGGCCGCCTTCGAGCTGCTCTGTCGGACCGAGGGGATCATCCCCGCGATCGAGAGCGCGCACGCCCTCGCGGGCACCCTGGCCATCGCGCCGAAGCTCGCCGCCGAGCTCGGCCGGCAGCCCACCATCGTGGTCAACCTCTCCGGCCGGGGCGACAAGGACGTGCACACCGCCGGTGAGTACTTCGGCATCCTCGACAAGGAGTGAGGCCATGAGCGAGCGGACCAGCCGGATCGGGGTGGCCTTCGACAAGGCCCGGGCGGACGGCCGGGCGTTGCTGGTGGGCTGCATGCCGGCCGGCTTCCCGACCGTCGAGGGCAGCATCGCCGCGATGAAGGCGATGGTCGCCGCGGGCGTCGACGTGATCGAGGTGGAGATCCCGTACTCCGACCCGGTGATGGACGGCCCGGTGATCCAGCGTGCCAGCGACATCGCCCTGGCCGGCGGCGTACGCACCCGGGACACGCTGCGCATCATCGAGGCGGTGGCCGCCACCGGCGCGCCGGTGGTGACGATGACCTACTGGAACCCGATCGAGCGGTACGGGGTGGACGCCTTCGCCCGGGATCTCGCCGCGGCCGGCGGGACCGGGCTGATCACCCCCGACCTGATCCCCGAGGAGGCCGGCGAGTGGCTGGCCGCCTCGGACGCGCACGGGCTGGACCGGACGTTCCTGGTCGCGCCGTCCTCCACGGACGAGCGGCTGGCGATGACGGCCGCGCACTGCCGGGGCTTCGTCTACGCCACCGCGATCATGGGCGTCACCGGTGCCCGGTCGCAGACCTCCCAGGCGGCACCGGTGCTGGTGTCCCGGGTGCGGGAGGTCACCGACCTGCCGGTCGGCGTCGGGCTGGGTGTGGGCACCGGTGCCCAGGCCGCCACGGTCGCCGGGTACGCCGACGCGGTGATCGTCGGCAGCGCGCTGATCCGCTGCCTGCTCGACACGCCCGACGAGGCGGAGGCCCTGACCGCCCTGCGCACGCTGAGCGCCGAACTGTCCGACGGCGTCCGCCACCCCGACCGCTGAGGGTTACCGGCGCGGACCGGGGTGACGCCACAGGGGTCCGCAGCGGTAGCGTGTGCACCCGTGAGTCTCGCCTCGCCGACGTCCCTGGCCGCCATCCCCAGCCCGAGCAACGCCGTGTGGCAGCTCGGCCCGATCCCCATCCGGGCGTACGCGCTGTGCATCATCGCCGGCATCGTGGTGGCCTGCTGGGTCACCGAGCGGCGGCTGCGCCAGCGCGGCGCGGCTCCGGGTGCGGTGCTCGACATCGCCGTCTGGGCGGTGCCGGCGGGCATCATCGGCGCCCGGATCTACCACGTGATCACCTCACCGGAAAAGTACTTCGGCACCGGCGGGGACTGGATCAAGGTGTTCTTCATCCACGAGGGTGGGCTGGGCATCTGGGGTGCGGTCGCCGGTGGCGCGGTAGGCGCCTGGATCGCCGCCCGGCAACTGGGCATCCCGCTGACCGTGGTCGCCGACGCGCTGGCGCCGGGCCTGCCGCTGGCCCAGGCGATCGGCCGGCTCGGCAACTGGTTCAACAACGAGCTCTACGGCGGTCGGACCGACCTGCCCTGGGGGCTGGAGATCCACCGGATGGACGGTGGGCAGGCGCTGCGCGACGAGGCCGGCCAGCCGATCCTGGAGGAGGGGCTCTACCACCCGACCTTCGCGTACGAGTTGCTGTGGAACGTCGGCGTCGCCGCGATGGTGTACTTCCTCGACCGTAAGCTGCGGCTCGGCCGTGGCCGCGCCTTCGCCCTCTACGTGATGGGCTACACCGCCGGCCGGTTCTGGATCGAGATGATGCGCACCGACGAGGCAAACACGATCCTCGGCGTACGGGTAAACGTCTGGACCGCGGCGCTGGTGTTCCTCGGCGCCCTCATCTACTTCCTGCGGGTACGCGGGCCACGGGAGTACCTGATCCCGGTCGGCCTGCCGAGCGTCGCCGGCCCGCCGGCCAGCTCCGACGTCTCGCAGGTGGACCTGTCGGCCAAGGGCGCCACCACCGAGCCGGCGGTACCCGAGGGCTACCGGGTGGTCGGCGAGGAGCAGTTCGCGCACTGGCGACGGACCGGGGAGGCGCCACCCGAAGCGGCGGACCCGGTCGACGCGGGCTCCGAGTCCGCCCCGGACCGGCCGGCCGGCGAGGCGTCCGCCCCGGACCAGCCGGACATGGACGACGTGGTGACCCCCTCGAAGCGGGCCGACGAGGCGTCCGTCCTGGACCGGCCGGCCGGCGAGGCGGCGACCGCCGCCCGGCCGAAGGGTGAGCCGTCCGGAGGGTCGGCTGGCGGGCCCGCCGGGTTGGCTGGTGAGCGCCCCGGGTCGGTTGGTGGGCCCACCGACGGCGAGGAGACCGGGTCGGCGTCGGATTCACCGGCCGAGAGCACGGCGGGCGAGTCCGCCGCTGCTCGGCCCGCCGACCGCGACAGCTGAGGCCGGAGGACGGTCATGCGTACCGCGGTGGTGGTCGGCGGCGGGCTCGGCGGCCTGGCGGTCTCCGGTGCGCTCGCCCGTTCGGGCTGGCAGGTGACGCTCCTGGAGCGGGCCGACCGGATCCGTCCCGAGCCAGCTGCCGTGGTGCTCTGGCCCAACGGGGTCCGGGCGTTGCGCGCCCTGGGGCTCGGCGCCGGTCTGGACGCCATCGCCACCACCCTGTCCGACGGCGGTGTACGCCGTCCGGACGGGCACTGGCTGGTGCAGCCCCGACCGACGCCGGCCGAGCGTCTCCCGGTGGTGGTGCACCGGGAGGACCTGCACGACGCGCTGATCGCGGGCCTGGGCGAGCGGGTCGAGCTGCGTACCGGGGTGACGGTGCGGACGGTGCGCGCCGCCGCCGGTGAACGGCCCGCTGTCGGCGACGGCCGGCACACGTACGAGGCGGATCTGGTCGTCGCCGCCGACGGCACGGACAGCGTGATCCGGCGTCAGCTCGCCCCCGCCTCGGGGGTGGTCAGCTCCGGCTGCGCCGCCTGGCGGGCGGTGATCCCCTGGTACCGCGCGCCGAGCCTGCCCGATGCGGTCGGCGGTGAGATCCTCGGTGCCGGTTACCGTTTCGTGTCCGCCTCGCTGGGCGAGCGCGGCTCCTCCGGTGCCTCCAGCCGTGGCGGCATCTACTGGATGGCCACCGCGGCGGGCGCGGCCCGTCCCGAGCCGCCGGAGACCCAGTTGGCGCTGCTGCGCCGCTGGTACGCCGGCTGGCCCGCGCCGGTCGACGAACTGCTGGCCGCGACCGACCCGGCCGACCTGGTGCAGCGGGAGATCCGGGAGCTGCGTCCGCTGCCCCGGGCGTTCGGCTTCCCGGCCGGCCCGGGCGGGGTGGTGCTGCTCGGCGATGCCGCGCACGCCATGCCGCCGCACCTCGGGCAGGGTGCCTGCCTGGCCTTCGAAGACGCCGCGACACTCGCCGTGCTGCTACGCGAGTCCACCCTGCCCGACGCGGTGCTGGCGTACGACCGGGCGCGGCGACCCCGCGCGGCGGCCGTGGTCCGGCAGACCCGACGGATGTCCGCCGTGCTGCGCACCCGGGGGCGCCTGGCGCTGCGCGCCCGCGACGCCGCCCTGGGCACCATCACCCCCCGCCTACTCGGCACCGCCGCCACCATCGCCGCCCAATGGCGCCCCCCAACCTGACCCGCCCCCGCCCCCGCGCCTGTCAGGGTTGATCAAGAGGTTTTGGTCGCCCGCAGCGGCCGATTGCGACCAAAACCTCTTGATCAACCGGTTGGACGGGCGGGGTGGGGTGGGGTGGGTGGGGTCAGGGGTGCGCGGGGGTGGGGGAGGCGATGCAGGCGGTGCCGATGCGGCGGAAGCCGACGCGCAGGTAGACGCGGGCGATCTCCTCGCTACCGGCGGAGAGGAACACCAGGTCGGTGCCGGTGTCCAGCAGGGCGCGGGCCAGGGTGGCGGTGACTGCCGCGCCGAGCCCTCGACGGCGGGCGGTGGGCAGCGTGGCCACTCCGGCGATCTCGGCGACGTCGCCGACCCGCAGGGCCATCCCGCTGGCCAAGGGGCCCTCCGTCGGGGTGCCGGCCAGCGCGGACAGCCGGCTGCCGTCGGCGATACGGGACCGTTCCTCGTCGACCGCCGCCGCGTCCAGCCCGATCATGGCGGCGTCGCGGTCGGCCGGTCCGGCCCCGCCCCGTCCGGTGCCAGGGGCGGCGAATCCGACCGCCGCCACGGCCCGCCGGGCGGCCACCGCCGAATCGAAGTCCTCGTCCGCCGGGTCGAGCAACCGCACCGGTACGCCCAGTTCCGCCGGGTTCGGCAGGGCGGCCGGGTCGAGCACCATCAGCGGCGCTTCGAGGACGCACAGGCCGCCCGAGCGGGCCACCGCCAGCAGCGCGGGGGTGGTGTCGTGCACCCATTCGAGGGCCTCGGGCAGACCGAGTTCGCGCTGGCGCGTCCGCACCGCCGCCACGTCGGCGAGAGTCGGTGACCCGGTGCCGTCCCGCCGTGGCCGGGCGTAGAACGGCCATCCCGGGCCTTCCCGGACGAACAACACCAGACCGCCGTGATCTTCCACACGGGCCGCGTCCCGGGGCACCGCGTCGTAGAACCGTTCCAACCGGTCGAGGAGGTCGGTACGCTCGGAATCCACGGCGCGAGACTACATGTCCCAGACTTTGGACGGTGTGATCAATCTGCACTGGCCTTGCGTGCCGGGCCCTAACGTAGACTCAATAGTCCGATACAGGGCCGACGTCGTCCCGACCATGATCCAGCCTGAGCGACGACAGGAGGCCCGGTGGCCCTTGCGTACCCACACCGCCCCCAGCCGGCGCCGCGAGAAGGCCAGGTAGCGTCCCCTGCCGGCCTCCATGACCCCGCGTACGAGCATGACGCGTGCGGCGTGGCCTTCGTGGCGGACCTGCACGGCCGACGCTCGCACACGGTGGTCGCCAACGGCCTCGGCGCGCTGTGCCGGCTGGACCATCGTGGTGCCCGGGGCGCCGAACCGAACACCGGTGACGGCGCCGGCATCATGATCCAGGTGCCGGACGCGTTCCTGCGCGCGGTGGTCGAGTTTCCGCTGCCTCCGGCCGGCGCGTACGCCACCGGTCTGGTCTTCCTGCCCGACGACGCCACCGCCGAGGCCCGTGCCCGGCAGGTGGTCGAGAAGTACGCCCTGGTCGAGGGGGCCGAGGTGCTGGGTTGGCGGGACGTCCCGGTCGACCCGAGCGACCTCGGTGAGACGGCGCTGGCGGCGATGCCCCGCATCCGTCAGGTCTTCCTCGCCGCGAAGCGGCTCACCGACACCCCCGCCGGTCCGGCCGGTGCCCCGCTGGCCGGTGTCGAGCTGGAGCGGGTCGCCTTCTGCGTACGCAAGCAGGCCGAACGGGAGACCGCCGAGCGGGGCGTGCCGGCGTACTTCCCGTCGCTGTCCGGCCGGACCATGGTCTACAAGGGGATGCTCACCCCGGACCAGTTGCCCGCGTACTACCCGGATCTCACCGACGAGCGGGTGGCCAGTGCCATCGCCCTGGTGCACTCCCGGTTCTCCACCAACACCTTCCCGTCCTGGCCGCTGGCGCACCCGTACCGCTTCATCGCCCACAACGGCGAGATCAACACCATCCGGGGCAACCGGAACTGGATGCAGGCCCGCGAGGCGCTGCTGCGTACGCCTGACCTGCCCGGCAACATCCGGCGGGTCTTCCCGGTCTGTACCCCGGCCGCCTCCGACTCGGCCAACTTCGACGAGGTCCTCGAACTGCTGCACCTGGCCGGGCGTAGCCTGCCGCACGCGGTGCTGATGATGATTCCGGAGGCGTGGGAGAACGACCCCGACATGCGCGCCGACAAGCGCGCCTTCTACCGGTTCCACGCCAGCCTGATGGAGCCGTGGGACGGTCCGGCTTCGGTCGCCTTCACCGACGGCGAGATCGTCGGCGCGGTGCTCGACCGCAACGGTCTGCGTCCGGGCCGCTGGTGGCAGACCGCTGACGGCCTGGTGGTGCTGGGCAGCGAGGCGGGCGTACTCGACCTCGACCCGGCCGCCGTGGTGGCCAAGGGGCGGCTCCAGCCGGGCAAGATGTTCCTGGTCGACACCGTTGCCGGCCGGATCGTGCACGACGACGAGATCAAGACCGAGTTGGCTGCCGCCCAGCCGTACGCCGACTGGCTGCACGCCGGGCTGATCGAGATGGACGACCTGCCCGCCCGCGAGCACGTCGTCTACACCCACGACTCGGTACGCCGCCGCCAGCAGACCTTCGGCTACACCGAGGAGGAGCTGAAGATCCTGCTCGCGCCGATGGCGCGGACCGGCGCGGAACCGATCGGCTCGATGGGCACCGACACCCCGATCTCCCCGTTGTCCACCCGGCCACGGCTGCTCTACGACTACTTCCATCAGTTGTTCGCCCAGGTCACCAACCCTCCGCTGGACGCCATCCGGGAGGAGTTGGTGACCAGCCTGGCCACCACCATCGGCCCGGAGGGCAACCTGCTCGATCCCGGCCCGGCGAGCTGCCGGCAGATCGTGCTGCCCTACCCGGTGATCGACAACGACGAGCTGGCGAAGATCCTCTGTATCGACGAGGACGGTGACCTGCCCGGCTTCAAGGCGGTACGGGTCTCCGGGCTCTACCGCATCCGCGACGGCGGCGCCGGGATCCGGGCCCGGCTGACCGAGATCTGCCGGCACGTCTCCGAGGCGATCGAGGACGGCGTACGGATCCTGGTGCTCTCCGACCGGGACTCCAACGCCGACCTGGCTCCGATCCCGTCGCTGCTGCTCACCGCGGCGGTGCACCAGCACCTGGTGCGGGAGCAGACCCGGACCCAGGTCGCGCTGATCGTCGAGTCGGGCGACTGCCGCGAGGTGCACCACGCGGCGGTGCTGATCGGCTACGGAGCGGCGGCGGTCAACCCGTACCTGGCCTTCGAGTCGGTGGAGGACATGATCTCCACGGGCACGCTGGCCGGGGTCGAGCCGCGGGCCGCGATCCGCAACTACGTCAAGGCGCTCGGCAAGGGCGTCCTGAAGATCATGTCCAAGATGGGCATCTCGACGGTGTCGTCGTACTGCGGCGCACAGGTCTTCGAGGCGGTCGGCCTGGACACCCGACTGGTCGAGCGGTATTTCCGGGGTACGCCGAGCACCATCAGCGGGGTCGGCCTCGACGGCATCCACGCCGAGGTGGCCGCCCGGCACGCGCTGGCCTGGCCGGCGGCCGGCGCCGAGGCGGTCGACCTGCTGCCGGTGGGCGGCGAGTACCAGTGGCGCCGCGAGGGTGAACTGCACCTGTTCAACCCGGAGACGGTCTTCCTGCTCCAGCACGCCACCCGCAGCCGCCAGTACGACGTCTTCCGCGACTACACCGCGAAGGTCGACGAGTTGGCCGCGCGGGCGGGTTCGCTGCGCGGGCTGTTCCGGCTACGCAGCGGCGTGCTGCCGCCGGTGCCGATCGAGGAGGTGGAGCCGGCCAGCGAGATCGTCAAGCGGTTCGCCACCGGCGCCATGTCGTACGGGTCGATCTCGGCCGAGTCGCACGAGACCCTCGCCATCGCGATGAACCGGCTCGGCGGCAAGTCCAACACCGGCGAGGGCGGGGAGGACGTCGAGCGGTTGCACGACCCCGCCCGCCGTTCCGCCGTCAAGCAGATCGCCAGCGGTCGGTTCGGGGTCACGAGCGAATATCTGGTCAACGCCGACGATCTCCAGATCAAGATGGCGCAGGGTGCCAAGCCCGGCGAGGGTGGTCAGCTGCCCGGCAACAAGGTCTGGCCGTGGATCGCCCGTACCCGGCACGCCACCCCCGGCGTCGGCCTGATCTCGCCCCCGCCGCACCACGACATCTACTCCATCGAGGACCTCGCCCAGCTGGTGCACGACCTCAAGTGCGTCAACCCGGCCGCCCGGGTGCACGTCAAGCTGGTCAGCGAGGTCGGTGTCGGCACCGTCGCCGCCGGGGTGGCCAAGCTCAAGGCCGACGTCATCCTGATCTCCGGCCACGACGGCGGCACCGGCGCGTCTCCGCTGAACTCGCTGAAGCACGCCGGTACGCCGTGGGAGCTGGGCCTGGCCGAGGCACAGCAGACGCTGCTGCTCAACAAGCTGCGTGACCGGGTGACCGTGCAGGTCGACGGGCAGCTCAAGACCGGCCGGGACGTGATCGTCGCGGCGCTGCTCGGGGCCGAGGAGTTCGGCTTCGCCACCGCCCCGCTTATCGTCTCCGGCTGCATCATGATGCGCGTCTGCCACCTGGACACCTGCCCGGTGGGCATCGCCACCCAGAACCCGGTGCTGCGCGAGCGCTACACCGGCAAGCCCGAGTTCGTGGAGAACTTCTTCCTGTTCCTCGCCGAGGAGATCCGCGGCTACCTGGCCGAGCTGGGTCTGCGCAGCATCGACGAGGCGATCGGGCGTACCGAGCTGCTCGACGTCGCACCGGCGGTCGAGCACTGGAAGGCCGGTGGGCTCGACCTCGGTCGGGTGCTGCACCTTCCGGAGCTGCCCGAGGGCGCGGCCCGACGCGGCGTACGCGCTCAGGACCACGGCCTTGAGCTGGCCCTGGACAACGAGCTGATCGCCCTCGCCGAGCCGGCGCTGGGCGCCACTGGTGCCGACGAGTCGGTGCCGTTGGTGCGGGCCGAGGTGGCGATCCGCAACGAGCACCGCAGTGTCGGCGCGATGCTCGGCGGTGCGGTCACCCGCCGCCACGGCGGTGCCGGCCTGCCGGCCGACACCATCGAGTTCACCCTGCGCGGTACCGCCGGGCAGTCCTTCGGCGCGTTCCTGCCGCGCGGGGTGACCCTGCGCCTGCACGGTGACGCCAACGACTACGTCGGCAAGGGACTCTCCGGTGGCCGGCTGATCGTCCGGCCGGACGCGGCGGCACCGTTCGTCTCCGCCGACGCCGAGGCGGGCGGCCGGGCCGAGGATCAGATCATCGCCGGCAACACCATCCTGTACGGCGCCACCGCCGGTGAGGTCTACCTGCGGGGGCGGGTGGGGGAGCGGTTCGCGGTCCGCAACTCGGGCGCGGTGACGGTCGTCGAGGGTGTCGGCGACCACGGCTGCGAGTACATGACCGGCGGCACCGTGGTGGTGCTCGGTCCGACCGGCCGCAACTTCGCCGCCGGCATGTCCGGCGGGACGGCGTTCGTCTGGAACCTCGACCGACGCCGGGTCAACACCGAGCTGGTCGACCTGTCCGCGCCGAGCGAGGCGGAACGGACCCGCCTGCACGAGCTGGTGCAGCGGCACTTCGCCGAGACCGACTCGGCGATCGCCGAACAGCTGCTCAAGCGTTGGCCGGAGGCGGTGGAGGAGTTCACCGCCGTGGTTCCCCGGGACTACCGCCGGGTGATGGAGATCATGCGGGCCGCCGAAGCCGCCGGCCAGGACGTCGACGACGCGGTGATGAGCGCACTGGCGGCACCGGGGCAGCCGGCCGCCGGCTCGTCCGCGCCGGTAGCCCCCGCCCCGCGGGCGGTCGCCCAGGAGGTGGCTCGTGCCTGACCCGAACGGTTTCCTGCGTTACGGCCGGCGGCTGCCGGCCCGCCGGCCCGTGCCGGTGCGCATCAGCGACTGGCGGGAGGTCTACCCGCCGGCCGGCGAGGGACTGATCCGCGAGCAGGCCACCCGCTGCATGGACTGCGGCATCCCGTTCTGCCACGACGGCTGCCCGCTGGGCAACCGCATCCCGGACTGGAACGACCTGGTCCGCACCGGCAACTGGGACGCGGCCGTGGAGTCGCTGCACGCCACCAACAACTTCCCCGAGTTCACCGGCCGGCTCTGCCCGGCGCCCTGCGAGGCCGCGTGTGTGCTCGGCATCGCCGGTGGCGCGCCGGTCACCATCAAGCAGGTCGAGGTGGAGATCGCCGACGCGGCCGCGGCCCGGGGACTGCCCCCGCGTCCGGCGCCGGCACCCTCCGGTCGGTCGGTCGCCGTGGTCGGCTCCGGGCCGGCCGGGCTCGCCGCCGCGCAGCAACTGGCCCGCGCGGGTCACGCCGTGACCGTGTACGAGCGCGACGACGCGATCGGTGGCCTGCTCCGGTACGGCATCCCCGATTTCAAGCTGGAGAAGCGGCACATCGACCTCCGGATGGCGCAACTGCGCGCCGAGGGGGTCGACTTCCGGACCGGGGTGAACGTCGGGGTCGACGTCACCGCCGAACAGCTGCGCGCCCGGCACGACGCGGTGCTGCTGGCCTGTGGCGCGTTGCAGGGCCGGGACACCGACACACCGGGCCGGCAGCTGCGTGGCGTACACCAGGCGATGGCGCATCTGGTGGCGGCCAACCGGGTGGTCGCGGCGGCCGGCGAGGGCCAGCCGGCGCTGGCCACCCTGCCGGACGGCACGCCGATCGACGCGGCCGGCAAGCACGTGGTCATCATCGGCGGTGGCGACACCGCGGCGGACTGCCTGGGTGTGGCGCACCGGCAGGGTGCGGCCGGCGTGCACCAGCTCGACCTGTATCCGCAGCCGCCGCGCGCCCGGGACGAGGGCCGCGACCCGTGGCCGACGTGGCCCTGGATCCTGCGGGAGTACCCGGCCCACGAGGAGGGCGGCGAGCGGGTCTTCGCAGTGGCGGTGCAGGAGTTCGTCGACGACGGCACCGGTGCGGTGCGGGCGGTGCGGATCGCCGAGGTGACCGTCGAGAAGCGCGACGGCCGGCGGATCGTCACGGCGGTGCCGGGCACCGAGCGGGAACTGCCGGCCGACCTGGTGCTGCTGGCGATCGGCTTCGAGGGCACCGAGGAGCAGCCGTTGCTGGCGCAGCTCGGGGTGGCCCGGAACGCGCGGGGCGCGGTCGACTCCCGGGCGGACTGGCAGACCGAGGCCGACGGGGTCTTCGTCGCCGGTGACATGCACCGGGGTGCGTCGCTGATCGTTTGGGCGATCGCCGAGGGGCGGGCCGCCGCCGCGGCGATCCACACGTACCTCGACGGCGTCGGCGCCCTGCCGGCCCCGGTCCACCCGGCCAGCCAGCCCCTGGCGGCGCGCTGACGGCCAGCTGCCGGAGAGGTCTCGACGAGGCCGCGTCCACGCGGGACGACCGCGCGGACGCGGCCTCTCCTTAACGGCTATTCACTTTATCCAGATGTTTCGATAGCATTACCGACCAGTAACAACCCTTGGCCACGCGCGCGGCTCTCGGGCTCCACCACCACCCCCGTGGAGGTCCGTCATGCCCCACCGTCCGTTGGCCCGCGCCCTGACCGCGCTGGTCGCCCTCCTCACCGCCGCCGTCGGCGCGCTGGCCGTCCCCGGCGTCGCCCAGGCCGCCGCCCCGATCCACTACGTCGCCCTGGGCGACTCGTACTCCTCCGGCGTCGGTGCCGGACCGTACGACCTGTCCACCTGCCTGCGCAGCCAGAAGTCGTACGCCCCGCTCTGGGCCGCCGCCAACAACGTGGCCAGCTTCCGGTTCCCGGCCTGCGGCGGCGCGGTCACCGCCGACGTGCTCGACAACCAACTTGGCGCGCTCTCCGCCACCACCACCATGGTCACCATCACCATCGGCGGCAACGACGCCGGTTTCGCCGACGTGATGACCGACTGCCGGTTCGGCAGCACCTCCACCTGCACAAACGCCGTCAACGCCGCGAAGGCGTTCGCCACCGGCACGCTGCCGGCCCGGCTGGACCGCACCTACGCCGCCATCCGGGAACGGGCACCCAACGCCCGACTGATCGTGCTCGGCTATCCACGGCTGTTCGAGACCCGCTACTGCGGACTGCTGGCCATGAGCACCTACAAGCGCACCATCCTCAACGAGGCGGCCGACGTCCTCGCCACCGTGACCGCCGACCGGGCCGCCGCGGCCGGCGCCACCTTCGCCGACACCCGACCCACCTTCGCCGGTCACGGCGTCTGCGGCGCCCAGCCGTGGATCCGGGACGTCACCGGGGTCATCGAGGCGTACCACCCGAACGCCGACGGCTACCGCTACGGCTACCTGCCGGCGCTCAACGCGGTCACCGGCTGACCGTACGCTGCGGCCGACGGTCCGGTTCGGGCCGTCGGCCGCAGCGCGTCAGCACCCGGCCGAGGCGGCGGTCCGACACGTCCGGTTCGGACACGTGCCGGTGTCGCCGCCGTCCGTTAGGGTTTCTGCGACCAGGCGGCGCTCGGCGGCGAAGGGCAGGGGTGTGGGCAGGCTCGCGTCGGCGTACGAGCAGGCGGTCGCCGCTCACCGGGCGGCCCGCGCCCACCTCGAATCCGCCCGCACCGCGCTGAGCGCCACCCCACCGTCGGCCACAGTGGTCGACACCGACCTGCTGGCCCGGCTGGCCCGGGTCGGTGCCGCGCTGGCCACCCCGACGCCGGGCACCCCACTGGCCCGCCGACCCGTCCCGGTACGCGTCGGGGAGGCGGTCACCGCCGGCGGCGGCTTCCCGGTGCTGCTGCCCCTGGGCGCCGGGCACCACCTGGCGATCGACGGCGACGCCCGCCAGCCGACGGTCGCCGGCCTGCTCCGCGCCCTGGTGCTGCGGCTGTTGGCCACCGCCGCGCCCGGTGGTGTCCGGGTCGCCGCGCTGGACACCGCCGCCCTCGGCGCCACCTTCGGTCCGCTGCGACCGCTGCTCGACGCCGGAGTCGTCGACCCGCCGGCCACCACCGAGGCGGAGGTCACCACGCTGCTCGACGCCGCCGAACGGCACGCGCGGGCCGCGCGGCAGGCCGACCGACCGGACCAGGACCTGCTGGTGCTGGTCGCCGCGTCCATCCCCGCGCCCCGCGAGGCCGCCCGACTGGCCGCGCTCACCCACGCCGGCCCCGCCGCCGCCGTCTGCGTGCTGCTCGCCGGCTGGCCGCCGGCCGGGCCGGGCGAGTCCGCCCCACCGCTGGGCGCCACCACACTGCTCCGACTGACCGACGGGTACGCCCGGGTCGGCGACCCGCCCGGCACGCCGTTCAGCGCCGACGGCAGCGGACTGGCCGCGCCGGTGGTCCTCGACGGCGACCCCCCGCCGGCCTCCGTCGCCGCGCTCGCCACCCACCTGGGCGAGGCGGCCCGACGCGGCGAGGCGGTCGGCTTCGCCGACCTGCTGCCCGGGCAGCGGTGGGGGCTCTCCGGCCGGGCGGGCCTGCGTACCGTGGTGGGCCGCGCCGGACGCGACCCGTTCCCGATGGCCTTCGACGACGCCACCCCGCACTGGCTGGTCGGCGGGCGTACGGGCGCCGGCAAGACCGTCTTCCTGCTCGACGTCCTGTACGGCCTGGCGGTCCGCTACTCGCCCGTCGAGTTGCAGCTCTACCTCCTGGACTTCAAGGAGGGGGTCAGCTTCACCGAGTTCGTGCCCACCGAACGCGACCCTTCGTGGTTGCCGCACGCCCGCGCCGTCGGTATCGAGAGCGACCGGGAGTACGGCGTGGCGGTGCTGCGCGAGCTGCGCCGCGAACTGCACCGGCGGGCCACCGCACTCAAGCGGCACGGCGTCACAAAGCTCGCCGACCTGCCCGCCGACACCCCGGTGCCCCGGATCGTCGCGGTGATCGACGAGTTCCACGTGCTGCTGGCCGGCAACGATCCGCTGGCCCGCGAGTCGGCGGATCTGCTGGAGGAGTTGGCCCGCAAGGGCCGCTCGTACGGCGTACACCTGGTGCTGGCCAGCCAGAGCACCACCGGGATCGAGGCGCTCTACGGCCGCGCCGAGGCGGTCTTCGGGCAGTTCGCCCTGCGGGTGGCGCTGCCCGGCGGCGGGGGAGTGCTCGACCACCTCAACGACGCCGCAGCGACGCTGCCGGTCGGCTCGGCCGTGGTGAACACCGCCGCCGGCGCGCCCGGCGCGAACACCGTGATCCGCTTCCCCGACGCGCACGCCGCAGCCGACGAGTTGACCCGGCTGCGTCACGAGCTGTGGCAGGCCCGCCCGGCGGGGGCCCGCCCACCGTCGGTGTTCCGCGGCTACGACACCGCCCGCGTCGAGGAGGATGCCACCTTCACCGGGTTGCGCCCCGGCGGCCGGCGTCCCCTGGCGTTGGTCGGCCGGACGGTCGACGTGGACGGCACCACCGCCCTGTTCATCATGGACACCGCCCCCGGCCGGCACCTGGCCGTGGTCGGCACCTCGTCCGCCGGGGCCGAGGTGCTGCGGGCAGCCACCCTGAGCCTGGCCCGACAGCATGCCCCCGGCGAGGCGGTGTTCGTGCTTGCTCCGCTGGTCGCCGCCGCCGACCCGGCGGCCGACGACACGGCAGCCACGTTGGCCGCCGGCGGGCACCGGGTCCAGCGGCTCGACGCCGCTGCCCTACGCGACCGGATCAGCACCCTCGCCACCGGCCTGGCCGGCGGTCACCGCACCGACGGCCCAGGGTCCGCACCCGCCGGAGCCGCCCTGCGGGGTGTTGACCACATCGGTGCGGGTGCCGGGGCGGCGGAGCCGGGTGCGGTGCCGGCGGGGCGTAGCTATCTGGTGGTGTTCGGGATGGACGCCGCCGCCGGCCTGCTCGGCGAGAGCGACCCGACCACGTTCCGCTCCGGCCACGACGACCTGCGGGTGCTGCTGCGCCAGGGGCCCGGCCACGGGGTGCACCTGCTCGGTTGGTGGCGCGGCCTGCGCCGGCTCGCCGACGACCTCGGCGGTACGCAGAACCGCGACGACGTCGCCTGCCTGGTCGCGCTGAACGTGCCCGGCTCGGATCTCGGTCTGCACCTCGGCGTGCACGACCTCGCATACACCCCCCGCGCGGATCGGGCGCTGCTGGTGGACCGGCATGACCAGCGGGTCCGGTTGATCGTGCCGTTCGCCCGCGACGGTCACCCCTCCGACGGGCAGGAGTGAGGCGTGTCCACCTTCGACGAGTACGCGGCGCTGGCCCGTCACCTGGCGGTGCAGCACCGTGCCGGTGAGCAGGGCGCCGCCGCCGAGGCCGAACGGCAGCGGGATCTCGGCGCCGCCGTGGAGTACCTCGACCGGCGGCTGACCGCGCAGGGGCAGCGCCTCGACCACCTCGGCCGCACCATTGGCATCGCACCGGGCGGCCCGAGCGGCACCGCACCGACCGGTGCCACGCCGGGCGGAGCCGTGCCCGGTGGTCCGCCTCCCGGTCCGCCCCCGCCCGGCGCGCCGATGTCCGGCCCGCCGGCCCCACCCGGCGCACCGGTGTCCGGCCCGGCCGGGCCGTCGCCGACCGGCGCACCGGTGTCGGGCCCGCCGGGTCGGCCGCCGGGTTCGCCCGGGTACCCGGGCGGCGGGTGGGGACCGGGGACGGGGTCGGACGGCGGCGCAGCCGCCGCCCCGGGGCGGCCGGATGTCGGGGCGTACTCCCCGGTTGGGGTGGGACAGACGGGCCCGGCGCTGCCGGTGGCCGTGAGCGCGACGGCGGCTGGGGTGCCGGCCCCGCGCGCCGGAGCGGTCGACCCGGCGACGGAGCTGGAGCTGGCTCGGCGGTGGGCCGACGAGGCCGACCGGCACGGGCAGCAGGCCGAACTGCTCGCCCAGCAACCGGCGCTGTTACCTGGCTGGTCGTCGCGGGCCCGAGCGGTCGCGGTCTACGCCGGTGCCGCCGGCATCGCGGCGCTGCTGTTGCTGGTCCTGACGTTCGGCTGGAGCCTCGGCGTGGTTGGGTTGGGCACCCTGCTCGCCTGGATGCTCGCCGGCCTGCCCGCCATGGCGCTGATCGGCGGCTGGCTGGTGCTCGGCCGCTGGGGGCGGCCGGCCGTCGGCGCCGCCACCCCGCCGCGCCATCCGGTCCTGGGTTTCCTGATCTGCTTCCTCGCGGTACCCCTCGCCTACTGCGGCTACCTGCTGCTCTTCCGCGTGCTGCGCTGACCCCCCCCGGGTAGCCGGTCCACCGAATCGTCGGCACGGCGGCTGGCGGGACGAGGCGAAACGGGGGGTGGGTGCAGTTGTTGTCGCCATGACAGCGACAGATGTACCCACCCTTGGCGGTGTGGCGCGTTCGGGTGGTCGCGATGCGTGTGTGGATCTCGTACGCTCCTGTGTGGTCGCTGCTCGTGGGCAGGCGGCGACGCCGGGGTGATGCGATCGTGGGGAGGGCGTGTGAGCGCAGCGGAGATGATCGCCAGGCTGGCGGCGGCGGCGCAGAAGCTGGACGAGGCGAAGGCGAAGACAGCGGCGGCGGCGCAGGACGCGGCCGAGGCCCGCCAGCTCGTCGCCGGGGCCCTCCAGGGTGTCGCCGCCGGGCCACTGATCAACATGATCGACTCGTACCGGCAGGCGCTCACACAGGCGGCGCAGGGGCACGAGCCCGCCCGGCAGCACGTCCAGGAGACGATCGCCAAGGTACGGGCGCTTGGCAACTGAGTCGGAAACCGATCGAGGCGGTGGGATGAGCAGCGGCGAGAGGCGGGACGGCGGGCTGCTTGACGGTTTCCACATCGGGCAGGTGCCGGCCGGTGTCGGCGACGAGGTGTCCGACTTCGCCACCGAGTGGGACGACGTACGCTTCGCCAGCCGGGTCTGGGAGCGGCAGACGCCCGAGGGGCATCGCGTGGATCTGCGGGTCCACGTGCTGCGCGGGGACCGGCTTGTCGACCTGACCGCGCTACGGGACTTCCTTCGCGAATATCACGAGCGCGACCCCGCCGAGTGGCAGCTGAGCGAGTTCCCGCACGGTGACAGCGCCGGTCTGCACGACGGTGTCCAGGCGTTCTGGCTGGTCGAGCCCGGCGTCGCGGTAAACGTGCTGACGCTCCCGGAATTCAGCGATGCGCTGCTGCCGACCGCCCGGTCCATCCAGGCCGGTGACAGCGGGCCGCAGGAGTGACGAGGCTGGCCGCTCAGCGCAGCCACCGTACGCGTTTCTCGACGTTCCGGATCACCCTGCGCCACGCGATGCTCGCAGGCCCCGAATTCATGGCGTCGAGCCGACGCCGTGCGCCCCATCCGGCGAGTGGTCGGTCGGCGACCCGCATCAGATCGTCGAGCGTGTCGATCGCCGATCCGACGCGCAACACCTCCAACGCCTCGGTGATCCCGAACGCCTCCGCGATGTCCACCAGGAGATCGCGGTTGGTGATGAAGAGCCGGGGAACCCAGTCGGTCACCGGGCGCCTGATGCTGTAGAGGATCAACCCGAAGTCGTACGACCGATCGTCGTCGACGCTGATTCCGGCCTTGAGGATCGAGTTCATGAACTCGTCCCAACCGGGAACGGCGGCCAGCTCGTGGGAGCTGGTCTCGGTCAGGTACCGGTGCAGCGTCTCCTTGGCGCGGAACAGGAGCAGCTCGCCGTCGGCGCCGGGAAAGAAGACCACAGACTCCTGGTCTTCGGATCGAGCCAACAGCGTGTAACCCTCGGCGCCATCCGACAACGAGATGGTTATCGGTTCGATGGTCAGCGGTTCCGGTAGCTGCGCCGGCTGGTACCGGGGATGCGTCCACCGGGCGCGGGGATGCTGGTGCTCGCGTGCCTCCCGCTCGCGTATCCGCGCCAGCCGCTCGGCCTCCGCCCGCTCGCGCACCTCGCGCTCGCGGGCTTCCTGCGCGCGTGCCTCGCGTGCCGCCCGCTCCCGGGCCCGACGTTCGTCTGCCGCCCGCTCCCGGGCCTCCTGTTCACGCGCCTCGCGTTGCTGTGCTGCCCAGTCGCTGGCCCGCTGCCCACTGCCCGCCCGCTGGTGCGTCGCGCGTTGCTGTTCCTCGGCCTGGCGGGCCTGGCGCTCGCGGGCCTCGCGTTCCCGAACGTCGGTGAGCAGTTTGTACGCCCTGTTGATCTGCTGCATCTGCCGGGTGGCTTCGGCCCGCACGTTCTCCGGGCTCGACTGATGCTTGTCCGGGTGCCAGACCTGCACCAGGATCAGGTAGCGCTCACGAATCTGCGCCAGCGACGCATCCCGGCTGACGCCGAGAAGCACGTACGGATCCTGCTCGTTCCGAGACATCGATTCGCCGGATCCTCATGAGTGCTGACCGCGTCCGCCGTGATGCTAACAGCACCCGTCGATGCGGTTGATCGAGCCGCCGCCGCAAGAGTGGGGCGCTCCATCATGGACCAAAGCCAAGGATCACAGAGGCTGACGTCTGTGGAAACACCGGTTGATGAGGCGTCCAGATCAACGCTGTAGTGCGGCGACAAGCTCACCAACTGAGGTGGAGGGATTTCCAGCGGGTGGTGGATCGAGTCGCGCTGCCCGCCGGCATGCGTCGGTGACGCCGCTGCGGAAGCTGTCGAAGTCGAGCAGCGTCTTGTCCCAGTGGGGGAGGTGCTTACGGAGCAGGTCCCTGGCCTTCTTGGCGTTCTCGACATAGCCGGCGTGATGACACAGATGGAGTAGCAGCCACACCTCGAAGCAGGGGTTGGACCAGGCAAGCCGTACCCCCGACCGCTGTGCCTCGGCTGAGGCTTCCTCGGGTGGGTAGTGGTCGACGTCGCACACGGCCCATGCCTCGTCGTAGTCGTTGTCCCGCTGCCGGCGGCCCGCGCCGCGTACCAGGTCGGTGGGGGAGCCGCGCTCCACTGCGACTGCCACTTTGGCGCTGATCCACGGTTCGCGCTTCAGCGCGTCGAAGTACGTCCGCTCGGTCGATTCACCGTTCGTGGTGATCAGCACGGTTCGCCGTTGTTCCCGAGAAGCCGGCTGCCTGCGTAGGTCGGTTTCCCGCCGGCCGGTGTCGACCGTGCGGCCTGTCCGGTGTTCAACGCGTCGAGGTGTCATCCACGTCTCCACGGGTGGCGAGTGCCTGCTCGAACAAGTGGCTGGACAGGTCGGGGACCGCCCCGTAGTTGCCGTTGAGGTAGCGGCGTTGGCGGTTCTCACCCTCCTTGCGGGGTTTGAAGTCGGTCAGCGGATAGAGCGAGGACGTTCCCTGGCCATCCTTTTCCACAAACCAGATCTCATCGCGGCGCAGGATCTCCTCAGCGTCGATGGTGCCGAGCAGCGCCGCGTCGTGGCTGGTAAAGACGAGCTGGCTGCCCAGGGGGTTGGCCTGCGGGCTGCGGAACAGGCTGATGAGCTTGGCGGTCAGGATCGGATGCAGGCTGGCGTCGATCTCATCGATCAACATCGTGGCACCGGTGCGGAGCATCGCAGCGGCGTGCAGCCCCAGGGTGAGCAACTGCCGGGTGCCGCTGGACTGGTCGTGAAGATCGAGCAGCGCGGTGCCGTTGGGACCTTGGTGCGCGAACTGGATCCGGGGGAGGCGCATCGAGGCAACCGCTGTTCTCAGCCACTTCCTGAGCGCATTCTGCGCGGGTTGCTCCTCGGGGTCTGCGTCAGTTCGGACCACGATGTCGACGATGCCCACGTCAGCGGCCTGCAACAGGTCGACGACGAGTTGGCGTACCTTCTCCGCGTCCGAACTGCCGGCACGCATCAGGGCGGAGAGCCCGGAGGCAGGATCGGTGCGCTGGCTCATCAGGTAGAACCATCGGTAGGTGTCGTGCAGCGGCTGCGGGTTTGCCGGATCCGGCTCCGGGCGGCTGTGGCCGAAACGGGCGACGGTGCTGAGGAAGAGCGCGGTCGGGGCGGTGATCTCGGCGATCTGCTCCAAGGGACGGCGGCCCGACTCTTCGCCCCAGGAGAATTCGCTTCCATCTCGTTCGAAGATGCGCCGCCTGCGACCCAGCGGATAGTGGTAAAGCCATTCGTCGAGCACCCGGTCGTCATCGATCGTGAACCCGTAAGTGTGCCGGACCCCGCCGAGCATGAGGTCCACGACGTACTGCGAGGGCTGCGTGGCGATGTCGGGATCCAGCCGGAATTGCTCCCGAGACAGTCCCACCCCGGGCTCGACCGCCCGGTCTGACTCCACGACCATCTGTCGCATGAAACCCAGGGCACCTAGACAGTTGGACTTGCCGGATGCGTTGGCTCCGAAAATGCCAACGACCTGGACCGCCTGCGGAGCTAGCTCGTCCGCCTCGGCGCCGTCGCCGTAGACGGGCATGAGGTTGAGCTGATGCTCGTCGCGAAACGAACGATGGTTGGCGAAGCGGAAACTTAGCAACATCGGCGGTGTGCCCCTACCCAGTAGGCGGTTACGAGCCCATCCTTGCGAGTAAACCACGGGAACGACACCCAAGCCCTTGAATGGGTCGCCCTGCTTCCGTGTCGGAGCTGACTGCATCATCCGCAGGACCCGCGACGCGGCAGGGGATTACCGCGCTCCAGGGCGGGTGGCCTTCAGCGGGAGCGGGCCGGTATCCAGTCGGTGAAGCGTCGGTGCAGGTCCGGCAGGCGGGTGCCGGGGTTGCGCTCGGCGAGTTGGGCGATGGCCTCCTCGCGCAGCGTCACGAGGTAGATCATCAGACCGGGGATGTTGCCCCGGTACTCGGCGAGCAGGCGCAGCTTCGCCGCAGAGCAGGGCCAGGCGATGCCGCAGGCACGGCAGCGCCACGTCGGGCGGGACGGTACGTGTTCACGGGCGGGCGTGTTCATCCGGCGGCCCTCGTCGCAGCACGCCGGGCCGCTGTGCGGTGTCGTAGCGGCGGCGCGGGGCGCATTCCGTCGGGGCGTACGTACAACTCGCGGCGGTCGATCGCCTCGCCCCGAGGGTCGAGCTGGTACACCTCGATCCACGCCCAACCGTCGTAGGTGCTCCGGCCGGTCCGTTCACGGATCACCCGTACCGTGATCGGCCTGACGAACTGCGGGGATGCGTCGCGGGTCAGCAGGTAGACGCCGGGTGTGACCCGGGGCGTACCGTCCTCGCGGGTGCCGCCCGGCGCGACGACGGGGCGGGCGGCTCGGCGGGTCGGCCAGCGCGCTGTCGGAACGGCATTGGCGTGCCTCGTCGCGGACACGACACACCTCCTTCGTCGGTGGCAGGGGGATCGGGGGTCGCCGCGGATGCTCGCCTGGCGGCGACCCCCGGCACGGGCGTGTCCTGCCGGGACCGGGGGATGGGTCGCCACCAGGCTCGTCGTGCTCCTTCCACCCTGGACGTACGCCCCCTACGCTCGGAATAGTTATCGCCTGATCGCGGAACGTGACGACCTGCCCCGAGCCGGCATGGAACGGAGTGGGGCGTCGTGGAAGGGACTGGAAGCCGTGGGAATCTCGCCGTCGGAGTACCTGCTTCGCGAACTGAGGCGACGTCGGGCGACCGCCGGGCTGACCCAGGCTCAGCTCGGCGAGCGGGTCTTCTGCTCGGACTCGCAGGTGAGCGCGATCGAGACCGGCACCAAGCCGCCGACGCTGCCGTACCTGACCGCCGTCGACAAGGCGCTTGACACGGGTGGCTACTTCGCGACGCTCTGGGACGAGTTGGTCAAGGGCGACGCCGCGCCGATCTGGCTGCGCGAGTGGATCCAGATCGAGCGGGATGCGACAGCTTTCCGTTGGTACGAGCACTCCTTCGTGCCGGGGTTGCTCCAGACGGAGGCGTATGCCCGCGCGGTCTTCCGGGCGGCCGGGACGCCGCTCGCCGAGCTGGACCAGCGGGTCGCGGCGCGGCTGGAGCGGCAGGCGGTGTTCGCGCGTGACCCGGCCCCGCAGCTCTTCGTGGTGCTTGACGAGATGGTGCTGCGGCGGGCGTGCGGCGGCGCGGACGTGATGGCCGAACAGGTCGAGCATCTGGTGACGTGCGCCGAGCAGCCGCATATCCAGTTGCACATCGTGCCGCTCTCCGCTGGCATCTATCCAGGACTGGCCGGCGCGTTCATCCTGGCGGACCTGCCCGACGGATCACGAGCCGCCTGCGTGGATCATCAGTTGGAGTCGCAGACCACCGGGCAGCCGGATCCTATTGCTCGTCTTGCATTGGCATGGGACGTGGTTCGGGGCGAAGCACTTCCGCTGGGGCAGACCCTCGACGTGCTCAAGGAGGCGGCGAAGACATGGACCACCTGACCGGCGCGCGGTGGCGCACGTCGTCCCGCTCGTCCACGAACGGCGGTGTCTGCGTCGAGGTCGCCGACAACCTGCCCGGCGTGGTCGGCGTGCGGGACTCGAAGGACCCCACCGGCCCGGTGCTTACCTTCCCCCCAACCGCCTGGCGCACCTTCGTCGCCCACCTCACCGACCGCATCTGACCCTCCGCTCAGCACGGCGTCGATCATGCAGTTGTGGTTGTTGACAGAGTGGGGCAAATCGTTGATATCGGGTGCCGCAACTGCATGATCGGGGCGGCGGGCGGCGGGCGGCGGGCGCGCTCAGTGGGCGGGTGCGTCAGGGGGTTGGTGGGTCGTGTCGGTCCAGGGTGGCTTCCAGTAGGTGGCACCGAATGATCGCCCGGCAGGAGGTGGCCAGGAGCAGCCCGATACCGGCGGCCATGATCGGGATGCCGGCTCCGAAGGGCAGCTCTGTCACGTAGTCCAGCGCACTTCTTTCACCGATCATGCCGAAGCTGGCCGACACCACCGCCATAGCGGTGACCAGGGTGCCCACGGCGGCAACCATTCCGGCCATCGCCGCCGCCATGACCTGCCGTGCCCACAGCGCGGCCCCAGCGGCCAGCAGCAGCCACCCGAAGGTGAGCAGCGTCCAGCCACCCCCGCTCCCGTCGCTGAGCGACGCGTACGCCCAGCCGGAGAAGGACCACTGGGCGCGGGGGCGCGGACGGAACCAGGGCAGCAGGTATCCGACGAGAGCGAGCAGGGTGGCCAGGAGCATGCCGATGTCTACCGAGAACACCGAGGACATGGGGTTCTGCTTGGCCGTGGACATGAATTCCCTCGTCGAATGTCAGGAGTCCCGCATCCTATGTCGGGTCCAGGAAATCGAAGGGACCGGACCGATCTCATCTCGGGGGCCGGTCTACGGATCGGTGAGCAGGAGCCAGTCGGTGTCGAGGGGTTCGACGCGCGTACCGTCGGGCCAGACATGCGGTGCCGAGGCCGTCGCGCGGGCCTGGTCCACCCGGGGGCGGTAGGCCAGCCGGGCGTGCTCGAAGCTGGCCGGGCCGTGGAAGCGGGCTCGACCGAAGTTCGCCGGGCCGTCAAAGTCGACGTCGGTGAACCAGACGTCGCCGCCGAACTCCGTCCAGCGGAACAGCGCCAGGTCGGCGAAGCGGGCCTGACGGAAGTCTGCCTGGCCGGTGAAGGTCGCGTGTTCCATGGACACGCTGCTGTGGAAGGCCGCCTCGCGGAAGCTCGCGCCCTCGGTGAAGCGGGCGTGGTCGAATTTCGCCGTCCGTCGCACGGACGTGGCCCGCAACGACGCCGCCGCAATGGTGGCCCGCCGGCAGCTCAGCTTGCCGATTTCGGCCCGTTCGACAGTCAGCCGGCCGGAGACGGTGGCGTCGTCGAGCATGATCTTCGCATCCCCGGTGACTCCGTCGAGGACGAGATCCTCGAAGGTGGCGGCGAGGGCGAGCCGGCCGCGCAGCGTCGCGCCGGTGAAGCGGGTGGTGCCGGTGCAGGTGGCGTCGGTCAGGTCGGCGTCGTCCAGGGCGCAGCCGGTGGCGTCGAAGTCGTCCAGCCGCGCACCGGTGAGGTCCAGGCGCATGCCGGGCCAGAAGACGTCACCGTCCGCGCGTAGGTGCCGGGTCAGCATCCGCTGCGCGCTGCGGCGTACCTCCGCCTCTCGCGCGTCGTCCGGCGACGGCATCCGCAGGTACGCGCAGAGCACCCCGACGATCGTCGTACGCTGCGCCGGGTTGTCCTGACCGAGCCGTTCCAGGGCGTGCAGACCACCGAGGCGTACGGCCGCATTGTCGTTGCCGAGCAGTTCGACGGCCCGGGTGTACAGCTCGGTCAGCCGGCGTTCGGCCGCGTCGTGCGCGGCGGCCTCGGCCTGGTGTTCCTGGTGTCGCTGCCCGGCCTCGGCGACCGCCTCGGCGTGCGCCTGCACCCGGTCACGGTGTGCCTGGTCGGCGGCGGCGACGACCTCCTGGTGCCGCTGCGCCCGTTCGCTGATCCACTGTCGCCGGGCGGCGAGCAGCAGCGCCAACCCACCGCCGGTGCCGGCTACCACTGTCAACCCGGTGCGGATGGCGTCGATGCGCAGCGTGGCCCGGGTGTCCGGCGCGGCGGCGCGGTCGGCCTCGCCGAGCAGCCAGTACAGCACCCACCAGCCGAGCAGGGCGGCCAGCAGCAGCCCGATGAGTACCAGCCACCACGGCATGACCCGCAGTCGTTCGTCGGGAGGTGAGGTGCCGGGCACGGCCACAGCATGCCATCGATCCGTCAGTGGCGTAGGACCCCGGGCCCGCCCGCCGAAGAGCTGTCGGCGCCGCCGCCGTGGCGCGCGACCGAGACCGGCCGGGACCTGTCGGACGTCTGTCGTGGGCTGGAGGCGAGACCGGTCCGGGCGGTGTCGTGGCGTGCGGCCGGAAGGCTGTCCGGGAAGAGAGCTGCCCGGGATGCTGTCGCAGGATGCGGCATGTTGCAGCTTCCCGGCGCCCCTGAAGGGACGACATGCCGCAAGTCGTGCGGTCGGTCCGGTGCTGGCCGGGGGTGCTGTGGGGCGGGCGGGGTTGCGAAGCGGTTGGCGGCCCGGTAGGTCATCATGATGCAGATCAGCCGATGGTCCGGGTGCCGACCCGGCGGCCGGTCGTGAGAGTCGAGGATGGCATGGAGTTCCTGACCAGTCCCGAGCTGTGGATCGCGTTCGCGACCCTGCTCCTGCTGGAGATCGTGCTGGGCATCGACAACGTCGTGTTCATCTCGATCCTGTCCGGGCGGTTGCCCGAGCACCAGCAGGCCCGGGCGCGGACGATCGGCATCTCGCTCGCCCTGATCACCCGACTGCTGTTGCTGGCGTCGTTGTCCTGGATCATCGGTCTGACCGCGCCGCTGTTCACCGTGCTCGGGCAGGAGATATCCGGGCGCGATCTGATCCTGCTACTCGGCGGAATATTCCTGGTGGGCAAGGCGACGTACGAGATCCACGAGCATCTGGAAGGTTCCGACCATGGCCGCGAGGGCGGCAAAGTGGTCTCGTTCGGCGCGGTCATCGCGCAGATCCTGGTGCTGGATGTGGTCTTCTCGCTCGACTCGGTGATCACCGCGGTCGGCATGGTCGACGAACTCGCCATCATGGTCGCCGCCGTGATCATCGCGATGATCATCATGCTGGTCTCGGCCGGTGCGGTCAGCAGGTTTGTCAACCAGCACCCGACGGTCAAGATGCTGGCTCTGTCGTTCCTGCTGCTCATCGGGGCGAGCCTCATCGCGGAGAGTTTCGACCAGCACATCCCGAAGGGCTACGTGTACGGCCCGATCGCCTTCTCGATCTTCGTGGAGTTCCTCAACCTGCGGGTCCGGGCGCGGCAGCGCCGCCAGCAGGAGAGCCGGCCGGTGCAGCTGCACCCGACGTACGTGAAGCAGGGTCAGGCCCGTCCTGAGCCGGAGCCGGAGACGACGCCAGCCAGCTGACCCACGCCGAACTCGACGCCGCACGCACCCATCCGGTGCGTGCGGCGTTCGTCGTACGTGGACGGTTTGTCGGCTCCACTCGCGGAACGTCCGGTGGGCATTCGCTACCCGCGCGTAACTTTTCATTGACGTTTCTGGATCGTGACCCGCATCATCAGTGCACGGTCGATCGGACATCCCACCGCCTCCACCCGGTAACCCCGGGATCCCCTTGGGAGGTGCAGCGATGCTGCTCCGAAAGGCTGTCCCCGTCCTGACGCTCACGGTCGCCGCCGTCCTCACGGCTCCCGCCGCCACCGCCGCTCCGCCCGACAGGGCAGCGCCCACCCGCGTCGCCACCGTCACCACCGGCACCGGCACCGGCACCGGCATCACCGCCACCGTCACCACCGCCCCCGGCACCGCCGCCGGGTCTGCCGTCACCGCCACCGCCACCGCCGCCGCCCCCGGCACCACCGGTACCGGCACCGCCGCCGGGTCCGCCCGCGAGGCCGGGTCTGCCCACGTCACGCCCATCGGCGACGCCGTAGCCGACGACCTGCGGGCGCTGGCCGGCGCCAATCCGGTCATCGTGGTGGGTGGGCTCAGCGGTATCACCGCCGTTTACGAGCCACTCGCCGCCCGGCTGCGCGCCGACGGCTACCGGGTCTGGATCTACCAGCTGCCCAACCTCGGACTTGGTGACATCACCGCGTCCGCCGCCGGGCTGCGCGGGTACGTCGGGCAGGTCCGCGCCGCCGCCGGAGGTGCCAAGGTCGACCTGGTCGCACACTCCGAGGGTGGCCTGGTCAGTCGTTACTACATCAAGAACCTCGGTGGCGGCGATTCCGTCGAGCGCTACGTCAGCCTGGGCACCCCGCAGTACGGCACATACGTGGCAAACATCGTGTCGTTCCTCGGTCTGGGCAGCTGCGCCGGCGTGGTGGCCTGCCAGCAGATGACCATCGGGTCGTCGTTCCTCACCGCCCTCAACGCGGGCGACGACACGCCGGCCCCGGTGCGTTGGACTGCGGTGCGGACCTGGCAGGACGAACTGGTCCGACCGGTCGACAACGCGAAGCTGGCGGACGGCGCGACAAACGTACTGATCCAGTCCCGGTGCCCGTTGCGCGTGGTCGGCCACCTCGGCCTGGTGCTCGACGGCACCACCTACACCGTCATCCGACAGGTTCTCCGCGACGCCGCGATCAAACCCAACTGCCTCGCCCTGTGACCCACCCGGCCCGGCGGCTTCACCGAGTCGCCGGGCCGCAGCCATCGATACCCCACCCAGACAACACCCCCGATGCCAGGCGGGCCGCGCAGGCAGCATTTTTCCCGAAGGTGTCGGGTCCAGGCGGGCGCAGGCAGCAGTTTCCCCGAAGTTGCAGGCGCACGACGCGCACGGCGCGCACGCACGGCCACGGCGCACGCAGGGCGCGCATGACACGCACGCCACGGCGCAGGGTATGGAGGGTGGGCGACGCGGCGTGGGAGGGGGGTGAAGTGTCGCGTGGGGAGGGTCAGGCGGTGGCGGCGGAGAGCCTTTCGTACTCGGCGTCGGTCAGCTTCACCTGGGCCGCGGCCACGTTCTCCTCCAGGTGCGCCACCGACGACGTACCGGGGATCGGCAGCATGACCGGCGACCGGCGCAACAGCCAGGCGAGGGCCAGTTGCGCGGGCGTCGCGTCGTGCTCGGCGGCGACGGCGTCCAGCGGGCCGCCAGGCCGGGCCAGGTCACCGGTCGCGATCGGGAACCACGGGATGAACGCGAGGTCGTGCCGTTCGCAGTGGTCGAGCACGTCCTCCGCGTCGCGGTTGGCCAGGTTGTACAGGTTCTGCACGGACACGATCGGCACGATGCGGCGGGCCGCCTCGATCTGGTCGACGGTCACCTCGGAGAGCCCGATGTGCCGGATCTTGCCCTCTTCCCGCAACAGTGCCAGCTCACCGAGCTGGTCGGCCAGCGGCACCGCCGGATCGATGCGGTGCAGCTGGTAGAGGCCGATGGTTTCCAGCCCCAGGTGGCGCAGGCTCAACTCGCACTGCTGACGCAGGTACTCCGGTCGGCCCACCGGCCGCCAGTCACCCGGGCCGCTGCGGGTCAGCCCGGCCTTCGTCGCGATGAGCAGGTCGTCGGCGTACGGGTGCAGCGCCTCGCGGATCAGCAGCTCGGAGACGAACGGACCGTACGAGTCGGCGGTGTCGATGAACGTCACCCCCAGCTCGTACGCGCGACGCAGCACCCGGACCGCCTCGGCCGGGTCCTTCGGGTCGCCCCAGACCCCGGGGCCGGTGATCTGCATCGCGCCGTAGCCGAGCCGGTCGACCTGAAGATCGCCCCCGATGCGGTAGGTGCCGGACTCCTTGGCAGGCCGGGTGCCGGCTTCGAGCGCCATGGGGATCACCTTTCCGATCGTTGCCTGTCGGAGCCCCAAGTTACCCGGTCGGTTTTGGGACAGCGGCCGTTCACCGCAGCTGCTACCCCTGGGCGGACGGTGCCTGCGACGGGAGGGCTGGCATGTGGCAGCGATTCAGGTCCGACCCGGTGCGGCGGCTGCGGAAGCGGCTCGACGACTTCGGCACCACCATGGAGCCCAGGTGGGTGCTGGAGCCCGCAGCCCTCCAGGAGGCCCGACCGGTGTACGAACTGCTCGACGGGGTGGCCGGGCGCGATTCACTCGCCGAGCACGAGGCCGAGGCCCTGTTCCTGCTGGCCTGCCTGCACTGGTACCGGTACCAGAGCCTGCCGGCCGGGCAGAACGCTGCCGATCTCGTGCAGGCGGTCGGGTTGACCCAGATGCTGCTGTACCTGGCACCGCAGCGGGTACCGCCGTCATTGCTGGCCCTGCTCCACGCCCACACGCCCACCAGCGCTGGTTCCGCCCAGACCGGTGGCCGGAGCCCGGCCGCCCGCCCCGCGTCCGCCCGGACCGGTGGCCGGATCCCGGCAGCCCGCTCCGCGCCCGGCCGGTCCGGCGGCGACGCGCCGGCCGAGCTGTTCCGCCAGGCGGTCGCGCTGATGGGCGGGGCCGAACGTTCCGGGGACTACCGGGTGGCCGGCCAGGCGCAGGCCCTGCTGGAACGGGCGCTGGCCGAAACACCGTCGGGCGTACCCGAGCGCCTGCACTACCTTTCCGCGCTCGGACGGGTGCACCGGGACCAGTACCTGCACCTGGGCCGGCAGCTGTCGCTTCCGGCGGCGATCGACGCGCACCGGGAGAGTCTGGAGTCGACTCCGGCCGGGGACCCGGAGCGCCCCACCCGGCTGTTCAACCTCGGCAACGTTCTCGGCGACCGGTTCGAGCAGGCAGGTGACGTGGCGGCGCTGGACGAGGCGATCCGCCTGCTCGGCGACGCGGCCCGGGCCGCGTCCGCCGACTCGCCGGTCTGGATGATCGCCCGCGTCAACCTCGGCGATCGGCTGCGCGAACGCTGGCAGCGACGCGGTGAGCCGGCCGACCTCGACCGGGCGGTCGACGCGCTGGCGCAGGCGGTGTCGGTCCGGGCCGATCCGCTGGTGGTCTTCACGTACGCGACGCTGGCCAGTAGGCGGTTCGTCGCCAGCGGCACCGACGGCGACCTGGACACGGCGATCGACGCCAACCGTGCCGCGCTGGCGGCCGGGCTCAGCGAGCAGCGGGAAGGTCTGGCCCGGGCCACCCTGGCCGGGCTGGTCGGCGAGCGTCACCAGCGGCGGCAGACCTCGGCCGACCTGGACGCGGCGATCGAGGCGTATCGGGCGGCGGCGGCCGGACCTCGACTCGACGGGCTGGACATTGGCGGGCTGTGGCAGGCCGAGGGCAAGCTGCGGGAGGCGCGCTATGCGCGGCACCGCCGGGCTGAGGATCTCCACGAGGCGGAGCGACTGCTGCGGGCGGCGGCCGACGGAACGAGCGACCCGGGGGAGCGGGCCCGACGGCTCGGCGACCTCGGTCACGCGCTGGGCCGCTGGTACGCCGACCTGGCCGGGTTGGCGACCCTGCGGGAGGCCCGCGACGTGCTCACCGAGGCCGAGCGGCTGCTGCCGGCGGATCATCCGGATCGGCCCGACCTGCTCAACAACCTGGGCACCACGCTGCGTGAGCTGACCAACCTGGCGGGGGAACCCGACCTGCTGGAACCGGCCGTGGTGCGGCTGCGGGAGGCGGTCGCCGCCACCGCGAGTTCCGCGAAACTGCCGCTCCGCCTGTCGAATCTGGGTCTGGTCCTGCAGGAACTCTTCGGCCGCACCCAGGACCTGGGCATCCTCACCGAGGCGATCGACGTGCTGCGGCGGTCGGTGGCGGCTGCCCCACCCGGGCACCCGGACCGGATGCTCGGCCTGCTCAACCTGGGCTCGGCGTTGAACCGGCGCACCGAACTGGTCGTCAACGCCGCGCTGCCGGCCGATGGCCGCACCGCACCGGAGCAGGCCCGGGCCGCCGCGCTTACCGACGCCGAACAGGCGGTCGCGCTGCTGCGGGAGGCGGCGGAGCTGGCGCAGCGGGAGGCCGAGCCCGTCGACCGCGTACGGATCGCCCGCACGCTGGCCCTCAGCCACCTGCTGCGGCACCAACTCTCCGAGGATCCCGCCACGCTCGACGAGGCGGTCACGCTGCTGCGCCAGATCGAACAGGCGACACCCGCCTCGGCCCCGGAACGGCACCAGCTGCTGACCAACCTCGGTAACGCGTTGCTGATCAGGTTCCGGGCCGGCCGGGCCGGCCGCGACGCCCACGAGATGCTGACCGTGTACCGGGCGGCGGTCGCGGCTCTGCCCGTCGACCATCCAGAGCGGACGATGTGCCTGAACAACCTGGCCGCCGCCGTCGAGGAGATCGCACGCGCCACCCAGGACGCCGCGCCGGACCCCGTCACCGGCGGCCCGGGCAGCACGGCGCTGCCCGCAGACCCGACCGGCATCGTTCCGGCCGTCTCCGGCGACCTGCCGCCGGTCGACCTGTCCGAGGCGATCGACGTGCTGCGTGCGGCCGCGGCGATCGAGGCGGCGCCGTCGCTGTTGCGGGCCGGCGCCGCCCGGACGTACGCCGGTCTCGCCGCCGAAGCCGGCGACCTGCCGGCGGCGCTTGAGGGCTACACCACGGCGATCGAGCTGCTCGACCTGGTGGCCTGGCACGGCATGGACCTCGACGACCAGGGCCGGCTGCTCGGGCAGTTCCCGGGCCTGGCCGGCGACGCCGCGGCGGTGGCGATCGCGCTCGACCGGCCGGAGCGCGCGGTGGAGCTGCTGGAGTACGGCCGGGGGGTGCTGCTCACCCGGGCCCACGACGCCGGGGCGGACCTGGCCGCGCTACGCGCGCGGGAACCCCGGTTGGCCGAGCGGTTGGGCGCCGCACAGGCCGCCCTCGACCGTCTCGATCCCCGGCCCGGCCCGTCGTCGATCGCCGGGCTGCCGGTTCCGATGATCGCCGGGACGAACGTCGACCAGGTGGGCTCGGAACGCCGGCACGAGCTGGCCCTCCAGCGACGCGAGGTGCTGGCGGAGATCCGGCGGCTGCCCGGCTTCGACGGTTTCCTGCGCCCACCCCCCTTCGCCGACCTTGCCCAGGCGGCCGGGAACGGCCCGGTGGTGCTGGTAAACGTCGCCGCCCGGCGCTGCGACGCGCTGCTGGTCGACGAGGGGCGGGTGACGGTGGTGCCGCTGCCCGAGCTGACCCTCGGCGAACTGCACCTGCGGGCCGCGTACTTCCTGACCGGCCTGGCCGAGGTCACCGCGTCCGGTGGTGACCCGGGGCCGGTGGCGCAGCGTCGCCGGGAGGCGTTCCGACGGCGGATCCCGGAGACCCTGGACTGGTTGTGGCGGGTGGTCGCCGCCCCGGTGCTCGACGCGTTGGGCTCAGCCGCCGGGCCACCGGACCCCGGCGTTGTCCCGGCCCGCCTGTGGTGGTGCCCCACGGGAGCGCTCACCCTGCTGCCGCTGCACGCCGCCGCCCCGCTGGGTGGGGGGCCCGGGGCCCTCGACCGGGTCGTCCCGTCGTACACGGCCTCGTTGCGGGCGCTCATCCGGGCCCGGCGGGCGCCGACGGGCAGGGACGTGCCGGTCACCTCGGCCCTGGTGGTCGGGATGCCGCGGACGCCGGGGCTGGCGGACCTGCCCGGCGCGGCGGGGGAGGAGGCCGTGGTGCGCCGGTACGTGACCGACGTGAGGTCGCTGACCGGGCCGGCGGCCACGCCTTCGGCGGTGCTCGGCGCACTGCCGGGAACGTCGGTGGTCCACCTGTGCTGTCACGGCACGCAGGATCTCGCCGCACCGGCCCGGGGCCGGCTCGCGTTGGCTGGCGGCCCGTTGCACGTCCGGGATCTGTGGCGGCCGGCGGGCACCACTGCCGCGCTCGCGGTGCTGTCCGCCTGCGACACGGTACGCGGCGGCGCGGCCCTGCCCGACGAGGCGCTGACCCTGGGCACCGCGTTCCAGCTGGCGGGTTTCCGACACGTCATCGGCGCGCTCTGGGCCATCTCCGACACGTTGACCGTGCAGCTGTGCGAGGACCTGTACGCGGCGCTGGCGGTGCCCGGCGGGCTCGACCCGGAGCGGGCCGCGTCCGCCCTGCACCATGCCGTCCGGCAGGTGCGTGCCGCCCTGCCCGACCTGCCGGAACTCTGGGCCGGCTACGCCCACATCGGTCCCTGACCGGGAACGTCCCGCCGGGCGCGGATCACCGGCACGACCCGCAGCGGACCCGGCCCACCACGCACGGCCCCGGCCGTGCGCCGAGTCCCGGGCCGGTACGAGGGCGGCGCTGGTCAGGGTTGGCCGGGCGCGTACCAGGTGACTCCCACGGCGGCGACGAGCAAAGCCGTGCAGAGCAGCACCAGCAGCACCCCGAGGCGCAGTGCCCGGGCCGCGACGAGGGCCTCCCGGTGTTCGCCGAGCGGAGCCGGAGGCACCTCGGCGACCGGCGTCACCGACAGTGGCCCGTGCGCGGCCCGCAGCAACGCCAGCGCTCCGGCGACCCCGGCGATGATCGCGGCCAGCAGCAGTACGCCGACCAGCGCGCCCCAGCCCGGGGCGAGAGTGCTGACGTCGGAGCGACCCCGGATCAGGCTGAAGCCGACCAGCGCGACGAGCAGGCCGCCAAGCCCGTTGCGCCAGGCCAGCGCGGCGGCCCGGACCCGGTCCAGTTCGCCGCGCAGCAACGCGGCCAGCTCCTGCGCCCGGCGCAGGTCGGTGAGCGTCGCCGCAGGACCCGGCCGCACTCGGATCACGACTCGACCTCCAGCGTCACCGTCCAGTACGCGCCGCAGCCAACCAGCCCGTCCGGGCGGGCCGGGTGGTCGGCGGCGCAGCTGCACAGCAGCGTCCGGTAGCCGGGGTCGACGGACGTCGGCGGCGTCTCCCGCCGGTACACCTCGCCGACGATCGGGCAGGTGATCGGGTGCCGGCAGCGGGGGCAGTCGCCGCTGAGCAGCACCGCCGGACCGTACCGGCGCACCGAGAACGTCTCCGCGACCCGGCTGCCGTACCCCTCGTCGGTGACCTCCGCGTAGGGCAGCGGCTGCGCCGCCGGCTCACCATCCCGCACCGATGCACCCTCCCACCGTCACCCGCACGACATCGACCACACGGTAGCGACCGCCCGCCCGTCGGTCACCCGGCGCGCGGGGGGACCCGGCGACCGGGCACCGGGGGAGGGGGAGCCCCCGGGGAGGATCGGCGGAGCGCCCGTGCGGTCGGACCGTCCGTGGGAGGCTGGACGGTACCGCCGCCTGCACCGCCCGGCGTCGGCGGGCCGTGCGAAAGGGAAGCCATGTCAGGGGAGCCGCAGGTCGACTTCGCGCTCGACACGTACGAGTGCATCGTGCTGTATCCCGGCGCTGCCGGACGGGCGTTGCCGGCCGAGACCGTCCAGCGGTTGCAGGCCGAGCATGCCCGGCACATGCAGGCGATGCAGGAGCGGGGGATCATCCTGGTCGCCGGTGCGGTGGACGGCCAGGCCCGGGAGCCGGACCCGCCGCTCGGCTTCGGGCTGGCCCGGACCGGATCGGTCGACGATGTCCGCAGCGTGATGGAAGCCGACCCGGCGGTGCAGGCCGGCCTCTACCGGGTGGACGTGATGACCTTCCTCTGCCCGGCGGGATCGATGGAGTTTCCGCTGGTCAAGACGGAGAGCTGAGCCAGCCCGACCGCACTTACGCCAGGTGGTCGAATGGTGGCGTACAGTTGCTGCCCCGGAGCGCCCCGACGCGCCCTGGCGTCGGGGGCGTACCATTCCGGCGCGCGGTCGCCGTTGCCCGCCATCGACGTCCGGAGCGGCCCACGCTCGCCGGCTGCGCGCGTGAGCCGCGCGCCGTTGGACAACTGTTCCACATTGCGCAAGGGGTCGGCCGGTGGTCCGACCCGGAGGAGAGACTAGCCTGATGGGCGTGACACGCCGCGCGAAGATCGTCTGCACTCTTGGCCCCGCCACCTCGTCGCCCGAGCGCATCCGTGGGCTCGTCGAAGCCGGCATGAACGTGGCGAGGCTCAACTTCAGTCACGGCAGCCACGCCGACCACGAGTCGGTCTACCGCCTCGTCCGGGAGGCGGCTGAGGCGGCGGGCCAGCCGGTGGCGATCCTGGCCGACCTCCAGGGGCCCAAGATCCGACTCGGCCGGTTCGCCGACGGGCCGCACGAGTGGCGTACCGGTGACTCCGTGGTGATCACCGGCGACGACGTCGTGGGCAGCAAGGAGCGGGTCTCCTGCACGTACCGCAAGCTTCCCCAGGAGGTCAAGCCCGGTGACCGGCTGCTGATCGACGACGGCCGGGTCGCCGTCGAGGTCACCGACGTCACCGGCAACGACATCCGGGTGCTTGTCACCGAGGGTGGGCCGGTCAGCAACAACAAGGGCGTCTCGCTGCCCAACGTGGCGGTCAGCGTGCCCGCCCTGTCGGAGAAGGACGCCGCCGACCTGCGCTTCGCGCTCGGCCTCGGTGTCGACCTGGTCGCCCTGTCGTTCGTCCGCTCCGCCGACGACATCAAGCTGTGCCACGCGATCATGAGCGAGGTCGGCGTGCACCGCCCGGTGCTGGCCAAGGTCGAGAAGCCGGAGGCGGTCGATCACCTCGAAGCGATCGTGCTGGCCTTCGACGGCGTGATGGTGGCCCGCGGCGACCTCGGCGTGGAACTGCCGCTCGACGAGGTGCCGCTGGTGCAGAAGCGCGCGGTGCAGTTGTGCCGGGAGAACGCCAAGCCGGTGATCGTGGCCACCCAGATGCTCGACTCCATGATCGAGAATTCCCGGCCCACTCGCGCCGAGGCCTCCGACGTCGCCAACGCGGTGCTCGACGGCGCCGACGCCGTGATGCTCTCCGGTGAGACGAGCGTCGGCAAGTATCCGGTGCTCACCGTCAGCACCATGTCCAAGATCGTCAGTACCACCGAGGCCGGATCCATCCTGGTGCCCCGCCTCCAGCACGACCCGCGTACGCACGGCGGGGCGCTCACCGTCGCCGCCTCCTCGATCGCCCGGGCCATCGGCGCCAAGGCGCTCGTCGCGTTCTCGCAGACCGGTGACACCGTGCGTCGGCTCAGCCGGTTGCACTGCGACCTGCCGCTGCTGGCCTTCACCCCGGTGCCCGAGGTGCGCGCGCAGCTCGCCCTCTCCTGGGGGGTGGAGACCTTCCTGATGCCGTTCGTGCAACACACCGACGACATGTTCCGTCAGGTCGACCAGGCGCTGCTCGGGCTGAACCGGGGCAACCCCGGCGACTACGTGGTGATCGTGGCGGGCAGCCCGCCCGGCAGCCCCGGCTCAACCAACACGCTGCGGGTACACCAGCTTGGCTCGCTTGTCGACGCCGCCACCGCGCGGGCGTTGCAGTGACCGACGGCTCGCTCGTCGGCCAGGCCGCCGTCGACCAGCTGTTGGAGGTGCTGGACCTCGCCCCGACCGGCACCATGTCGTTCCGCGGGATGAGCCCGCCGGTCGGTCCGCAGCGGGTGTACGGCGGCCAGGTCGCCGGCCAGGCCCTGGTCGCCGCCGGCCGCACCGTCGACCCGGAGCGGGTGGTCCACTCGCTGCACGGCTACTTCGTGCGTGCCGGCGACCCGGTCGAGCCGATCGAGTACGAGGTGGAGAACATCCGGGACGGCCGCTCGTTCTCGGTGCGCCGCTCGGTCGCGCTCCAGCACGGCAAGCCCATCTTCTTCATGTCCGCCTCGTTCCAGCGGCCGGAGGAGGGGCTGGACCACCACGCCCCGCTGCCGCCGGACGTGCCCGGGCCGGAGTCGGTCCCGACCATGACCGACCGGCTCTCCCGCTACCCGGAGCGGCTGGGCATCTGGGGGCAGATTCCCCGCCCGATCGACGTGCGCTACGTCGGCGAGCCGGGTTGGGTCCGGCCGGGCGACCGGCCGGCCGACCCGCACCAGCGGGTGTGGATGCGCATCGACGGCAAGCTGCCCGACGATCCGCTGTTGCACGCCTGCGCCCTGACGTACGCCTCCGACCTGACCCTGCTCGACTCGGTGCTCTCGGTGCACGGCGAGGTGTGGGGGCCGGGCGGCGTGGTGGGTGCGAGCCTCGACCACGCCCTGTGGTTCCACCGGCCGTTCCGGGCCGACGAGTGGTTTCTCTACGACTGCTGGAGCCCGTCGGCCTCCGGGGCACGCGGGCTGGCCACCGGCCGCATGTTCACCGTGGCCGGCAGCCAGATCGCCAGCGCCGTGCAGGAGGGCCTGCTGCGCCGGGTCGGCGGCTGAGACACCGTTCGGCGTCCTCGGTCAGCGACCGACAGCGACCACGGTATGACGTGCCGGACCTTGGTCGGGCCGCCGGGCAACCTCCGGATACCCGACAGTTAACCTTTCCGACATGCGTCTCTCAGCCCGGGTGGACTACGCCCTTCGAGCGGTCGCCGAACTGGCCTCGGTGACCGGGGCTGGACGTGGTCGCCCGGTCACCGCCGACCAGATCGCGCGGGCCCAGCAGATCCCACCGAAGTTCCTGGAGAGCATCCTGCTGCAACTGCGCCGTGCCGGCGTGGTGCAGGCCCAGCGCGGGCCCGAGGGCGGCTACTGGCTGGCCCGGCCGGCCGAGGAGATCTGCCTCGCCGACGTGATCCGGGTGATCGACGGGCCGTTGGCCCACGTTCGGGGCCAACGCCCCGAGCATCTCGGCTACCAGGGTGCGGCCCGGGCGTTGCAGGAGGTCTGGATCGCGTTGCGGGCCAGCGAGCGGCAGATCCTCGAACTGGTCACCGTCGCCGACGTGGCGCGGGGCACCCTGCCCGAGCCGGTCACCAAGCTGGTCGCCGACCCCGGCGCCTGGACCTGACCACCCGCGCCACCGCCGGACGGCGGCCACGCGTCGGCGTGTCGTCTCACTGACTGATCCCAGGGTTGACCGGAGACCGGCCATGCCGCATTCTCGACCAAGCCGATAGGAGATATCGAATAGCCAGGAGGCGTCGTGCGCAAGCTGCTCGTCATCGCGTTGGTGGGGCTCGCCGCGCAACTGGTCGATGGTTCGCTCGGCATGGCGTACGGGCTGACCTCCTCGACGCTGTTGCTCCTGGCCGGCGTCGCACCGGCCGCCGCGTCCGCCTCGGTGCACCTGGCCGAGATCGGCACCACGCTCGCCGCCGGCACGGCGCACTGGCGGTTCGGCAATGTCGACTGGCGGGTGGTGCGGCGCATCGCGCTGCCCGGCGCGCTCGGCGCCTTCGCCGGCGCCACCTTCCTCAGCGCGCTCTCCACCGAGTCGGCCGCACCCTGGATGGCCGCGATCCTGTTCACGCTCGGCGCGTACCTGCTCATCCGATTCTCCCGGCCGCTGCGCCGAAACCCGGCCGCCGGCCGGCTGCGCGGGCGTTTCCTCGGCCCGCTCGGCCTCGTCGCCGGCTTCGTCGACGCCACCGGCGGCGGTGGCTGGGGCCCGGTGGCCACCCCGGCCCTGCTGGTCAGCGGTCGGATGGAGCCCCGCAAGGTGATCGGCTCGGTGGACACCTCCGAGTTCGTCGTGGCCGCCGCCGCCAGCCTCGGCTTCCTGATCGGTCTGGGCACCGAGGGCTTCCTGCTGCCGATCGTGCTCGCGCTGCTCGCCGGTGGCCTGATCGCCGCACCGATCGCGGCCTGGCTGGTGCGCATCGTGCCGGCCCAACTGCTCGGCGCGGCCGTCGGAGGCGTGATCGTGCTGACCAACGCCCGCGTCCTGATCCGCGCCGGTGACCTGGGTGGTCCCCTGCCGGCGCTCGTCTACCTGCTGCTGGCCGCGGGCTGGATCACGGCCCTGACGCTGGCGATCCGGGTGCTGCTGCGGACCCGCCGCGAGCGGGCCCTCGCCGCGACCCACGCCACCGACGTGGCGCCCCCCACCGCCGAGCCGGTCGGCGCGGGCGCACCCGCCCACCCCGATCCCCGTTGACCATGAGGTTTGTCGTCCCGGCAAGCCGGAGCGGGGGACGACGACCTCATGCCGACAAGCGGGTTGCGGGCGATCAGATCTCCCGGGGCAGGGCCGCTGCGGTGCGCGAGATCAGCTCCCATGCCTCGTTGACGTGCGCCTGCGTGGTCTGCGGGGCGCCGACGGCCAGCCGCAGGGTGTGGCGGCCGGCGACCCGGGTGTGGGTCAGGTACACCTTGCCGGCGGCGTTCACCGCCGCCAGCAGCCGCTCGTTCGGCCCGTCCGGGCCGCGCAGCCGGAAACACACAAGGGCGTACGGGTGGTCGGCGACCAGTTCGAACCGGTCGTCGGCGCGGACCCGGTCGGCGAACCCGGCGGCCAGCGCCACCCCTCGGCGGATGTGCTCGCGCAGGCCCTCGACGCCGTACCAGCGCAGCACGAACCACAGCTTCAAGGCCCGGAACCGCCGGCCCAGCGGCACCTGCCAATCCCGGTAGTCGATCACCGCGCCGGACTCGGTGGCGGCGTTGCGCAGGTACTCCGGCAGCACGGTCAGCGCCTCGACCAACTCGCCCGCGTCGGCGACCCAGAACGCGTCGCAGTCGAAGCCGGTGAGCAGCCACTTGTGCGGGTCGAAGCAGTACGAGTCGGCGTACTCCAGACCCGCGTGGCCGAACCGCAACTCCGGGCAGACCGCCGCCGCGCCCGCGTACGCGGCGTCGACGTGCAGGAAGACACCGTGCTCGGCGCAGATCGGGCCGATGGCCGGCAACGGATCCACCGCCGTGGTGGAGGTGGTGCCGACGGTCGCCACCACCAGGGCGGGCACCACCCCGGCAGCCCGGTCCGCCTCGATCGCGGCGCGCAGCGCCACCGGCGACATCGCCCGGGTCACCGGGTCAACCTCGATCAGGCGTACGCCGTCGGCGCCCAGCCCGGCGATCCGGGCGGCCTTCTCCACCGACGAGTGCGCCTCCGTCGAGGCGTACACCCGGTAGCGGCGGTCGACGCCGGCCTGACGCCACCGCCCGCCGGCGGCCCGGTGCAGCGCGACCAGGGTGGCCACCAGGGTGGCCGAGGAGGCCGAGTCCTGGATGACCCCGCCGCCGCTGCCGGCGGAGCGGAACCGGGCCGGCAGGTCCAGCAGGTCGGCCAGCCAGTCGAGCAGCACCGTCTCCAACTCGGTGCAGGCCGGACCGGTGGCCCAGAGCATCCCCTGCACACCCAGCCCGGCGCTGACCAGGTCACCGAGCACGCTGGGGCCCGAGGTGTTGGCCGGGAAGTACCCGAAGAAGCCCGGATGCTGCCAGTGGGTGAGCCCGGGAGCGACAAGCTTGTCCAGGTCGGCGAGGACCGCCTCGACCGGTTCACCGTGGGCCGGTGGCCCGGCCGGCAGCCCGGCGGCCACCGTGCCGGGCGGGTCCTGGGAGGTCACCGGGCGTTGCGGCAGGGTCGCCCAGTAGTCGGCGATCCAGTCGACCACCGCGTACCCGGCCCGGCGGAACTCCTCGGGCGTCATGTGTGCAGCCACCTGGCGAGTGGATCAAAGGAGCGGCTCCGGAGCAAGGCGGCAGATCGATTGTGAGCAGAAAACGCTTGCCCTAGCATCACAGGTGCGCGGGAACGCACTCATTGCCATCGATTCGATGGACTCTTTCCGCTAGCGCGGCGCGGGCCGCCGGCCCGGGCACGGCCGGTGGACAACGCTCGTCGGCTCCGGGCACGGCCGGCGGACCACCTGACGCCGCGCGTCCGACCTCCACCGGAGGAACCATGCTTCGCACCGCCCCCCGGGCGGCCCTGTTCGCCGCGGCCACCGTCACCGCGGTCGCCGCCGCCGGCGTGCTGACCACCCTGACCGCCTCGGCCGCCGCCGCGGGATGCCGCGTCGACTACCGCGTCACCAACCAGTGGACCGGCGGGTTCGGCGCCGACGTCACCGTCACCAACCTCGGCGACCCGGTCAACGGCTGGACGCTCGTCTGGTCCTACGCCGCCGGGCAACAGGTCACCCAGGCCTGGAACACCACAGTCACCCAGTCCGGTGCCCAGGTGAGCGCCCGCAACGTCGACTACAACGCCGCCATCGGCACCAACGGCACCGTCAACTTCGGTTTCAACGGCTCGTGGAACGGGAGCAACCCGGCCCCGACCAGCTTCGCGCTGAACGGCACCACCTGCACCGGCGCCACCACCCCGACCACTCCGCCACCGACCACGCCGCCACCGTCACCCACCACGCCGCCGCCCACCACGCCACCGGCCGGAGCCATGCAGGCGGAGGACCTGGACCGGGGCCTGATCAGCGTCCGCTCCGGGTCGGCCAACCTGGTCTCCTGGCGGCTGCTCGGCACCGGGACCACCGGCGTCGCGTTCAACCTCTACCGAGGTACGACCAGGGTGAACTCCAGCCCGATCACCGGCGCGACCAACTACCTGGACAGCGGCGCACCGGCCGGCGCGACGTACACCGTACGGGCCGTGGTGGGCGGCACCGAGCAGGCCGCCTCCGCCCCCGCTCTGCAGTTCGCCTCCGGCTACCTGGACGTGCCGTTGCAGGTTCCGCCCGGCGGCACCACCCCCAGTGGCGAGGCGTACAGCTACAGCGCCAACGACGCCAGCGTCGGCGACCTCGACGGCGACGGCCGGTACGAGTTCGTGCTCAAGTGGGACCCGTCAAACGCCAAGGACAACTCGCAGTCCGGCTACACCGGCAATGTCTACGTCGACGCGTACACCCTTACCGGCACCCGGCTGTGGCGCATCGACCTCGGCCGCAACATCCGGGCCGGGGCCCATTACACCCAGTTCCAGGTGTACGACTACGACGGCGACGGCCGAGCCGAAGTGGCCATGAAGACCGCCGACGGCACCCGCTCCGGCACCGGCCAGGTGATCGGCAACGCCAACGCCGACCACCGCAACTCCGCCGGCTACGTTCTCGCCGGCCCCGAGTACCTGACCATGTTCGACGGCCGCACCGGCGCCGCCCTCTCCACCGTCAACTACGACCCGCCGCGCGGCACCGTCTCCTCCTGGGGCGACAACTACGGCAACCGGGTCGACCGGTTCCTCGCCGGCACGGCGTACCTCGACGGACAACGCCCGTCGCTGATCATGGCCCGCGGCTACTACACCCGCGCGGTCATCGCCGCCTGGGACTTCCGCAACGGCACCCTCACCAAGCGGTGGACCTTCGACTCCAACGCCTCCGGCAACGGTGCCGCCGCCGGGCAGGGCAACCACAGCCTCTCCATCGCCGACGTCGACGGCGACGGCCGGCAGGAGATCGTCTACGGCGCGGCCACCATCGACGACAACGGTCGGCTGCTCTGGTCGACAGGCCACGGCCACGGCGACGCCGGGCACGTCGGCGACCTCGACCCGGCCCGCCCAGGGTTGGAGTACTTCAAGGTCAGCGAGGACGGCAGCAAGCCCAGCTCCTGGTTCGCCGACGCCCGTACCGGCCAGATCCTCTGGTCCACCCCGACCGGCGGCGACAACGGGCGGGGCGTCTCCGCCGACATCTGGGCCGGCAGCCCCGGCGCCGAATCCTGGTCATCCGCAGTCAGCGGACTGGCCAACACCCGCGGCCAGAACATCGGCCGCAAGCCCTCCTCGACGAACTTCCTGATCTGGTGGGACGGCGACCCGGTCCGCGAACTGCTCGACGCCACCCGGATCGACAAGTACGGCACCGGCGGCGACACCCGCCTGCTCACCGGCAGTGGCGTGGCGGCCAACAACGGCACCAAGGCCACCCCCGCGCTCTCGGCCGACCTGTTCGGTGACTGGCGGGAGGAGGTGGTCTGGCGTACCAGCGACAGCCGGGCGCTGCGGATCTACAGCACCCCGACGCCGACAGGCACCCGGATCCACACCCTGATGCACGACCTGCAGTACCGGGTCGCCATCGCCTGGCAGAACACCGCCTACAACCAGCCCCCGCACCCGAGCTTCTTCATCGGCGACGGCATGACCACGCCGCCCGCGCCCGACATCCACCTGCGTTGACCGGCGGCCGGACGAAGCGGTAGAAGAGCAAAAGGAAAAGGCACCGGGCCGCAATCGCGGAATCCGCACAACTGCGGCCCGGTGCCCCACACCGCGGCACCCCCGACCCGTCCCGACCGGGGAGTGCCGTACCACCACCGGATACAAAGTTAGGCGGGCTCCGCGTCGCGAGGGTGACGCTGTCGTGAAGATCGTGTTTCGCGGCCCCGGAAACGCTGTGACCTGGGCCACCATGCAGTCCCGGCCAGCGAAGCCCCACCGGTCGGCGGCCACCGCGTCAGCGGCGCAGACCGCCAGCCACCTCGGTCGCGATCAGCTCGAACGAACGCACCCGGTCGGCGACGTCGTACACCATCGCGGTCAGCATCAGCTCGTCCGCGCCGGTGCTGGCCAGCAGCTCACTCAACTGTCGGCGTACCGTCTCCGGGGAACCGCTCGCCTGACCCTGCCGGCGCTGCGCCAGGAACTCCCGCTCGAACTCGGTGAACGGGTACGCCGCCGCCTCGTCCGGGCTCGCCAGAGGCTGCGGCCGACCCGAACGCAGCCGCAGGAACGACAACCCGGCCGGCCCGGCCAACCACTCGGCGCGCTCGTCGGACTCCGCACACACCGCGTTCACCGCCACCATCGCGTACGGCCGCTCCAGCCACCGCGACGGACGGAAACTCTGCCGGTACAGCGCCAACGCCGGCAACGTGTTCTGCGCGCTGAAGTGGTGCGCGAAGGAGAACGGCAGGCCCAGCGTGCCGGCCAGCTGAGCGCTGAACCCACTGGAACCCAACAACCACACCGCCGGGCGCAGCCCACGCCCCGGAGTCGCGGCGATCCGGCCCGACCCGGCCTCGTCGAAGTAGCCCATCAGGTCGTTCAGCTCGCGGGGAAAACCCTCGGCCGACAGGCCCTCCATGGTCCGGCGCAGCGCCAACGCGGTCACCTGATCCGTGCCCGGAGCACGGCCGATGCCCAGGTCGATCCGCCCCGGATGCAACGCCTCCAGGGTGCCGAACTGCTCGGCAACCACAAGCGGCGGGTGGTTGGGCAGCATCACCCCACCAGAACCGACGCGGATGTCGGTGGTGTGCGCGGCCAGATGCGCGATCAGCACCGCCGGTGCCGAGGACGCGATGGCCGGCATGTTGTGATGCTCGGCCACCCAGAACCGGTGGTAGCCCAACTCGTCGGCGCGTCGCGCCAACTCGGTGGTGTGCCGCAACGCCTCACCGGCGGAGGTACCGGCGGCGACGGGAGCGAGGTCAAGGACAGACAACGGTACGTCGATCACGCGGCTGGCCAACCCGGCGTACGCCCGTTCTGTTCCCGAACCGTACGGCGACGTGATCAACCTGACCCGCGAGCCTGTTCGAAGATCAGGCTGGTCTGCGTGTGCTGCACCGCCGGATCCACCGCCAGATGGTCCAGTACGAAGTCGCGCAGCGCCTCCGCCGAGGCCGCCCGCACGTGCAGCACGTAATCCTCCGCACCGGCCACGTGGAACACCGACACCACGCCCGGCAGACGCACCGAGCGGGCCCGGAACGCGTCCACCGCCGCCCGCGCGTGCTCGGTCAGCCGCACCGACACCAGCGCCTGCAACGGCAACCCCAACGCCGCCGGATGCACCTCGGCGTGGAAACCCCGGATCGCCCCGCTCTCCCGCAGTGCCCGGGTACGCGCCAGACAGGTCGACGGCGCCACCCCCACCCGTTCGGCCAGGGCATTGTTCGGCAACCGGCCGTCGCCGGCCAGCGCGGCCAGGATGGCGCGGTCGGTGTCGTCGAGGGCCGCGAACGGCCGAACATCGTTCGATACGGGGGGCATGCCGCCATCCTCCACCGAACGCCGCCGGCAACGAAAGGGATTACGACGAATAATATTCGGAACTATTGCCCTTGATGGGCGGGATGTTCGATCCTCTCGACATGACGACCGTGGACACCCGAGCCGTGCACGCCGGCCGCGACGACCTCGCCGCGCTCGGCGTCCACGTGCCGCCGATCGACCTGTCCACCACCAACCCGCTGCCCTCGGTGGACGCCGGCGGCGACGCCTACGAAACCCTCGCCACCGGCGGCACCCTCCCCACCGACGCCAGCGCCGTCTACCAACGGCTGTGGAACCCGACCGTCGCCCGCTTCGAAACCGCCCTCGCCGAACTGGAAGGCACCACCGAAGCCGTCGCCTACGCCAGCGGCATGGCCGCGCTCACCGCCGCCCTGCTCGCCGCCACCCGCGACGGCCGACGACACCTGGTCGCCGTCCGCCCCCTCTACGGCGGCACCGACCACGTCCTCGCCACCGGCCTGCTCGGCACCGACGTCACCTGGGCCCGCCCCGACACCGTCGCCGCCGCCATCCGCCCCGACACCGCCCTCGTGGTCGCCGAGACCCCCGCCAACCCCACCCTCGACCTGATCGACATCGCCGCCCTCGCCGACGCCGCCGGCCAGGTGCCCCTGCTGATCGACAACACCGTCGCCACGCCGGTCCTCCAACAACCCACCCGACACGGTGCCCAGTTGGTGCTGCACAGCGCCACCAAGAGCATCGGCGGCCACGGCGACGTCCTCGCCGGAGTGATCGCCTGCGACGCCGAGTGGGCCACCCGGCTGCGCCAGATCCGCGCCCTCACCGGCGCGATCCTGCACCCGCTCGGGGCGTACCTGCTGCACCGCGGCCTGCAAACGCTGCCGCTGCGGGTCCGCGCCCAGCAGGCCGGCGCCGAGAAACTCGCCCTCTGGCTCGCCGCACACCCGGCGGTCGCGCGGGTCCACCACCCCGGCACCAACGACCCGGCCGGACTCGTCGGCCGGCAGATGTCCGGCCCGGGCAGCCTCCTCGCCTTCGAGGTACGCGGCGGCGCACCCGCCGCCGCAGCGGTCGCCGGCGCGTGCCGGCTGATCACCCACGCGGTCTCACTTGGTGGCGTCGACACGCTCATCCAGCACCCGGCCTCCCTCACCCACCGCCCCGTCGAGGCGGAGGCCAAACCCGACGGCGGACTGCTGCGCCTCTCCGTCGGCCTGGAGGACCCCGAGGACCTGCGCGCCGACCTGGAGCACGCGCTCGCCACGATCTGACCCCGTCCGACCCTTCGGGGTGCGGACAGTCGTCGGTCGGCGGTGTCCGCGCGGTTCACGACTTCGGGCCGACGTGGCGATCGAGCGCGGCGACCGCCTCCCGCCGGGCGACCGAGAGGCTGTTGGGACGGTTCATCCGCCAGGCGATGCCGAGCAGGTCCAGTCCCCACTGGCAGAGGCCCAGGATGTCGGTGGACTCGTTGACGAACATGTAACGCGGGTAGACGTACGTCTTTCCCCGCACGGTGACCCGGTTCGCGATCCGGCAACCGTCGGAGTGGAACAGGCCGCGCAGAAAGGCGCCGGGGACCGTCCGGACAATGCGCTCCTGCCAGTCGGCGAGAATTATCCGCCGCTCGTGCTTCTTGCCGGGTCCGTGTTGCGGCAGCAGACAGGGCCAGTGCGTGCCGTAGCTCTGCACCCCAACGCAGCCCTGTTTCTGCACGCGTTGCACGGAGGCTGCCAGCACGGCGCGCATGGCCTCGTCGCATAGGGAGATCAGGTTCGGCCAGGTGTCGGAGCAGTAGATGCGCAGAACCGGTACCTGTGCGCTGGTCACGAGGTGACCGTCTCCCAGGTAGAGACCGAGGAGGTAGGCGTAGGCCGATGGATCGGAGGGACCGTCCTCATCCGGGAGGCAACGGAAGCAGCGGGCCGAACTTCCGGCGATGACGGGTTCCGGCCGGTCGACACACCAGTGCCACACGGTGGTGTAGGGGAGCGAGAGGGCACGGGCCGTCGAGCGGATGTTGTGGCCCTGGGCACGTAGAGCACGGACGCGCTTCCGCATTTCGGGAGGATGCACGTCAGCATCATCGAACGCGTGTATGACAGGAGTGCCGGGAGCGGGATTCGAACCCGCAAGCCCTTTCGGGCAGAAGTGTTTGAGACTTCCGTGTATGCCGTTCCACCATCCCGGCGGGTGGGGCTTACTGTACCCGACTACGCTCGTGCGGGAGCATGGGTGGTAGCCGTGCCGGAAACGATGGTGGGAGTGGCTCGTGGCCGAGACGCAGACGGATGCCGCGCGCAGGCGGGTACTGATCGCCGAGGACGAGGCGCTGATCCGGCTGGACCTGGCCGAGATGCTGGCCGAGGAGGGCTACGAGGTGGTCGGCGAGGCCGGTGACGGCGAGACCGCCATCCGGCTGGCCGAGGAACTCAAGCCCGACCTGGTGATCCTCGACATCAAGATGCCGATCATGGATGGGCTGGCGGCCGCCGAGCGGATTGCCGGTGCCCGGATCGCCCCGGTGATCATCCTGACCGCGTTCAGCCAGCGTGATCTGGTGGAGCGGGCTCGCGCGGCGGGTGCGATGGCGTACCTTGTCAAGCCCTTCCAGAAGAGTGACCTGGTGCCGGCGGTGGAGATCGCCCTTTCCCGCTACTCGGAGATCGCCGCGCTCGAGGCCGAGGTGGCCGGGCTGACCGATCGGCTTGAGGTCCGCAAGACCGTCGAGCGGGCCAAGGGCGCGCTGATGACCACGTACAACATGAGTGAGCCGCAGGCGTTCAAGTGGATCCAGCGCACCGCGATGGACCACCGGATGACCATGAAGGAGGTCTCCGAGCGGATCCTCGCCGAGACCGCCGGCGGTGAGGTGGCCGAGCCGGCCTCCTGACCGACTGTCGACCGGGTCGCCGTGGTCATGCCCATCGCCGAGGCTCGTTGGCGCCGCTAGCATCTGGCCGTATGGGCGTTCGGTGCTTCGCGCGTCCCCGGCGCTCTGCTGGTCGTCGCTTCTTCCTCGTGGTGTGCGGCCTGCTCGTGGTGCTGCTGGCTGGCTGTCCCGCAGCCGGCGGTGAGACCGGTGAGCCGGACCCGGTGTCGCTGGTGTGGCAGCGGGTCCAGCTGCCGTCGCCCGACGGGCCGGGCCGGATCGTGGTGCGGGATCTGGCTGTCTGCGCGGGCCGTTGGTATGCGGCGGGTGCGGTTGCCGACGGGGCCGGTGCCGCCCGACCGGCAGCGTGGTCCAGCCGGGACGGTGCCCTGTGGACGCCGGTGCCGGTGGTGGCCGATTCCTATTACGGACGGCGGAGCGTGTTGTTCTCGATCGCCTGCCGCGACGGGCGCGCTGCTGCCGTCGGGGGCAAGGTGGGTGGTGCGCACGGCAATCCGCGGGTGAGCACCTGGTGGCAGCGGGGGGACGGCACGCTGGTCGAGGTGGCGGCGTCGTTCGAGCTGTACGGCGGGCCGAAGGCGGTGAATGTCTCCCGGTTGGCCGCCGGTCCCGCCGGTTGGCTGATCGTCGGCAACCGGGCCAGCGGTGCGGCGGCCTGGGTCTCGCCGGACGCTGCGGAGTTCACGCTGATCGAGGGCGCGCCGGAGCTGTCCACCGACGAGCAGGGTGTGACCTGGGCGTTCGATGCGGTGGCCGGGTCGTCGGGGTGGTTGGCGGTGGGTGGGCTGTTGGTTCCGGGCCGCATCGACCGGGATCCGGTGGCGTGGACGTCGGCGGACGGGCGTGGCTGGCGTCGCACCGTACTGGCCGGCACCGAGGCGTACGAGGAGATGCAGCGGGTGGTCCTGGTCGACGGCGCGCCGGTGGGGGTGGGGCTGCGGGGCCGGGGGTTCGGCGCGTGGCGTCAGGAGCCGACGGGTTGGACGGCGGCCGGTGGGTTCGGCGGGGTGGCCGGCGGGGTGCCCTCGGTCGGTGGGCTGGCCGCCGGGGCCGGCCGGATCGTGGCGGTGGTTTCCGACGGGGAGCGGTACGGCGGGTGGCTGTCGGACGACCGGGGCGACCGGTGGCGGGTGGTCGAGTTGCCGGTGCCGGCACCGGTGGGGGCGGACCGGAGTGTCAGCCTGGCGGCGGACGACAAACGGTGGTTGCTGGCGGTGGACGACGGCTCGGCCACGTCGCTCTGGGGCGCCCAGTTTCCGGCGACGCCACAGTGAGTCCATTCGGCTACTTTCTGTAGCTGCTTCGGTTGATCGTACGGCGACGTCCGATTGTGGTGCTCGGCGTTCGGTACAGGTCCGTTCGGGTGATCGACGACGTCCCGAGTGGCGGACGGGCAGCCGCTCAACGACCGGTCAGCGGATTGACCTGTTACGGGAGTGGCGGCATTCGGGGTCGTCTTCGTAACGGTTTCGCAGACCCCGCCTCTGACTCTTCCGAGACCGTAGGAGTGTGGGTACGCTCCGCCATCACGAGCCGTAATGCAGGGGGTGTCCTTGCTGGGCCGGTGGTGCCGCGCCACAGCCGTCGCCGCCGCCCGGATCAGGTACCTGTCCTGCTTCTGGAGGAGGTCAGGAAGCCGTGAGGCGAAGCTATTCAAGGGCGCTGGGTACTGCCGCGCTCGCCGCGGTGCTGGTGGCAGCCGCGGGTTGCCAGGACACCGGTGGCAGCAACGGCGATGACACCGCGTCCGGGGACTGCGGTGGCAAGATCGCCATTTTCGGCGCGTTCAGTGGTGACAACGCGGGTCTGGTGCTGCCGTCGCTGAACGGCGCCAAGCTCGCGATCAAGCAGCACAACGACGCGAACGCCGACTGCCAGATCGAGATGGTCGAGTTCGACACGCAGGGTGACCCGGCGCAGGCCACTCCGGTGGCGAACCAGGTTGCGGGTGACGCCTCGTTCCTCGGTGTCATCGGCGGTCACTTCTCCGGTGAGTCGGACGCCACCATGCCGGTCTACGAGGCCGCCGGTCTGGTGATGGTCGCCCCGTCGGCGACCCGGACCGACCTGACCCAGAAGGGCAACAAGTCCTTCTTCCGGGTGGTCGGCAACGACGGCACCCAGGCGGGCGCCGTGGCGACCTACCTGAAGTCGCAGAACGCGCAGCGGGTCTTCCTGATCGACGACGCCAGCGCCTACGGTGCCGGCATCACCGCCGAGCTGACCAAGAACCTGGGCGCCACGATCGCCGCCAGCGACAAGATCCAGGAGCGGCAGGCGCAGTTCGACGCCACCATCTCGAAGATCAAGGCGGCGAACGCCGACTTCGTCTTCTACGGCGGGTACACCCGTGAGGCCGCGCCGCTGGTCCGCCAGATGCGTGCCGCCGGTGTCGAGGCGAAGTTCATCGGCCCGGACGGTCTCTACGACCCGGCCTTCCCGGCGGGTGCCTCCGGCGGTGCCGAGGGCTCCATCATCACCTGCCCGTGCCTCCCGGCCGACAAGGCCGGCGGTACCTTCACCGCCGACTACCAGGCCGCGTACGGCCAGGCGCCGGGTTCCTACGGTGCTGAGGGCTTCGACGCCGCGCAGATCTTCGTGGACGCCTTCAAGGACGGCAAGAAGAGCCGCGCCGAGATCCTGGAGTACGTGAAGAACTACGACAAGCAGGGCGTGTCGAAGTACATCAAGTTCGACGCCAACGGTGACGTTGACCCGTCGCGGGTTGTCATCTGGTCGTACGAGATCAAGGGCACGGCGTTCGAGCCGCTGCAGGAGCTCAAGCTCAGCTGACGACCGGCACCGAGTGCGGCCGGGGTTGTTCGTTGCCCCGGCCGCGCTCCATGCAAGGAGACCTTGGTGAATTTCGACGATCTCTTCGGCCACATCGGCCAGCACACCGTCGACGGGTTGTCCAAGGGGGCGATCTATGCCCTGATCGCCCTGGGCTACACCCTGGTGTACGGCGTCCTGCGTCTGATCAACTTTGCTCACTCCGAGGTGTTCATGGTCGGCACCTTCGCGGTGCTCGGCCTGTGGACCGCCTTCGGGGTGGAGAACAACCCGCCGATCGGCCAGGCGGTGCTGCTCCTGGTGCTCGGCCTGATAGTCGCGGCGCTGGCCTCGGGCGGCACCGCGCTGGCGATCGAACGGATCGCCTACCGCCCGCTGCGGCGTAAGAACGCGCCGCCACTGATCTTCCTGATCACCGCCATCGGCCTGTCGCTGGTGCTGGTGGAGATCTTCGGCCTGGTGCTGCCGAAGCTGCTGGGCGAGGCGGTGCCCTCGATCTTCGGTCGGGCCCGGATCATCCTCGGCATGCCGACGATCATCGAGCAGAAGACGCTCTTCACGATCTTCGGCACGTCGATCACCAACATTCAGTTGATCGTGTTCGTCTCCGCCGTGGTGATGATGGCGCTGCTGGACTGGTTCATCAACCGCACCCGGTACGGCCGGGGCGTGCGGGCGGTGGCGCAGAATCCGGAGACGGCGGCGTTGATGGGCGTCAACCAGGAGCGCGTGATCATGCTGATCTTCGTGCTGGGCGGCATCATGGCCGGCGCGGCGGCGCTGTTGTGGAGCATGCGCTTCGGCTTCACGCAGAACAGCATCGGGTTCGTGCTCGGTCTCAAGGCGTTCACCGCGGCCGTGCTCGGTGGCATCGGTAACCTGCGTGGCGCGCTCGTGGGCGGGCTGTTCCTCGGCATCGTCGAGGTCTACGGCGCCACCCTCTTCCAGTCCAGCTGGGAGGACGTCATCGCCTTCGTGGTGCTGGTGGTGGTGCTGATGTTCCGGCCCACCGGCATTCTGGGCGAATCGCTGGGGAGGGCCCGAGCATGATCAACAAGATGCGAGAGCTGGACCGCGGTCGGGTCAACGCCCTGCACGCGGTCGGCGACCGGTGGCGCGCGCTGCCGAAGTGGCAGCGGTCCCTGGCGTTCGTCGCCTTCGTGGTGTTCCTCTACTACCTGCCGCTGCTCGGCATCCCCGGCCTCACCTGGTTGCGTACCGACTCGATCTCGGGCGGCAGCAACTGGGCGGGTGTGCTCTTCACCTGCGCCGTCTACGTGCTGGTGGCGATCGGCCTCAACGTGGTGATCGGCCTGGCCGGTCTGCTCGACCTCGGCTACATCGGCTTCTTCGCCATCGGCGCGTACGCGGTGGCGTTGTTCGGCTCGGTGAACTCGCCTGTGGTGCAGTGGTTCCAGCGGGAGTTCGACCTGCCGCCCACCTGGGCGGTGACCTGGGCGATCTGTGCCTTCATCGCACTGGTGCTGGCGCTGATCTCCGGGGTGCTGCTGGGCTGGCCGACGCTGCGGCTGCGCGGTGACTACCTGGCCATCGTGACGCTCGGCTTCGGTGAGATCATCCGCATCGTGGCCCGCAACCTGGAGGGCGTCACCCGGGGCCCGCAGGGCATCTCGGCGATTCCCGGCCCGGAGGGACCGCCCTCGCCGGACAACCAGATCTTCGGCCTGATCGACATCAAGCCGTGGTACTGGCTGGCGATCACCGTCGTGCTGCTCATGGTCTTCGCGGTACGGCGGCTGGAGCACAGCCGGGTCGGTCGTTCCTGGCTGGCCATCCGGGAGGACGAGGACGCGGCCGCGGTGATGGGCGTCTACCCGTTCAAGTTCAAGCTCTGGGCCTTCGCCATCGGCGCGGCGCTCGGCGGCTTCGCCGGCTTCCTGTTCGCCAGCCGGTACGCCTTCATCGACCCGACCCAGTTCAACGTGAACCTCTCCATCCTGTTCGTGGCGATGGTGGTGGTCGGCGGGTCGGGCAACATGGTCGGCGTGTCGGTGGGTGCGGTGCTGCTGGCGTACCTGCCGGAGCGGTTCCGGGAGATCGCCGACTACCGGTGGCTGGCCTTCGGTCTGGCCATGGTGCTGGTGATGATCCTGCGTCCGCAGGGCCTGATCCCGAGCCGGCGGCGGGCCCGTGAGCTGAAGGACCGCGCGGCGGAGGCAGAGGAGGCGCCCGCTCATGTCTGATGAGACGAAGACCCCGGCGGCGCCGAAGATCCCGGCCCAACCGGGACCGGCCAGGAACCTCCTGGAGGTCGACAACGTCACGCTCCGGTTCGGTGGTGTGGTCGCGCTCAACGAGGTCAACTTCGAGATCAAGGAAGGCGAGATCCTCGGCCTGATCGGGCCCAACGGTGCCGGCAAGACCACCTGCTTCAACGTGATGACAGGGGTCTACAAGCCGACCTCGGGTGCGGTCCGGTTCGGCGGCGAACGGGTCACCGGTCGCAAGCCGCACCAGATCAGCCGGCTGGGCATCTCCCGGACGTTCCAGAACATCCGGCTGTTCCCGGAGATGTCGGCGCTGGAGAACGTCATGGTCGGGACGGACTCCCGGCACAAGACGAGCGTGCCCGGCGCGCTGTTCCGGCTCTACCGGGTGCGGCCCACGCCGGAGCAGTTGCCGGAGGTCACCGCCGCCGGTGGTGTCGCACGTACCTGGCAGCAGTTGCGACGGTCCTTCGCCAAGACCTTCGGCCTGTCCCGCTACGTTCTGGAGGAGCGGGCGGCCGAGGAGAAGGCGATGGAGCTGCTGCGTTTCGTCGGCATCGCCGACCGGGCCAACGACGCGGCGCGCAACCTCCCGTACGGCTACCAGCGGCGGCTGGAGATCGCCCGGGCGCTCGGCACCGAGCCGAAGCTGCTCTGCCTGGACGAGCCGGCGGCCGGGTTCAACCCGGCCGAGAAGGAGGAACTGCTGGGGCTGATCCGCCGGATCCGCGACAACGGCGTCACCGTGCTGCTGATCGAGCACGACATGCGGCTGGTGATGGGTGTCACCGACCGGATCGTGGTGCTGGAGTTCGGCAGCAAGATCGCCGACGGCCTGCCGGACGAGGTCAGCCGAGACCCGCGGGTGATCGCGGCATACCTGGGGGAGTCCGCCGATGCTGCTTGAGTTGGACAACGTCAGCGTCTCGTACGGCCGGATCGAGGCGTTGCACGGCATCAGCCTCACCGTCAACGAGGGTGAGGTGGTGGCCCTGATCGGTGCCAACGGTGCCGGCAAGACCACCACCATGCGGGCGATCTCCGGTATCCGGTCGCTGTCCGGCGGCCGGATCACCTTCAACGGTGAGGACATCAGCAAGCTCCGCGCCGACCTGCGGGTGGTCCGGGGCCTGTGCCAGTCGCCCGAGGGTCGGCAGATCTTCCCCGGCATGACCGTGCTGGAAAATCTGGACATGGGGGCGTACACCCGGCGCGACCACGCCGGCATCGCCGCCGACCTGGAGCGGGTGCTGGAGATGTTCCCCCGGCTGCGTGAGCGGCGTAAGCAGGCCGGTGGCACCCTTTCCGGCGGTGAGCAGCAGATGCTCGCCGTCGGACGGGCGCTGATGAGCCGACCGAAGCTGCTGCTGCTGGACGAGCCGTCGATGGGTCTCGCTCCTATGATCATCCAGCAGATCTTCGACATCATCGTGGAGATCAACCAGCAGGGCACCACGGTGCTGCTGGTGGAGCAGAACGCCCAGCAGGCGCTCTCCCGGGCCCACCGGGCGTACGTGCTGGAGACCGGTCGGATCGTCAAGGAGGGCACCGGTCAGGAACTCCTGCACGACCCGTCGATCAAGGAGGCGTACCTGGGCGTGGCCTGAGGTGTGTCGTACCGGCGTCGGCCGTCCGTCCCTCGTGGGTGGGCGGCCGGCGGCGTTCCGGTGCTGCCGCGCCAGCCTTGTCGGCGGTACGGACTAGAGTCGCAGCCGTGACAGCTACGACCCCGCGCCTGCTTCTCGTCGACGGACACTCCCTGGCCTACCGGGCGTTCTTCGCCCTGCCGGTGGAAAATTTCTCCACCACGACCGGGCAGCCGACGAACGCGGTCTACGGCTTCACCTCAATGTTGATCAACGTGTTGCGCGACGAGCAGCCGACCCACATCGTCGTCGCCTTCGACGTCTCCCGCCGGTCCTTCCGCACCGAGAAGTACGCGGAGTACAAGGCGGGTCGCAGCGAGACCCCGACCGATTTCAAGGGCCAGGTCAGCCTGGTGAAGGAGATCCTGGCAGCGCTGCGCGTCCCGGTGGTGGAGAAGGAGGGCTACGAGGCCGACGACGTCATCGCCACGCTGGCCTGCCAGGCCCGCGACCAGGGCATGCCGGTGCTGATCTGCACCGGCGACCGGGACGCCTTCCAGCTCGTCGACGAGCACATCACTGTGCTCTACCCGCGCAAGGGCGTCTCCGACCTGGCCCGGATGGACCCGGCTGCGGTCGAGGCGAAGTATGGCGTCACCCCCGGCCGCTACCGCGACCTGGCCGCCCTCGTCGGCGAGACCAGCGACAACCTCCCCGGCATCCCCGGCGTCGGCCCGAAGACCGCCGCGAAATGGATCAACACGTACGGCGGGGTGGACGGCGTCATCGCCCGCGCCGACGAGATCAAGGGCAAGGCCGGCGACAGTCTCCGGGAACGGCTCGCCGATGTGATCCGCAACTACGAGATCAACCAGCTGGTCGCCGACCTGGAGTTGCCGCTGCGTCCCGAGGACGCCCGCTGGCAGGGATGGGACCGCGAGGCGGTGCACCAGGTCTTCGACACCCTTCAGTTCCGCATCCTGCGGGACCGCCTCTACCAGTACCTCGAAGCGGTCGAGCCGGAGGCGGAGTCGGGCTTCGACCTGGCCGGCGAGGTGCTGTCCGCGCCCGGCGCGCTCGTGGGTTGGCTGGAGACGCACGCGCCGGCCGGCACCGGCGTCGGCGTCGCGGTCAAGCTCGACACCGGCCCGAATCGCCGGCACACCGCAAGTGTCACTGGCATGGCCCTGGCCACCGCCGACGGTGCGGCGGCCTGGTTCGACCCGGGCCAGCTGGAGGCCGGCGACGAGGCGGCGCTGGCGGCGTGGCTGGCCGACGAGACCCGGCCCAAGGTGCTGCACGACAGCAAACCGGCCGTGCTCGCCTTCGCCGCGCACGGCTGGGATCTCGCCGGCATCGCCCGCGACACGCAGATCGCCGCCTACCTGGCCCGCCCCGATCAGCGGTCCTACGACCTCACCGACCTGGCGCTGCGCTACCTGCACCGGGAACTGCGGGTCGACGCCCCCGAGACCGGGCAGCTGACTCTCGACGGGCTCGGCGGCGACAGCGAGGCCGAGCAGAACCTGATGCTGCACGCCCGGGCCACCCTCGACCTGGCCGACGCGATCGACGCGGAGCTGTCCCGCGACGGGGAGCAGTCGGCCCGGCTGATGGCCGGGGTCGAGCTGCCGCTGATGCGGGTGCTGGCGCAGCTGGAGCGCACCGGCATCGCCGCCGACACCGACTACCTGACGGAGTTGGAGGCGCACTTCGCAGCCGAGGTGAAGGCCGCCGCGCAGGGTGCGTACGAGGCGGTGGGGCGGGAGTTCAACCTCGGCTCACCCAAGCAGTTACAGGAGATCCTCTTCGGCGAGCTGAATCTGCCCAAGACCAAGCGGATCAAGACGGGTTACACCACCGACGCGGACGCGTTGCAGTGGCTCTACGCGCAGAACCCGCACCCGGTGCTGGCCCACCTGCTGCGGCACCGCGACGTGGCGAAGCTCAAGTCGACGGTGGACGGGCTGCTCAAGTCGGTCTCCGACGACGGGCGCATCCACACCACCTTCAACCAGACGGTGGCCGCCACCGGCCGGCTCTCCTCCACCGAGCCCAACCTGCAGAACATCCCCATCCGCACCGAGGAGGGGCGACGGATCCGCCGTGCCTTCGTGGTGGGGGAGGGCTTCGAGTGTCTGCTCACCGCCGACTACAGCCAGATCGAGATGCGGATCATGGCGCACCTGTCGGCCGACGACGCGCTGATCCAGGCGTTCAACTCCGGCGCCGACTTCCACGCCGCGACGGCCTCGTCGGTCTTCACGGTGCCGCTCGCCGAGGTCACCCCGGACCAGCGGCGCAAGATCAAGGCGATGAACTACGGCTTGGCGTACGGGCTCAGCGCCTTCGGCCTGTCCCAGCAGCTCGGCATCAGCGCCGAGGAGGCACGCGGGTTGATGGAGAACTACTTCGCCGGGTTCGGCGGGGTACGCGACTACCTGCAGGAGGTGGTCGCCCGGGCTCGCCAGGACGGCTACACCTCCACCATCCTCGGCCGTCGGCGGTATCTGCCCGACCTGGTCAGCGACAACCGGCAGCGTCGGGAGATGGCCGAGCGGATGGCGCTCAACGCCCCGATCCAGGGCTCCGCGGCGGACATCATCAAGGTCGCCATGCTGCACGTCGACACCGCATTGCGGGACGCCGGCCTGCGTTCCCGGATGCTGTTGCAGGTGCATGACGAGCTGGTCTTCGAGGTCGCGCCGGGAGAACGGACGGTGCTTGAGGAACTGGTCCGGCGCGAGATGGGTGGGGCGTACCCGCTGTCAGTGCCGTTGGAGGTGTCGGTGGGCGACGGCCGCGACTGGAACAGCGCCGACCACTGAGTGACGAGCCAGCGCGGTTCCCTCCACAGGGGACACATTTTCGCGTAGCGGCTGTTAGGCTCCCCCCAAGTTTGATCACGGGGAGGAATCTTTGTTACGAATGTCTCGGGTGCTCGGCATGCTCGCGGTGGTAGTGGCGTTCGCCGTTGCCGCGCCCACCGCCGCGCACGCGGCCGATCCGGCACCGTTGGCGCTGTGTGCGTACCCGACGAACACGATCGTCACGAACTTCCCACAGGGCAGTTCGTTGGGTGCGTCGAGCAAGTATCCGGACGGGCCGCGTACCTGCACGTACCACTCGAAGCGGGCGGTCTCCTACTACTGCCTCGGCAACTATCACAGCGAGACGTACATCCATCTCATCAACAACCCGAACGGCGCCCGTACGATCAACTACGCGGTGTGCGACGGCACCCTGCGTACGCTCGGCTCGGCCAGGTACCCGGCCGGTAACGGGCCGTACCACGTCCACTGGCATGTCGAGACCGGGTCGTTCACGGGCTCGTACATGAAGATCGCCTGACCGCTCGCAGTACCGGGGTCACGACCGGCTCGCTTTGAGCGGGTCGTGGCCCCAGTTCATCAGGGACCAACGCCATTTCGTGTCCTGTACGTCGCCGGAGGGCCGCTGCGCCAGGTGGCGGTGCACGTACCCGATGACCTTGCGCATGTGTGTGTAGTCGGCGGCGCTCAGCTGGCCCCGTTTCCGGCGGAGCAGCTCAATGATTCGCCGACCGGATTCGTGACCCACTGACTCGCCACCGCCGGACCGGCCACCCTTGTGCCAGCCGACCTGCTTGGACTCGTCGGTTTCCAGCCACTTCGACAACTCGCCGGGCTTCATGTTCACCGCCTCGGTGAACTCCCGGTAGGTCTGGTCCGGGTCGTCACGACTGCTCACGGCGCAGCACCTCCGGACGGTGGGCCACGTCCCGACCCGAGTCGTCGTTGCGGATGCGGTACTGCGGCTGCTCCGGTGACGCGTTCACGGGGTGCCCGCGTACGTGGGTCCGTTCGGTCAGCTTCTCCTTGACCACACCGTGGGCCCGGCCGCTGTGGCTGGCCCAGGAGACGTGGTCACCCTTGCGGAACTCCTGGTCGGCCATGGTGTTCGGGTACCCGGGGGCGGTCGGTGAAAACGCCGCCGTCGGGTCACGTGCACGGTCGGGGCTATGGAGTGAGGTCGCGGACCGGAAGTTTGATCTCGAAAGGCTCGGTCAGCTCGATCAGCTCCGCGCTGTCGGCGACGAGTTCGTACTGCCGTTCCCCGCCCGGCCCGATCCGGTCGCCGAGGCGGTACGCGTACACGTGCACCGGGTTCAGCTCGACGCGCCAGTAGAAGGGGATGCCGGCGGCGGCGTACTCGCCCGGCTTGGCGAACCGGTCGACGCGGCGGGTACCCGGCGAGACGACCTCGACGGCCAGCACGACGTCCGCTGGTCGCAGCCGGGACCGGTCGGCGGGCAGTCCGGCGCGGCAGAGCAGCACGTCCGGTTGTCGGCTGGTGTTGTGGCTGAGCCCGACGCCGATCGCCTGGGCGGCACGCAGGTGCGCTGGCGCGTGGGATCGCAACCACGACGTCAGCAGGAATGAGATGTCCTGATGGCCCAGGGTGGGGGAGGGTGTCACGTGGATGACTCCGTCGACGAGTTCGACGCGGGGGGCGTCGTCCGGCAGGGCGAGCAGGTCCTCCAGCGTGTAGTCCGCACGCTGCTGCCGCATCGGGTCCGGACACCAGGGGCCAGGTGATGTCGGGATGGGCTCGGCGCTCATGTGGTGAGCGTAACGCCACCCGGGGACGACGGCGTCGCACTGACCGTCCGGCACGGCGTCGTTCCTCAGCGGGCCGGTTTCTCGGTGACGAAGATGGCGGTGCCGGGAAACAGTCGGCCGCGCAACGGGCTCCACTGCCCCCAGATCCCCTCGTGTCCCTCCGGCCACTCCGGTTCCACCAGGTCCAGCAGCCGGAACCCGGCACCTACCAGCTCGCGTACCCGGTCGCCGAGGGTGCGGTGCTGCTCGACGTAGCTGGCCCGGCCGTGTTCGTCCAGTTCCACGTACGGCCGGGTGTCGAAGTACGAGTGCACGGCGGTCAACCCGCCCTCCCCGGGATCGTCGAGGAAGATCCAGCGCATCGGGTGGGTGACCGAGAAGACCCACCGGCCGCCGGGACGCAGCACCCGGTGCACCTGGCGCATCAGTGCCGCCGAGTCCTCGACGAACGGGACCGCGCCGAACGCCGTGCAGGCGATGTCGAAGGTCTGGTCGGCGAAGGGCAACGCCAGCGCGTCGGTCTGCGCCAGCGGCACGCGTACCCCGCTGCGGGCGTTGGCCTGTGTCGCGTGCCGCAACATGCCGGCGGACAGGTCCACCGCGACCGGCCGGGCCCCCTGGGTGGCCAGCCAGCGGGAGCAGGAGGCGGCACCGCAGCCGACCTCCAGCACCTGCCGCCCGGTCACCTCGCCGAGCAGCCCGGCGTCGGCCTCGCGCAGCCCCTCCGGACACCAGACGAAGTCCACGTCGCCCAGGAAGCTGCCGTGTTCGGCCTGGTACGCGTCGGCGTCGGCGTCCCACCAGCGCCGGTTGGCGGTGCGTGCCTCGGCATCACCGACCCGACGCCGGGTCACCCGGTCCTCGTCGTCCACCAGGCCACGCTAGGCCCTCACTGCGGTGGGGCCGGCGGCGGCCCGTCGCCCCCGCGGCATCTCTGGTCGAAATCTCCGCTTTCGCTGCTGGTGCGCCGATGAGTAGACGGGAGGGCTTGCACGCTGTGGTAATGCAGCAGGTAGGGTAGACGATGCGCTCGCGGATCGTGTGCCTCGGCAGGGAGCAGGTGCGCGGTCGACGGAGTCACATCAAGATCTCGTTCAGCGATATCCAGGTGGGCCCGCCGACGGATCCGTTGGCGCGCACAGGTCACCGCGACACCAGCCTGCTGTGACACACCATCCGACCGGAGCAACCGCCCACATGACGAGCAGCATCGAGGCCCCCTCGAGCGCCACCAAGGTCACCGTCGACGATCTCGGCTCTGAGGAGGCTTTCCTCGCCGCGATCGACGAGACCATCAAGTACTTCAACGACGGCGACATTGTCGAAGGCACCGTCGTCAAGGTCGATCGGGACGAGGTCCTGCTCGACATCGGCTACAAGACCGAGGGTGTCATTCCCTCTCGGGAGTTGTCGATCAAGCACGACGTGGACCCGGCAGAGGTCGTCTCGGTGGGCGACCACATCGAGGCCCTTGTCCTTCAGAAGGAGGACAAGGAGGGCCGGCTGATCCTCTCCAAGAAGCGGGCGCAGTACGAGCGGGCCTGGGGCACGATCGAGAAGATCAAGGACGAGGACGGCGTCGTCCGCGGTTCCGTCATCGAGGTGGTCAAGGGTGGCCTCATCCTCGACATCGGGCTGCGTGGCTTCCTGCCGGCCTCCCTGGTCGAGATGCGTCGGGTGCGCGACCTGCAGCCGTACGTCGGCCGCGAGCTCGAAGCCAAGATCATCGAGCTGGACAAGAACCGCAACAACGTGGTGCTGTCCCGCCGGGCCTGGCTGGAGCAGACGCAGTCCGAGGTGCGTACCGAGTTCCTCAACAAGCTCCAGAAGGGGCAGGTCCGCAAGGGCGTCGTCTCCTCGATCGTCAACTTCGGCGCCTTCGTCGACCTGGGCGGCGTGGACGGCCTGGTGCACGTCTCCGAGCTGTCCTGGAAGCACATCGACCACCCGTCCGAGGTCGTCGAGGTGGGCCAGGAGGTCGAGGTCGAGGTCCTGGACGTCGACCTGGACCGCGAGCGGGTCTCGCTGTCGCTGAAGGCGACCCAGGAAGACCCGTGGCGTCAGTTCGCCCGCACCCACGCGATCCAGCAGATCGTGCCGGGTAAGGTCACCAAGCTGGTGCCGTTCGGCGCCTTCGTCCGGGTGGACGATGGCATCGAGGGTCTGGTCCACATCTCCGAGCTGGCCGAGCGGCACGTGGAGATCCCCGAGCAGGTCGTTCAGGTCGGCTCCGAGGTCATGGTCAAGGTCATCGACATCGACCTGGAGCGTCGCCGGATCTCGCTCTCGCTCAAGCAGGCCAACGAGGGCTTCGTCGAGGGCGAGGAGCACTTCGACCCGACCCTCTACGGCATGGCCGCGACCTACGACACCGAGGGCAACTACATCTACCCGGAGGGCTTCGACCCGGAGACGGGCGAGTGGCTCGAGGGGTACGACAAGCAGCGCGAGACCTGGGAAAACCAGTACGCCGAGGCGCGGCAGCGCTGGGAGGCGCACCAGAAGCAGGTGCAGACCTCCCGGGCCGCCGAGGCCGAGGCCGCTGCCAACCCGCAGCCCGCCCCCACGGGCGGCGGCACCACCACCTCGACCAGCGCGGCCCCGAGCCGGCAGGCCGAGGAGCCGGCGGGCACGCTGGCCACCGACGAGGCGCTCGCCGCACTGCGGGAGAAGCTCGCCGGCGGCAAGTGAATCTGCGGCACGTCCAGTCGCGGGGTGTCTGACGCCGCGCCGCGACCTGGATCTGTCGGTTGACAACGGAGGGCCCCGCCCCGACCCGGAACACCCGGGTCGGGGCGGGGCCCTCCTCATCCCCGTTGATCATGAAGTTGGCGGCAGTAGTCGATCAACAAGTGCCGCCACCTCATGATCAACGCTGGGGCGGGCGGGGTGGGGGTTGGCGGGGGTGGGGTGATCGGGTTGACTGGTGCCGTGTTGAGGGTGGGGTTGACCGGCGGGATCGGTTCGGGCAAGAGCGCGGTGGCGGCACGACTTGTCGAGCGGGGTGCCGTGCTCATCGACGCCGATCAGCTCGCCCGGGAGGTCGTCGCACCCGGTACCGAGGGGCTCGCCGAGGTGGTCGCCACCTTCTCCGACCGGGTGTTGGACGCCGACGGGGCGCTGGACCGGGCTGCCCTGGGTGACCTGGTCTTCGCCGACGAACCGGCCCGACGCAGGCTGGAGGCGATCATCCATGGCCGGGTCCGGGCCCGTACCGTCGAACTGACCGCCGCCGCCTCGCCGGACGCCGTGGTGGTCAACGATGTCCCGTTGCTGGCCGAGGTGGGACTGGCGCCCGCGTACCACCTGGTGGTCGTGGTGCAGACCGGGGTCCACATCCGGCTGGCGCGGCTGGCGCGCGACCGGGGGATGAGCCGGGCAGAGGCGCAGCGTCGGATCGCCGCCCAGGCCGACGACGCCCGCCGCGCGGCGGTGGCGGACGTGCTGCTGACCAACGAGGGCACCCTCGACGAACTGCACGAGTCGGTTGACGCGCTCTGGCGCGACCGGCTGGTGCCCTTCGAGACCAACGTCCGTCATCGGCGGGCGGTGCGACTTCACCAGGTCAGGCTGGCCGATCCCGACCCGACCTGGCCGAGACAGTACGCCCGGCTGGCGGACCGGATCCGGCACGCCATCGCCCCGGCCGACCTGCGGATCGATCACATCGGTTCGACCGCCGTCGCCGGCCTGGCCGCCAAGGACGTCATCGACATTCAGCTAAGCGTGCCGTCCCTCGCCGAGGCCGACGGTGTGTTGGCCGAGCGGCTGGCCGACGCCGGTTTCCCGCGGTTGCCGGGCGAGTGGTGGGACAGTCCCCGACCGGCCGGCAGCGGCCAGTGGGCGAAGCGGCTGCACGGCAGCGCGGACCCGGCCCGCCCCGTCCACCTGCACGTGCGGGTGACCGGTTCGCCGGGCTGGCGGTACGCCCTGCTGATGCGCGATCACCTACGGGCCGATCCCGACCAGCGGGCCGCGTACCTGGTGCTCAAGCGGGAACTGGCCGCGTCCGCGCCGGACAGCGGCGCGTACGCCACGGCGAAGGACCCGTGGTTCGACGAGGAGCACCTCCGGGCGGAGGAGTGGGCCGCCCGCACCGGTTGGCATCCCTGACGGTTCGTCGGGGTCGCATGGGAGGGCGTCCGATGGCCCGGTCAACGCTGCCGCGGCGGCGTCAGCCGTGGCACCCGGCCCGGGGCCAGGTCGAGCTGCGCCCAGGCGCCCGCCCGCGTCGGCAGTTCCAGCCGGCGCAGCATCCCGGACCGGTCGACCCAGTAGCGCAGCGGCCCGCGGGCCGTGTCGACCTGCACCACGTCGACAGTGGTGCCGGCGAGGGTGTCGCCGCGTAGCCGTCGCGCGCTGCCCTGGACGCCGGTGCGCTGTGCGGCCTGGAGCGCGGCAGCCACCAGCGGGTCGAGAGCCTGCGTGCGGTGCGGTCCCGCCCGCCAGCCGGCGGCCGGCGGCGGCAGCGGCGGACGCGCCGAGTCGCCGGTGCCGTCGATCCGGGTGACCTTGCGGCCGTGGTGGCGGACCAGGGTGCGTCGACCGTCCGCGTCGAGGTCGGTGACGCCGAGGTAGGCGCTGCCCGACTTCCAGCTCAGCCAACCGCTGCCACGTAGGTTGGTGGCGGTGGAGACGGGCATGGTCAGGGTGGCCGTTGCCCCGCCGGCGGTGCGCAGGCGGGCCGGCAGCCGGCGCCAGCGGTCCCGCTCGGTGGCGGTCAGGGCGCGGGGCAGGCCGGGTCGGCCGCCGAGCGCCTCGACCGGCCGCAACGTCGGTCGGTCCGCCCGGTTCAGGACCACCGTGACGGGTCCGATTCCGGCGAGGTCGGCCTGTACCCGGTGCAGCCGGCCGGCCCGGTCCAGCCAGTAGCGGACCGGGGCGGCGGCGTCGGCCGGGGCAGCGGGTTCGCGGCTCGGCGACGCACCGGAGCCCGGCGTCGACACCTCCAGCACGTCGACCGGCTCACCGTTGAGGTGTTCCCGGTCCAGCCAGCGGCCGACCCAGCCGTCCACCTCGTCGGGCCGGTCGGCGGCGAGCGCGAAGATCATCCCGAGTAGCGGATCGAGCCCCCGGTCCGCGGGTAGCCGCCAACCGTCGGCCGGTGGCACCAGCGGCGGCATGGCCGGCGTCGGTACCGCCGTCGGGTCGGGCCTGATCACCAGCACGGTGGGAGTGGCCTGGGCCAGACCGCGCGACGGGCCTGCGCCGGGGCCACCCACGTCGAGATAGGCCAGCCCCCGGGACCAGTCGACCCAGCCGAGCAGGTCGGTGCGGGCGGCACCAGCACCGGCGGTGACGTGCAACCCGGCGCGCAGCTCGCGATAGTTGGTCACCCGCATGACGGCCAGGCGCTCCCGTTCGGCCGTGGTCAGGTCCCGTGGCGGCGGCCCGTCCGGCGTCCAGCTGACCAACGTGGTCACCAGCATCACGGCGGAGAGCACCGCGGTGAGGGTCAACCCGGCGAGGGTGAGACGACGTCGGCGGTTGGCCGCGCGCCGTGGGCCGTCGGCCCCGGTGGCCGCCCCGGCCAGGTCCTCCTCGTCGGCGCGGTTGCCGGCGGCCAGGTCGAGCAGCCCGCCGGAGACCACTGCCCGGCGGATGCCCGGCCGTGACTGCGGTGTCCGGCCGGCCGTCTCGGTGCTGCCCAGGTGGAGGACCGCGGGTGGCACGATGCCGGCGCGGTGGCGGCGGTTGGGCGCGCGGCGGCGGTCGGACGGCGGTCGTGAGTTGTTCTCCACGGGAGGATGAACGGCCCGGAGCATGCCGGGGTGACGAGCAGGGGCGCTCGCGGCGGCCGGTCAGCGCGATCCGCGCGACCACGTCCGGTGCGCACGCCAGGCATGCCGGGTGCTGCGACCCTCGGTGCCGGGGGCGGCGTGGCCTGTGCGGCCCGCCACCGGCCCGGTCGGCCGCCGCGAGCGGCCTACAGGAAAAGCGTAGCCGGGTGAGAAGAACCACACAATGCGAATATCGAAGCCGATCAGGTGCCGCACGTAGTCGTCCGAAAGGTGGGGCGGGTCCGCCGACGCGGCCCGCCGGCCGCGCCGAGCCGAACAGCGCCCCCACCGTTGTCGACCTGGCGGTCCGCCGGGTCGCCGGGGGCCGGAAGGGGCCTGGCTGTCATAGCCCCGGCGTACCGTTGACGTCATGGCGCTCGACATACCCCGGCTCGACGGCCGTTTCCAGGTCATAAGTGATTTTCAGCCGGCCGGTGACCAGCCGGCGGCGATCGACGACCTGGAGCGGCGGGTGCGTCGCGGCGACCGGCACACGGTTCTGCTGGGCGCGACCGGCACCGGCAAGAGCGCCACGACGGCCTGGCTGATCGAGCGGCTGCAACGCCCCACGCTGGTGCTGGCACCCAACAAGACGCTTTGCGCCCAGCTGGCGAAGGAGTTCAGCGAGCTGCTGCCGGACAACGCGGTGGAGTATTTCGTCTCCTACTACGACTACTACCAGCCCGAGGCGTACATCCCGCAGACCGACACGTACATCGAGAAGGACTCTTCGATCAACGAGGAGGTCGAACGGCTGCGGCACTCCGCGACGATGTCGCTGCTCACCCGCCGCGACGTGGTGGTGGTCGCGACCGTCTCGGCGATCTACGGGTTGGGCACCCCGGAGGAGTACCTCGACCGCGCGGTACGGGTGGCCGTCGGCCAGGACCTCGACCGGGACCAACTGTTGCGCCGTCTGGTCGACATCCAGTACACCCGCAACGACATGGCCTTCCAGCGGGGCACCTTCCGGGTCCGCGGCGACACCCTGGAGATCATTCCGGCGTACGAGGAACTCGCCGTGCGCATCGAGCTCTTCGGTGACGAGGTGGAGAAGCTCTACTACCTCAACCCGTTGACCGGTGACGTGGTGCGTGAGGTGGACCATCTGCTGATCTTCCCGGCGACGCACTACGCGGCCGGCCCGGAGCGGATGGAACGGGCGGTCCGCGACATCGAGGCGGAGTTGGGCGAGCGGCTGGCCGAGCTGGAACGGCAGGGCAAGCTGTTGGAGGCGCAGCGGCTGCGGATGCGCACCACCTACGACATCGAGATGATGCGGCAGGTGGGCTTCTGCTCGGGCATCGAGAACTATTCGATGCACATCGACGGCCGGCTGCCCGGCAGCCCGCCGCACTGCCTGCTGGACTACTTCCCCGACGACTTCCTCACCGTGGTCGACGAGTCGCACGTGACGATTCCCCAGATCGGCGGCATGTACGAAGGGGACGCCTCGCGCAAGCGGATGCTTATCGATCACGGGTTCCGGCTGCCCAGCGCCGCCGACAACCGGCCGCTGCGGTTCGACGAGTTCCTGGAGCGGGTCGGCCAGATGGTCTTCCTGTCGGCGACCCCCGGCCCGTGGGAGCTGGAGCACGCCCAGGGCGAGTTCGTGGAGCAGGTGATCCGCCCAACGGGTCTGGTCGACCCGGAGGTGGTCGTCAAGCCGACCCGCGGGCAGATCGACGACCTGATGCACGAGATCAAGCTGCGGACCGAGCGCGACGAACGGGTGCTTGTCACCACGCTGACCAAGAAGATGGCCGAGGATCTGTCCGACTATCTGCTGGAGAACGGCATCCGGGTGCGTTATCTGCACTCCGAGGTCGACACCCTGCGCCGGGTGGAGCTGCTGCGCGAGTTGCGTCGGGGCGACTACGACGTGCTGGTCGGCATCAATCTGCTGCGCGAGGGCCTCGACCTGCCCGAGGTGTCGCTGGTGGCGATCCTGGACGCGGACAAGGAAGGCTTCCTGCGCAGCGGCCGGTCGTTGATCCAGACCATCGGCCGGGCGGCCCGTAACGTCTCCGGCCAGGTGCACATGTACGCGGACAAGATCACCCCGTCGATGGCCGACGCGATCGAGGAGACGAACCGGCGGCGGGCCAAGCAGATCGCCCACAACGAGGCGCACGGAGTCAGCCCGGAGCCGCTGCGCAAGAAGATCCACGACATTCTCGACGACATCTACCGTGAGGCGGAGGACACCGAGGCGACCCGGGTCGGCGGTGCGGTGCGGCAGCTGTCGCGCGGCAAGGCGCCGGTCAAGGAGACCCGCAGCCGAGCTCGGGGCGGCACCGCCACCCCGGCCCGCGAGGGCATGGCGCGGGCCGAGCTGGCGCAGCTCATCCAGGAGCTCAACGACCAGATGCTGGCCGCCGCGCGGGACTTGCAGTTCGAGCTGGCCGCCCGGATCCGCGACGAGGTCGCCGACCTCAAGAAGGAGTTGCGGGGGATGGACGCCGCCGGCGTGCGGTAGGCGCCGCCAGCCGGGCAATCCACATCCTACGGTGGGGCAATAGCGGAATGCGAGCGTCCTATTGCGCTAAGTGATCGCCCTGCGTACTCTCCCTCGGTGGGGAGGCAGGGATGCCGTTGCCAACAAGTCCGGTCATTCGACGTGCGCGACTGGGCGCCGAGTTGCGTCAGCTACGCCGACGGGAGGCGCTGACGCTGGAACAGGTGTGTGAGCGACTCGGTTGGGCGTCCACCTCCAAGCTGTCCCGCATCGAGCTGGGGCAGAGCCGGCCCGACCTGGCCGACGTGCTCGACCTGCTCGACGTCTATGAGGTGCCGTCGTTGCAGCGCGACGCCCTGATCGTGATCGCCCGGGACGCGGCGACCAGCCGGGGCTGGTGGAAGTCCCTGGGGGAGATGAGCGAGCGGCAGCGCACGTACGCCGAGTTGGAGGCCGGGGCGGCGGGCATCGTGGAGTACCAGCCGGTGATCGTGCCCGGGCTGCTGCAGACCCCGGCGTACGCCCGGCTGCGCATCGTCGCCGGTCAGCTCATCGACCCCACGGTGGACGTGGAGGCCGACCTGCGGGCCCGGGCCGCCCGGCAGGCGGTGCTGCGTCGTGTCGAACCGCCCCGCTACACGGCGCTGGTCACCGAGGTGGCCTGCGAGCCGGGCGACGACCCGGTGGAGGTGTGGCGCGAGCAGGTGGGGCAGCTGCTCGAACTGGCCGCCCTGCCGCACGTGACGATCCGGCTGCTGCAGGTCGGTGCGGGCCGGCGCCCGCTGCCGCTGACCCCGTTCTCCTGCTACTCCTTCCCAGACCCGGCGGACCCGCGCACGGTGATGCTGGAGGCGTTGACCACCGATGTGCGGCTGACCACCGCGACCGACGTCGACCGGTACGAACGGATGACCGACTGTCTGCTGGAGACGGCGTTGCCGGAGGAGGAGACGGTGCGGCTGCTGTCCCGCCGGCTCGACGGATGACGAACTGCACCTGCCACCCATCACAGGGGGCGGCAGGTCCACACACGGTCGTGGCGTCGGGACCGGACCCGGCGCCCCCGAAGCCGTCGGGGCCGGTGCCGACGCGAGACGCACGATAGGTGGACGGTGTGACACTTTCTCGGTTCGGTGCGTGGTGATGATCCGGTGTCGGTCACGCGGGTACGTCGACGAAGTGTTCGACTCGCGGTGGCGCGGCGAAGTGCGGACCGATCAACTCCCGCCAACCGGCGAAACGCTCCGTCGCCCGGAAGTTCTGCTCGTGTGCCTCGACCGTGTCCCACTCGACCAGCAGCACGAAACGGGAGGGTGACTCCAGGCCCCGGGTCATGCGTACCGAGCGGCAGCCGGGCGTGCCGGCGAGCAACGGGCGCCCCTGGGCGTACGCGGCGGCGAACGCCTCCTCGTGACCGGGAATGACATCGATGAGCGCAACCTCAAGGACCATGCCGGCAGCCTTCCACATCGCTGCCGGCACCATGCCGGCTGGCCGGCATCTCCGTCCACCGTCTCCTGCGCGGGGCCATCACCCACCCCGGTAACCCATCCTCCTAGGATGCCCAAAGGGGGTGGGGCACCCACCTCACCCGACAGGGCGTACCGTGTGCCGGTTGCTGGGTGGCGACCGGAGGAATGAGACTGTGAACGTGTCCGGACTGGTGTGGGCGGCGACGCTCGCAGCCCTGACCACGGTCCTCGTGGTGGACCTGCTCATCATCGGGCGCCGGCCGCACGAGCCGAGCGTGCGGGAGTCGAGCCTCTGGGTCGCCTTCTACGTCGGATTGGCCCTGCTGTTCGGCGGCGGACTGTGGCTCACCGCCGGGGCGAGCGTGGCGGGGCAGTTCTACACCGGCTGGCTGACCGAGTACAGCCTCTCGGTGGACAACCTCTTCGTCTTTGTGATCATCATGGCCCGCTTCGGGGTGCCCCGGCAGTACCAGCAGAAGGTGCTGCTCGTCGGCATCGTCCTCGCGCTCGTCATGCGGGGTGGTTTCATCGCCGCGGGGGCGGCATTGATCTCGCAGTTCACCTGGGTGTTCTACGTCTTCGGGGCGTTCCTGATCTACACCGCTATCAACCTGGCCCGGCAGGGCGAGTCGAGCGAGGAGGAGTTCACCGAGAACGTCCTCATCCGCTGGAGCCGGCGGGCGCTGCCCATCTCCCGGGGCTACGAAGGCGCCCGGCTGACCGTACGGGAGAACGGCCGGCGGATGTTCACGCCGATGCTCATCGTCATGATCGCCATCGGCACCACCGACCTGATCTTCGCGCTCGACTCGATTCCGGCGATCTTCGGGATCACCCAGGAGCCGTACCTCGTCTTCACCGCCAACGTGTTCGCACTGATGGGGCTGCGGCAGCTCTACTTCCTGCTCGGTGGGCTGCTCAACCGGTTGATCTATCTGAGCCACGGACTCGCGGTGGTGCTCGGTTTCATCGGGGTGAAGCTGATCCTGGAGGCGCTGGCGGAGAACAATCTCCCGTTCGTCAACGGTGGCGAACACGTCGGCTGGGCACCACACATCCCGATCTGGCTGTCCCTGCTGATCATCCTGGGCACCCTGGCGGTGGCCACGGCGGCGAGCCTGATCAGGTCCTCGCGGGACCGGCGACGCGAGTTGGCCGAGTCCCGCCGCTGAGCCGGCTTCGAGCCGCACCGGGCAGGGTGGCGTCCGAGGGCTGCGTCATGCGTCCGAGGGCTGCGTCATTAGGACTGCCGGGCGGCGGCGAGGCCGGCGACCCACGCCCCGACGTCGGCGGGTGAGCCGAGCGCCGGGGCGTCCACCGGCCGGACCGCGCCGGGGCGACTCCACCGGGCAGCGACGGCGACTCGGCTCACCGCCTCGGTGCCCGGCCGCACGATCACCCCGGTCGGTCGCACCCCCGTTGCTCGGACCATAGGGCGAACCACCACGACCATCAATTCGTCAGTCTGGATTCTTACGGCGACCGTCCCGGCACCGCCGGGCCACGGACCGGTGCCGGCCGGCTCTAGCCACTCCGCGATCGGGCGACGGGTGCCTGTGGCGACGATCAACGGGTACGGCACCCTGTACGCGAGGGGGCGACATGATTGGTGAGCGAGCGACGGCATCGGGCTGGACACTCGTCGGTGCACCCAACGCACGGGACCTCGGTGGACTGATCGGTGCCGAAGGCCGGCGGGTGCGACCCGGACGGCTGATCCGTACCCCGGCGTTGGGTCGGCTGACCGACGATGACCTGCCGGTGCTGGCGAAGCTCGGACCGGCCTGCGTGGTGGACCTCCGAGCCGAGTCCGAGGTGTCGGTGGCGCCACCGGACCGGCTGACCGGCGAGCCGACCGTGGTGCACCTGCCGGTGCACGACCCGGCGCATCCGGTCTTCACGTACGTCTCGGCCGTGCTGCTCGGCCACGACCTGAGCGAGTACGCGGAGCTGGCGCGGCAGGGGACACCGGCGGCGATGGCAGCGATCTACCGCTGGTTCGTCACGGGCGCCGCGGCCCGGGAGGGCTTCGCCGCGGCGGTCCGGCTGGCGGCCGACGAACGCAACGTTCCGCTGGTGTACCACTGCTCGGCGGGCAAGGACCGCACCGGTTGGCTGACGGTGGTGCTGCTGCACGCCCTCGGGGTGGACGAGGCCGCGATCCGAGCCGACTACCTGGCCCACAACCCGTTGACGGAGAGCCTGCGCGAGGTGCTCGTCGATGCGATGCGCCAGCGTCACCCGGGGCTGGACGAGACGGCGGTCCGGCCGGTGCTGGAGGTCCGCCCGGAATACCTCGACGCCGCGTACGAGCAGGTGCGGCAGGTACACGGGTCGTTCGGGGCGTACCTGCGCGACGGCCTGGGGATCACCGAGGAGACGGTGGCGGCGTTGCGGGGGAACCTGCTGGAGTGAGCGCGGTGAGGTCGTGACGGGCCTGCCACACCTCGCGGGAGATGTCGGCCACCAACTGGTTGGCGTCGACGTCGGCCTGAGCGTTGGTCTGGTCGTCGTCGACGGTGGTGCAGACGACGAGCAGGTAGGGCGCGGCGTCGTCGGGGTAGACCACCGCCGCGCCGTGCCGTACGCCGCGTACCCAGCCGTTCTTGTGGGCGAGCCGGATGCCGGGCGGCAGCCCTTCGGCGACATCCTGACGGATCTGCTGGGCGCAGAGCACGTCCAGCATGGCGGCGCAGCCGGCGGGTGAGGCGATCGGGCCGGGGCGGTTGGCGCCGGTGGCGACGGCACCGAGCAGCGCGGCCAGGTCGGCGGCGGTGACCAGGTTGGTGATCTGGGCATCGCGGGCGGCGAAGTCCTCGATCCCGCGCCCGGTGACGCTGTGCCGGGCACCGGCCAGTCGCCAGACCTCGGCCACCGCCGGCAGCCCGACGTGTTCGATGACCAGGTTGGTGGCGAGGTTGCTGGAGCGGACGATCATCCGCTCGGCGAGCCAGCGCAGCGACGCCCGTCCCTCCAGCCGGTCCCACACGGCCTCGTCGTTGTCGTACGCCCGCCGGCAGGAGTACGGCGGGGCATCCGGCCGGGCGGAGGTGAACCGGTTGACGACCTCGACCGGGGCGTCCGGGTCGAGGTGGCCGGCCTCGGCAGCGCGGTGCAGCGCGGCGAGCACGGCCAGTTTCATCGTGCTCGCCGCGTAATGGGTGGCCTCGGCGTGCCGGGTCCAGGTGGGTGGGGCACCGAGGGGCCCCACGTACACCGAGATCGTGCCGGGCTCCCGGTCCAGCCGCGCGTGGAGGTCGCCTGCGGCCATCGCGCGTCTCAGCCGGCGTGCTTGCGGCGGGCGGCGGTGCGGGCCCGCTGGGTCTGGTCGAGCACGACCTTGCGGATGCGGACGGCGGCCGGGGTCACCTCGACGCACTCGTCCTCGCGGCAGAACTCCAGTGCCTGCTCCAGCGAGAGCTTGCGCGGCGGGATCAGCTTCTCGGTCTCCTCCGAGGTGGAGGAGCGCATGTTGGTGAGCTTCTTCTCCTTGGTGATGTTGACGTCCATGTCGTCGGAGCGGGAGTTCTCCCCGACGATCATGCCCTCGTACACCTCGGTGCCGGGCTCGACGAAGAGCGTGCCGCGCTCCTGGAGGTTCATCATGGCGAACGCGGTGGCGGCGCCGGAGCGGTCGGCGACCAGTGAGCCGTTGTTGCGGGTCCGCAGCTCGCCGAACCACGGCTCGTACGACTCGAAGACGTGGTGCAGGATGCCGGTGCCCCGGGTCTCGGTGAGGAACTCGGTACGGAAGCCGATCAGACCGCGGGCCGGTACCAGCCACTCCATCCGGATCCAGCCGGTGCCGTGGTTGACCAGCTGCTCCATCCGGCCCTTGCGGGTGGCCAGCAGCTGGGTGATCGCGCCGAGGTACTCGTCGGGCGCGTCGATGGTGAGCCGTTCCACGGGTTCGCAGGTGCGCCCGTCGATCTCCCGGGTGACCACCTGGGGCTTGCCCACGGTCAGCTCGTAGGACTCGCGGCGCATCTGCTCCACCAGGATGGCCAGGGCCAGCTCGCCCCGGCCCTGCACCTCCCAGGCGTCTGGTCGCTCGGTGGGCAGCACCCGCAGCGACACGTTGCCGACGAGTTCCTTGTCCAGGCGGTCCTTGACCATCCGGGCGGTCACCTTGGCGCCCTTGACCCGGCCGACCAGTGGCGAGTTGTTGGTGCCGATGGTCATGGAGATCGCCGGCTCGTCGACGGTGATCAGCGGCAGCGGGACCGGGTTCTCGGCGTCGGCGAGGGTCTCACCGATCATGATCTCGGGGATGCCGGCGACCGCGATGATGTCGCCCGGGCCGGCGCTGTCGGCGGGCTTGCGCTCCAGGCCCTCGGTCATCAGCAGCTCGGAGATGCGGACCCGCTGGGTGCTGCCGTCGGTGCGGCACCAGGCCACCGACTGGCCCTTGGCGATGGTGCCCTGCCGCACCCGGCACAGCGCGAGGCGGCCGAGGAACGGGGAGGCGTCCAGGTTGGTGACGTGCGCCTGCAGCGGGGCGCTCTCGTCGTACGCGGGCGGTGGGATGGTGTCGAGCAGGGTGCGGAACAGCGGCTCCAGGCTGTGGCTGTCGTCCGGCACCGAACCGTCGGCGGGCTGGGTGAGGGAGGCGATGCCGTCGCGGGCGCAGGCGTAGACGATCGGGAAGTCGATCTGCTCCTCGTCGGCGTCGAGGTCGAGGAAGAGTTCGTAGGTGTCGTCGACGACCTCCTTGATCCGGGCGTCCGGGCGGTCCACCTTGTTGATCACCAGGATGATCGGCATACGGGCCTTGAGGGCCTTGCGGAGCACGAAGCGGGTCTGCGGCAGCGGCCCTTCGCTGGCGTCCACCAGCAGCACCACACCGTCGACCATGGTCAGGCCGCGCTCCACCTCGCCGCCGAAGTCGGCGTGACCGGGAGTGTCGATGATGTTGATGGTGACCGGGTCGGAGCCGTCCGCCGGCAGGTAGCGCACGCCGGTGTTCTTGGCCAGGATGGTGATGCCCTTTTCGCGTTCGAGGTCCATCGAGTCCATCACCCGCTCGGTCACCTCGCCCCGGGCGCCGTAGGCGCCGGACTGCCGCAACATGGCGTCGACCAGGGTGGTCTTGCCGTGGTCGACGTGAGCGATGATGGCGACGTTGCGGAGGTCGGTGCGAAGCTGCATGAGCTCCATCCTCCCGCCTGCGCGGGAGCCGCGTGGCGTCGGGGTCACCGGAGGGCGGGGCCGCGCGGTGACAGAGGGCACTGTCACACTTGCAGGGCAGTTCTGCCGAGGTGATCCGGGGGCGCCGTGCACGATCTGCTCAGTTCGGTGCAGAGCCTGCCGCCGTGGCTGATCTACGTGGTGGCGGCGCTGGTCGTGGCCGCCGAGACGGCACTGATCATCGGGCTGGTCGCGCCCGGTGAGGCGACTCTGCTGCTGGTGGGCTTCCTCACGTACACCGGCACGCTGCGGTTCGTACCGGCGTTGCTGGTGATGATCGCCGCCGCCGCGCTGGGCGACGCGTTGGCGTTCCGCGCCGGTCGGCGCTACGGGCCCCGGCTGCGGGCCAGCAGGTGGGGTGCCCGGGTGGGGCCGGAGCGGTGGGCCCGCGCCGACGCGATGCTCGACCGGATGGGTGGGCGAGGTGTGCTGACCGCCCGCTGGGTGGCGTTCGCCCGCACGCTGGTGCCTCGACTGGCCGGTGCGGCCGGTATGCCGTACCGCCGGTTCGCGCCGTGGAACCTTGCCGGGGTGAGCACCTGGGTGGGTGCCTCGGTGCTCGTCGGGCATCTGGCCGGGGAGTCGTACGAGACGGTCTCCCGGCTGCTGGGCCGGGCCACCGGAGCGGTGCTGGTGCTGGTGGCCGCGTTGGTCGCGGTGGTGCTGGCCGGTCGCTGGCTGGGCCGAAACCCCGATCCGGCCCGGGCGTTGCTGACCCGGGCGGCCCGGCTGCCGCCGCTGCGGTGGCTGTCGGCCCGCTACGGGCTGCTGTTCTTCCTGCTGAGCCTGCGCCTCGGGCCGGCATGGGCGTTGCTGGCGAACCTGGCCGTCGGGGTGGTGCTGCTCTTCGTGGTGGCGTTGGTGATCGCGTGGGTCCTGCGGGTGGTGGTCCGGCACAGCGGGTTGGCTCTGGTCGACGGGGCGATCGCGAGCTGGTTCGCGGCGCGGCGTACGCCCGATGCGGTGGAGGCCACCCAGGCGGCGGTGTCGCTGCTGCGTGGCTCGTCGCTGATCGTGATGGTGGCGGTGGTCGCCCTGATCCAGGCGTGGCGGCAACGACCCTGGCGGGCGGACCTGCTCAGTGTGGTCGGCACGGTCGGCGCATTCGTGCCGCTGGTGGTGCTGGCGGCCGTGGCGGACCTGGCCGCCGGTGGTCGGGTGGTGCTGTTCTCAACCCAGAACGTCGTGGTGACGGCGAGCCTGTGCACCCTGGCGTGGCTGTTGTCGCGAGGTGCCCGGTGGCCGGTGGCGGTGGCCGCGTGGACCGTGGCGGCGGCCGGTGTGGTCACCATCGGCGGCGCCCGGCTGTATCTGGGGTTGAGTACGGCCAGCGGCACGGTCGGCGCGGTGCTGCTCGGTGCCGCCTGGACGGCGGTGTTCATGGTCGCCTGGGCCACCCGGGACCGTGCGGTGACGGGCGGTCGGTCCGCCGTCGGGTGAGGCCGGAGACCGCGTCCTGGATGAACCAGCGTTTCGGGCAGAGCTACGACGTCTGGGACTACCGGGACAACGCCTACCTCGGTAGCACCTACCTGGCCTGGCTGACCAAGTACATCGGCGACATGTACTTCGACGCCGACTACCGGCTCGACGCCGACCTGTGCACCTCGGAGCTGAACTCGTGCCTGTTGAACGCGATCATCGCGGCCTACAACTACGGGCACGGGGCGGTGGCCCGGGAGGGGGAGCCGCTGACCATCCCGAACCCGAGCTACGTGCGCAACGTCCGGGCGCTGATGTCGGAGTGCGTCTGCCTCGGGTTCTGACCGTCGGTGACCCGGCCGGGCCACCAGAAGCGTTCCCCGAGCAGGAACGCCAGGGCCGGGACGACCACCGTGCGGACCAGCAGGGTGTCCAGCAGCACGCCGAGGCAGACGATGATCCCGATCTGGGTCAGGGTGATCAGCGGTAGCACGCCGAGGACGGCGAAGACGGCGGCCAGCAGGATCCCGGCGCTGGTGATCACGCCGCCGGTCACTCGCAGCGCGGAGAGCATGCCCTCGCGGGTGCCGGCGGTGCGGGCGTCCTCGCGGGCGCGGGTGACCAGGAAGATGTTGTAGTCCACGCCGAGCGCCACCAGGAAGACGAACGCCAGCAGCGGCACGGTGGTGTCCAGGGCGGGGAAACCGAGCACGTGGTCGAAGAGCAGCCAGGCGCCGCCGAGGCTGGCGAAGTAGGACGCGACGACGGTGACCACGAGCAGCACCGGGGCGAGCAGGCCGCGTAGCAGCAGGACCAGCACGGCACCGACCAGGAGCAGGATCAGCGGCAGGATGACGCGTAGGTCCTCCGCGTCGGCCGCCGACGCGTCGTACGTGCCGGCCACGGTGCCGCCGACGATGGCGCCGGCCGGGGTGTCGCCGCCGGCCGGGGCGGGCGGCGCGGAGTCGGGTACGGCGGCGACCGCGTCCCGCAGGGCCTCCAGCGTCCGGTCGGAGGCGGTGGTGCCGGGCTCGGCCTCGAGGACCACGTCGACCTGGGCGACGGTGGGGCCGGCGGTGCCGGGACGGGCGGAGGCGACCCCGGGCACCTCGGCGGCGGCCGCGGTGACCGCCGGTACGGTGTCGGGTCGGGTCATCACCGCGACCGGCTGGGTGGTGCCGGCGGGGAAGGCGCGGGCGAGGGTCTCTGCTCCGGCGACCGCTTCGGGCTGTACCCGGAACTGCTCGGTCTCCGACAGCCCGGTCCGCAGGCCGAGGCCGCCCAGGGCAAGCGCGGCCAGCAGCAGCGTGGCCAGGACCGCGACGGGCACCGGTCGGCGGATCACGGCGGCGCCGAGCCGGCCCCAGACCCGGCCCTCCCGACCTTCGCTGCCGACGTGCGGTACGAACGGCCAGAACAGGCGCCGCCCGAGCAGCACCAGCGCGGCCGGCAGCACGAGCAGCGCCGACGCCATGGCCAGGAGGATGCCGGTGGCGCAGGCGACGGCGAGGGCCCGGTTGAGTTCCCGCTCGCTGAGCAGCAGGGTGAGCACCCCGAGCATGACGGTGCCGCCGCTGGCGAGGATCGGTTCGGCGGTGCGGCGCAACGCGGCGCGCATGGCGGCGAAGCGGTCCGCCTCGCGGCGCAGTTCCTCCCGATAGCGGGCGATCAACAGCAGGGCGTAGTTGGTGGCGGCGCCGAAAACGAGGACGCTGGCGATGCCGGAGACGGCACCGCCGGCGAAATTGATGCCGACGGCGGGGATCACCGTGTCGAGGGCCCGCAGGGCGACCTGTTCGGTTGCGGCCACGACGGCCAGGGGCACCATCCACAGCAGCGGGCTGCGGTAGGTGACGAGCAGCAGCAGCGCGACCACGGCGGCGGTGACGGCGAGCAGGGTGGTGTCGGCGCCCTCGAAGACCTTGGTGAGGTCGGCGGTGAAGGCCGGCGGGCCGGTCACCTCGACGGTCAGTTCGGCCGGCAGCGCCGTCAGCGCCTCGCGGACCTCGGCGACGGTGGCGGCCACCGCTTCCTGACCACCCTCGGTGCTCAACGGCACGGCGACCAGGGCGACGGTGCCGTCGGGGGACAGTTGCGGCGGCGCGACCTGACCGCCGACGGTGAACCCGCTCAGGGCGCCGGTGCCGGTGGTGACGGCGGTGCGGTCGGCGTCGGTCAACGGCGCGCGGTCGTCACGGGTGACCACGACGATGGCCGGCTGGACGTCGCTGGCGGGTAGTTCGTCCTGCAACCGCTCGACCTGGGTGGATTGCCAGCGGTCGGACAGGCCGGTGGCGGAGACGGGTGCCGGGTTGTCGGGGGTCGGCAACCAGAAGACGGCCGCGCCCACGGCGAGCGCCGCGAGGATGGTGAACCAGGCGTTCAGGCGACCGCCCGCCACGCGGGTGAACACGGACATCAGGACCCCCAGGCAAAAGTATCTAGACAGCCGAGATTTTCGCCTATCAAGAGAGATGCTGCAACAGCTCAGTGGTAGAGAATCTCGGTAAACGAGACGAGGGTCTCTCTCGGTTATGCTGCGAACCCGGGACGTCGGGAGGAAGCGGCGGGACGTGGCAGCTCACGGTATGTACCGCAGGCGCGACACGCGCCGGGACGTGTTGATCGCCGAGATCACGGCCGAGCTGCGGCGCTACGGCGTGGACGCGCAGCACGTCGGGCACGCCTTCGCCGGCCAGCACGGCCTCAACGCCACCGACCTGCAGGCGCTGATCGCCGTGATGGACGCCGAGCTGGTCGGCGACCCGATCACGCCGGGCCGGCTCGGCGAGCACCTAGGGCTCTCCTCCGGCTCGGTCACCGCGCTGATCGACCGGCTGGAACGGGTCGGGCATCTGCGCCGGGACCGGGACACCACGGACCGACGCAAGGTCCTGCTGCGCTACGCCGAACGCGGCGCCGAGCTGGCGATGGGCTTCTTCCGGCCGCTGGGCGAGCGCACCGACCGGGTGATGGCCGGCTTCCGTGACGACGAACTGGAGGTGGTGTACCGGTTCATGACGGCGATGGGAGCCTCGCTGCGGGAGCACCGGGACGAGGTCCGTGCCGCCCGGACCGAGCCGCACCGCCGCCGGTCGGAGTGAGTCGTGCTTGATCGTCTGGCGGCCGGACTCGCCGCTGCCGCCCTGCGACTGCCACCGGCGCGGACCCGACGGGTCACCGTCACCCGGGACATCGCGCTGCGGGTACGCGACGGAGTGATTCTGCGCACCGACCACTACGCTCCCGACCTGCCCGCCGCGCCCACCGTGCTGATCCGCACCCCGTACGGTCGGGCCGGACCGATGCGGCTGCTCTGCCGACTCGCCGCCGAGCAGGGATTCCACGTGGTCATCCAGTCCTGCCGGGGCACGGGCGGCTCCGGCGGCGAGTTCGAGCCGTTCGTGCACGAGCGCGACGACGGCCTGGACACGCTCGACTGGCTGCGTCGGCAGCCGTGGTGGATCGGCGCGTTCGGCATGTTCGGCGCCAGCTATCAGGGATTCGTGCAGTGGGCGCTCGCGGCGGACGCGGGCCCGCAGCTGCGCGCGATGGTCGCGGTCGCGACCGCCTCCACCACCCGTGACTCCACGTACGCGGGCGAGTCGTTCGCCCTGGACACGGTGCTGACCTGGGCCGAGCTGCTCCAGGCGCAGACCGTGCCGTGGCTGGCCCGCCAGTGGGAACTCAAGCGCGGCCAGCCGAAGCTGACCGCCGCCCTGTCCCACCTTCCGTTGATCGAGGCGGACCGGGTCGCCACCGGGGTGACCGTGCCGTTCTTCCAGGAGTGGCTGCGGCATCACACCCCACAGGCCGACTACTGGCGCAGTCGGGTTTTCGACGATCGGCTGCACCTGGTCGGCTCCCCGGTGGCGATGGTCAGCGGCTGGCACGACATCTTCCTGCCGGCCCAACTGCGCGACTACACGGCGTTGCGGGCCACCGGTGCCCGTCCACGCCTGGTGGTCGGGCCGTGGACGCACGGCAGCCCCGGGCTGTTCATCGCCGCCCTGCGTGAGGGGCTGAGCTGGCTCGGCACCCACCTGTCCGACGATCGGGCCGGCGAGGTCGCCGATCCGCCCGACGCTCCGGTGCGGGTGCACGTCGGTGGTGCCGGCGGGGGCTGGCGTGACCTGCCCGACTGGCCGCCACCCGCCGACGTCGTGCGGTGGCACCTGCATCCGGGGGCGACCCTGAGCCCGTCGGACCCGGTGCCGTCACCGCCGGACGGGTTCTGGTACGACCCGGCCGACCCGACACCGTCGCTGGGTGGTCCACTGCTGGTGGCCCAGCGGGCCGGACCGTTCGACAACCGCCCGGTCGAGGCCCGGCCCGACGTGTTGACCTGGACCAGCGAGCCGTTGGCCGCCGGGATCGAGGTGGTCGGGCCGGTGCGCGCCGAGATCCACCTGCGCAGCGAGCTGACCCACCTGGACGTCTTCGTGCGACTGTGCGACGTGGATGGTCGGGGACGTTCGTGGAACATCTGCGACGGTCTGGTCCGCCTCGACCCGCAGCGGTTCCCCGCCGACGACACCGGCGCCGTCGTGGTGCCGGTCGAGATGTGGCCCACCGCCCACCGCTTCGCCCCGGGGCACCGACTGCGGCTGCAGGTCTCCGGTGGGGCCCACCCCCGCTACGCGCGTAACCCCGGCACCGGCGAACCGCTCGGCGCAGCTGTCACACTCCGTGGTGGATTCCGGGAGATCCTGCACGACCCGGATCATCCGTCCGCAGTGGTCCTACCGGTCGTCCACTCTGCCTCTCAGCCTTCTCCAAGCTGAATCAAAGCGCCTCTGAGCTGGGCATTCTCTAGCAACCCGAGCTATCGTGGTGATACGCCCGGCGCCGTGCACCCGATTGGCCGGGCCCGCCGGTGAGCCCCTCCACCGCGTACGCGGTGTCACCGTCGCGCCTGGTCCCAACGAGTATGCGAAGGGGGGAGCCATGACGCGGGCCCCGGCAAATCTGCTCGCCGTTCGTAGTCTGCTGCTTGAGCATCTCAACCGTGACCCCAACCGCAGCCGCGACGCCGACCTCGAACCCAACGAGGTCGGCATCGTCGGCGACGCCAACCACCGAGGGGGCTACCACTGCGGGTCGGACCGGGTCGTCACCAACGACTACTCGGTGGTCGAGTCGCCCCGCGACCGCAACGGCCTGACCCTCGACGCGGCCGCCCTGGACGTCGGAACGTTCCAGCTCAGTTCCAACGGCCGTACCCACAACCTGTTCACGTTCTCGGCCTGGTGCGTGGCGCAGTGCGTCGCCAACGCCCCGGACACCCGCGACATCCGCGAGATCATCTACTCGCCCGACGGCAAGGTGGTCCGGCGCTGGGACCGGCTCGGTCGCCGCAGCACCGGCGACCGGTCCCACCTGTGGCACAGCCACTTCAGTTTCTTCCGGGACTCGATCAAGGCGAACCGCGACCAGCGGCCGCTGTTCCGCCGCTACCTGACCGCCATCGGACTGCTGAACTCCGAGGAGGGGGAGAACGACATGACACCCGAGGAACACAACTGGCTCAAGACCGTCCACCGCAACCTCACCGTCCTGGACGGACGCAACCCGGTCGGGCAGACCTACACCCGGATGGCGATGGGCGAGGATCACAAAGATCCCGACTTCCGGGTCTCCCACCCGACACTGCGCACCATCGGCGCGCAACTCACCGCACTACAGAACACGGTGGACTCGCTGATGAACCGGGACTTCACCGACGAGCAGGCGATCGTCACCGGAGTGCTGGCGGGTCTCACTCCGCAGGAGATAGCGGCGGCGATCCCGCCCACCGTGGCGCAACAGGTCGTCAGCGAGTTGAGCCGCCGACTGGCGGCCTGAGCCGACGCTCCGACGGGTGGCGGCCAGTACCGGCCGCCACCCGCCGCCGTGCGATCAGCCCCGCCGGACCGTACGAGTCAGAGCGGACGGACGTTGTCCGCCTGCGGGCCCTTCTGCCCCTGGGTCACGTCGAACTCGACCTTCTGGCCCTCGGTCAGTTCGCGGTAACCGCCGGACTGGATGGCCGAGTAGTGGACGAAGACGTCGGGCCCTCCGCCGTCCTGCTCGATGAAGCCGAAGCCCTTTTCGGAGTTGAACCACTTCACGGTGCCGGTTGCCATGCGTACTCTCTCCCTGTTCCATGCGGGCGACCGCTGGCTTGCGCGCCGGTGATCGCCCAATACCTTCCCGACAGTAACCGGTGAATAGCGGATTTGCCGGGCGAAGCGCCTCAGGCGTTGCGGCGGATGGCTCCGACGCGGCGGGCGCGATCAGGGATCACCCTCAGGGGCGCCACCCGGAGGATGGGGAGGAAACCCGATGTCCACGGTGGCGAGCAGGTCTTAGCGTACGAGGCATGGCGGACCAGTTGGCCCAGGTCGGAGAGCTTCCCGTGGTGGTGCTGATGGCGGTGCTCGGGGTGGTCATGCTCTTCGACGCGGTGCCGCTGTTCGGCGTCCTCGTGCCCGGTGACGTGGCGGTGCTCGCCGCGGTGGCGGTCGGCAGCCCCGCCACCGGGTTGGCGACCTTCGTCGCCGTGGTCACCGGCTGTCTCACCGGTTGGTCGTTGAGCTTCCTCGTCGGCCGGCGGTGGGGCGACCGGCTGCGGCGCAGCCGCTTCGGCGGTTGGGTCGGCGAGGCGCGGTGGGCGGCAGCGGAGACCATCCTGCGCCGCGACGGCGGTCGGCTGGTGCTGATCGCGCCCTTCCTGCCGGTGTTCAACGCCCTGCTGCCCCTGGCCGCGGGCGGGCTGCACATGTCGTACCGACGGTTTCTCGGGTTCGCGGCGCTCGGCGCGGCCGGATGGGCCGGTCTCTACCTGGTGGTGGGCACGGCGTCGCGGACACTGGCCGGGCTCCTGCCCGCCGGAGCGAGTCCGCTACTGGTGACCATGCTGGGCGGACTGCTGCTGGCGGCCCTGGTGCTGCTCGGCACCCGCCGGCGGTTGCGCGCGGCCACCCGCTGAACCGACCGGTCCGGGAACTCCTCGGCAGCCTCGGCTCTGGTCGAAACCGGGGGTGGCTGTCGCACCCGTCGGGCAGGATCAGCAGCGTCCAGCCGCACCTGCGTGGGGCCCCTTCGCCGGCCTGCGGTACCGCTTCGAGGACTACGACGACGACCAGATCCGACGGCTGCGCATCGCTCCCTGAGCAGCGCGGCTGTCACCAGCCTCGGGCGCGCCACTCGGCCAGGTGGGGGCGTTCCGCGCCGAGCGTCGAGTCCCGACCGTGCCCGGGGTAGAACCAGGTCTCGTCGGGCAGCCGGTCGAACAGCTTGTGCTCGACATCGTCGATCAGCGCGGCGAACCGCTGCGGATCCCGGTCGGTATTTCCCACCCCGCCGGGGAAGAGACTGTCGCCGGTGAAGAGGTGCGGCACGCCACCGGGGTCGCGGTAGAGCAGCGCCACCGAACCCGGGGTGTGCCCCCGCAGGTGGATGACCTCCAGGGCGCAGTCGCCGACCGGTACGACGTCGCCCTCGGCGAGGGTCTGCGCCTCGATCGGCAGCCCGTCGGCGTCGTCGGCGTGCACCAGCGCACGGGCACCGGTCTTGGCCACCACCTCTTCCAGACCCACCCAGTGGTCCATGTGCTGATGGGTGGTCACCACCGCGGTGAGCCCCGCGTCGCCGATCAACTCCAGCAGGCGGGGCGCCTCGTTGGCGGCGTCGATCAGCACCTGCTCACCGGTGTCGCCGCAGCGCAGCAGGTACGCGTTGTTGTCCATCGGGCCGACCGACACCTTGGTGATGGTCAGCCGGTCGAGTTCGCGTACCGCCGGCGGGCCGCCGGGGGTGACTTCTCCGCTGTAGGTCATGGCTCCCTAGATCCATTCGGGCGGGTGGGGCAGCTGCCCGTCGGGGGTGACGGTCAGCGTGGCGCCGGGGTCGCGGCCGGTCAACCATGCGGCGAGTTCGGCCGCCGAACCGGTGACGACCGGTGCCGCTGCCCGGTCGCCGAGCACCAGTTCGTGGCTGCTGCCGTCGAAGCGAAGCACCATCGCCGGTACGTCGTCCCGGTCGGCGAAGCCGCTTGTCACCTCGTGCAACAGCCGGTGACCGAAGTCCGGTGACCAGTCCGTGGGCCGGTAGCCGGCCGCCAGGTCGACATGGTGGATCTCCAGCTCCCGCAGTCGACCCCAGACGAGCAGGGCCGCCGGCTGCGAGCCGTGCCGGGTCTCGACGGTGGCACCCCATGCCGGCACCGGCATCGCGGCCACGGCCTCGGCGAACCGGTCCGCGCTGCGCCGCAGGTCGTCCAGCTGCTCCTCCGGGGTACGCGTGGCCCCCGCCTCGATGTCGGCGGTCCGGGCGGCGGCGCTGGCGTACATCGGGATCGGTTCGCCGGTGCGGGCCGAGGTGAGCAGGTTGACGAAGCCGTCGGCATTGCGGCAGAGGTGGGCCAGCACGTGTCCTCGGCTCCACCCGGGCAGCAGGGACGGTGCGGCGAGGTCGGCGGCGTCGAAGGTGGCCGCCGTGCGCAGCAGGCGCGCCGTGGCCTCGTCCACGTCGCCGGTCAGCAGCAGCGGATCCATCGTCACGGTGCTGACCCTAGTGGCCCGCGCCCACCCGCGTCGCCGGGGAATTCACTTCCGGCGTGGCGTGGCCCGACCTACCGTCTGTGCCAGCGACCCCTTCGACCGGGTCACGCGACGCTCGTCTGCTGCCTCGCGGCCCGGTCACCACCGAGGGAGGTCGACCAGGTTCGTGCGTGGCGCCGGAGCGGAGGAGGTGGTGGTCATGCCGGTCACCGCACCCGTGTATCACCCGCACCGACACTGAACGAGGAGCCATGACCATCTCGCTGACCGCCCTGGGCTGGGACACCGACCGGGCGGCCCACCTGCGACGTATCCGTACCGATCAGCGTCCCGGCCGGGTGGCCCGGGTCGACCGGGGCGTCTGCACCGTACTCACCGAGGCCGGGCCGGTGCGCGCCTCGACCGGCGGGGCGCTGCTGGCCGCCGCCGTGCGCGACGCGACCCGGCTGCCCGGCGTCGGCGACTGGGTGCTGCTGTGCGCCTGGCCCGACGGGCGGGTGACGGTGGAGGTGGTACTGCCCCGGCGTACCGCGTTGATCCGGCGCACCGCCGGTAAGGACGCCAGCGGTCAACTGCTGGCCGCCAACCTCGACGTGGCCGCCGTGGTGGAGCCGGTGCACCCGGCACCGGACGCCGCCCGGATCGAGCGGCTGCTCTCCCTGGTCCACGAGTCCGGTGCCCGGCCGCTGGTGGTGCTGACCAAGACCGACCTGGCGGCCGATCCGGCGGCGGTAGCCCGTCAACTGGCGGCCCTGGCTCCGGGGGTGCCGGTGCTGCCGGTCAGCGCCGAGCACGGCACCGGACTGGAGGCGCTGCGCGCCGAGGTCGGCCCCGGCCGAACCCTCGGGCTGCTCGGGCCCTCCGGCGCTGGCAAGTCCAGCCTGGTCAACGCGCTCGTCTCGGCGGTGGTGATGCCCACCCAGGCGATCCGCCGGGTCGACGGTAAGGGTCGGCACACCACCACCTGGCGGGCGCTGGTGCCGCTGCCGGGTGGGGGCGCCGTGGTGGACACGCCCGGGGTCCGGGCCGTCGGCCTGCTCGACGGCGCGACCGGGCTCGACCGCGCCTTCGCCGACATCGCCGACTTGGCCGCCAGCTGCCGGTACGGCGACTGCCGGCACGAGGCCGAACCCGGCTGCGCGGTGCGGGCGGCGCTGGATGCCGGCGCGCTGACCGCCCGCCGCTACGACAGCTGGCGCCGGCTGCAACGGGAGGTCGCCCACGAGACCCGTCGCCGCTCCACGCGCCCCACCCGTGTGTCCCGCGCCACCCGCCGCACCCCCCACCCCCGCTAACCACTTCCCACCCCACCCGTGTGTCCCGCGATCATGCAGTTGTGGTCGTCGCTACGGGCGATTTGACTGCTTTGTTCCGTGCCACAACTGCATGGTCGCGCGCAGCTGGGCGGGGAGCGGGTGGGTGGGGGAGGGGTGGGATGTGTGGGTGGGGGAAGTTGTCGGGGGTCGGGTCTACAGTTGCCGGGGCGCACTCTCCGCGCTGACACAACCGCTGGGGTCACCTCAAAAGCGGACAGATCTTCCTCTTCATTCTCACCCGGGAGTACACGGACCGTGGCCGACCGTTTGATCATTCGTGGCGCGCGCGAGCACAACCTGCGTGACGTCAGCCTCGACCTGCCCCGGGACGCCCTGATCGTGTTCACCGGGCTGTCCGGGTCGGGCAAGTCGAGCCTGGCCTTCGACACGATCTTCGCCGAGGGGCAGCGACGCTACGTCGAGTCGCTGTCGTCGTACGCCCGGCAGTTCCTCGGCCAGATGGACAAGCCGGACGTCGACTTCATCGAGGGCTTGAGCCCGGCGGTGTCGATCGACCAGAAGTCCACGTCCCGCAACCCCCGCTCCACCGTCGGCACGATCACCGAGGTCTACGACTACCTGCGGTTGCTGTTCGCCCGCGTCGGCGAACCACACTGCCCGGTCTGCGGCGAGCGGATCTCCAAGCAGAGCCCGCAGCAGATCGTCGACCGGGTTCTCGCCATGGTCGAGGGCACCCGGTTCATGGTGCTCGCCCCGGTGGTGCGGGGACGCAAGGGCGAGTACGTCGACCTGTTCGCCGAACTCCAGGCCAAGGGGTACGCGCGGGCCCGGGTCGACGGTGTGGTGCACCAGCTCACCGACCCGCCGAAGCTGAAGAAGCAGGAGAAGCACACCATCGAGGTGGTGATCGACCGGCTCAGCGTCAAGCCCAGCGCCAAGCAGCGGCTGACCGACTCGGTCGAGGCGGCCCTGGGCCTCTCCGGTGGTCTGGTCCTGCTCGACTTCGTCGACCTGGCCGAGGACGACCCCGACCGGGAGCGGCGCTACTCCGAGCATCTGGCCTGCCCCAACGACCACCCGCTCGCCATCGAGGACCTGGAACCCCGGGTCTTCTCCTTCAACGCGCCCTACGGCGCCTGCCCGGAGTGCACCGGCCTCGGCACCAAGAAGGAGGTCGACCCGGAACTGGTCGTCCCCGACCCGGAACGCAGCCTGCGCGAGGGCGCGATCCAGCCCTGGGCGACCGGGCACAACCTGGAATACTTCCTGCGCCTGCTGGAGGCGCTCGGCGAGGCCGAGCACTTCGACGTCGACACCCCGTGGCGGGCGTTGCCGTCGCGGGCGCAGAAGACGATCCTGCACGGCTCCGACGACCAGGTGCACGTGCGCTACCGCAACAAGTACGGCAGGGAGCGGTCGTACTACACCGGCTTCGAGGGTGTGGTGCAGTGGATCGAGCGCCGGCACTCCGACACCGAGAGCGAGTGGTCGCGGGAGAAGTACGAGGGCTACATGCGCGACGTGCCCTGCGCGGCCTGCGGCGGTGCCCGGCTCAAGCCCGAGGTGCTCGCGGTCACCCTGGCCGGGCGCAGCATCGCCGAGGTGTGCAACTTGTCGGTAGGTGAGTGCGCCGACCTGCTGGCCGGCATCGAGCTGACCGACCGGCAGAAGCTGATCGCCGAGCGGGTGCTCAAGGAGATCAACGCCCGGCTGCGCTTCCTGCTCGACGTCGGGCTGGACTACCTCTCCCTGGACCGCCCGGCCGGCACCCTCTCCGGCGGTGAGGCGCAGCGCATCCGGTTGGCCACCCAGATCGGGTCGGGCCTGGTCGGGGTGCTCTACGTGCTCGACGAGCCGTCGATCGGCCTGCACCAGCGGGACAACCACCGGCTGATCGAGACGCTGGTGCGGCTGCGCGGCCTGGGCAACACGCTGATCGTGGTCGAGCACGACGAGGACACCATCCGCACCGCCGACTGGATCGTCGACATCGGTCCCGGCGCGGGGGAGCACGGCGGTCGGATCGTGCACAGCGGCTCGGTGCCGGCGCTGCTGGAGAATCCCGAGTCGCTGACCGGGGCGTACCTGTCGGGTCGGCGGGAGATCCCGACCCCCCGGGGACGCCGCCCGCAGACCCCCGGGCGGGAGCTGGTGGTGCACGGGGCCCGCGAGCACAACCTGCGCAACCTGACCGTGAGCTTCCCGCTCGGCCAGCTGATCGCCGTCACGGGCGTCAGCGGCTCGGGCAAGTCGACGCTGGTAAACGACATCCTCTACGCGGTGCTGGCCAACCAGATCAACGGCGCCCGGCTGGTGCCGGGCCGGCACACCCGGGTCTCCGGCCTGGAGCACGTCGACAAGGTCGTCGGCGTCGACCAGTCACCGATCGGCCGTACCCCGCGCTCCAACCCGGCCACCTACACCGGCGTCTGGGACCACGTGCGCAAGCTGTTCGCCGAGACCACCGAGGCCAAGGTTCGGGGGTACGGCCCCGGACGGTTCTCCTTCAACGTCAAGGGCGGTCGCTGCGAGGCGTGCTCCGGCGACGGCACCATCAAGATCGAGATGAACTTCCTGCCCGACGTGTACGTGCCGTGCGAGGTCTGCAAGGGCGCCCGGTACAACCGGGAGACCCTTGAGGTGCACTACAAGAGCAAGACCGTCTCCGACGTGCTGGAGATGCCGATCGAGGAGGCGGCCGAGTTCTTCTCCGCGATCCCGGCCATCCACCGGCACCTCAAGACGCTCGTCGACGTGGGGCTGGGCTACGTACGGCTGGGGCAGCCCGCGCCGACCCTCTCCGGTGGCGAGGCGCAGCGGGTCAAGCTCGCCTCGGAGTTGCAGAAGCGCTCCACCGGGCGGACGGTCTACGTGCTCGACGAGCCGACCACCGGCCTGCACTTCGAGGACATCCGTAAGCTGCTGCTGGTGCTGGAGGGCCTGGTCGACAAGGGCAACACGGTGATCACGATCGAGCACAACCTGGACGTGATCAAGAGTGCCGACTGGTTGATCGACATGGGCCCGGAGGGTGGCCACCGGGGCGGCACCGTGCTCGCCACCGGCAGCCCGGAGGAGGTCGCCGAGGTCGCCGAGAGCCACACCGGGCAGTTCCTGCGTACCGTCCTCAGGCTCGACGGCGCGGCGAAGGGCGCCGTGGCGGCGACCACCAGGGCGGCGAAGGCGAACGGTAGCCGGGCCCGGGGCGGTCGGAAGACCACAGCTGCCGCGCGCTGACGGGCCGACTCCGCCGGGCGGGATACCGACAGGCGGCGGTCGGCGGGTGTCTGACGGTCGGACGGCGCGCCCGGGTGGCCGATCGGGTGAACCGCCGGGCAGAGTGGTGCGTGCAGGGAGAGTAGCGACACATCATGCACCGGAGTGACCGACGGAGGGGCGAGGCATGAGCGAGCCGCAGGGCAGCGCTGGCATTGGCGACGATCAGGTGCCGGCCGGGCCTGGAGTGCGTAGCCGTCGGGCCGTGCTCACGGGCGCGGGGGCGGTCGGCGCGGCGGTGGTGTTGGCCGCCTGCGGCGGTGAGGACGACGACGGCGGCGCGGCACCGAGTCCTGGACCGCAGGTCACCAACACCGGCGACGCTGGCGGCGGGGATCGTGAGGGCGCCCAGTCACTGGCCCGGACGACCGACATCCCGGTCGGCGGCGGCGCGGTCTTCGCCGCCCAGGGCGTGGTGATCACCCAGCCCACCGCAGGTGACTTCAAGGGTTTCGACCCGGTCTGCACCCATCAGGGCTGCCCGGTGTCGAACGTCGACGGCGGCACCATCAACTGCACCTGCCACGGCAGCAAGTTCTCCATCGAGGACGGCTCCGTCACGGCCGGCCCGGCGACCACGCCGCTGCCGGCCAAGAACATCAAGGTCGACGGCGACCAGATCGCGCTGGCCTGAGCCGGCCGAACGACGGTCGCGGCCGGGACGTGCCGTCCCGGCCGCGACCGTCGACGTCACCGGGCGTAGACCGACATCTCCCACAGCGAGAAGCCGTAGGAGGTGCCCCGAGTCAGCCCGTACATCCGCACGTACCGGGCCTGTTGCGTGGCGAAGCTGACCACGTCGGTTCCGCCGTTCCCGGCGGTGGTCGACCAGGCCGGCCGCCAGGTGGCGCCGTCGGCGGAGACCTCCACCCGGTACGACCGGGCGTAGGCCGCCTCCCAGGCCAGGACCACCCGACCGACCTGCCGTACGGAACCGAGGTCCACCCGCAGCCACTGGTTGTCCGACCAGGAACTCGCCCACCGGGTGCCCAGGTCACCGTCGACGGCGCGGCCGGCACCGTTGAACAGTTGACTGCTGGACGCGGTGACCGGGCGGCCGGCGGCCAGGTTGGTCAGGTCGTCGCCACGGCGGGCGGGGAACGAGACCACCTGCTGGTAGGTGGGGCGGTTCTGCCAGGCGATGGTGGCGTGCTTGACGCCGCCCAGCGGTGACTGGACGATGGCGTCGGCGCACCACTGGTCACCGGCGGCGCACGTCGAGTCACCCGGATAGGTCTGCGTGGCCGGCGTCGCCGCCGCCGTCCGCAGCGTGTCCAGCAGGATCTGCCGGCAGGCGGCGAGGTCGCCGTCGCCGCAGAAGGTACGCCCAGGCCCGCCGGCCACCGGGTCACCCAGGACGGCTCGCAGATCCTTGTCGACCCAACCCCACCACCCGTACTGGAACGCCGAGCCCTTGTGGGTCTGGGCGCTGTTCGCCGACGACGGCAGGTTCGACACGTCGCCCTGCTGGTGGCCGGAGGGTGACTCGTTGACCTGGAGAGTGTTGACCAGGGACTGGTACAGCTCCGTGCCGAGCGGTTCCCGGAACATGCCCCGCACCAGCAGCGGCCACCAGGCGTCGAGGGTCCGGATCGCCTCGGCGTGCTGGTAGACCTTGCTGCCCTCGGCCGTCTCCACCCGCAGCGCGCCGGCCTGCCGCCACGCCTTCAGCCGCGCGATCTCGCTGGCCAGGGCGGTGTCGGTGACCGGTTGGCTCTCCAGTACCCGGATCAGCTCGCCGAGCACTTCGGCGCCGCGTAGATCGGTCAGCCCGGCCCGCTGCACCAGCTCGGTGAGCGAGGCCCGGTCGAAGGTGCGGCCCGCCGCGAGTGCCGCCTTGACCGGCCGGTCCAGCAGGTCCCCGCGGTGTACGGCACCGAAGCTGAAGTTGCCGTCGGCGGCGCCGAAGTCCTTGGCCTGCTTGTTGTTCCAGCTGACGTAGTAGTCCTGGTTCACCGACTGCGGGTGGGCCGACGCCGGCGCGTACCGGGCGGTGCCGGTCTCCGGGTCGAAGTCCTGCCACTCGTACGCCCGTTCGGCCTTCATCGGCAGGCTCGGATTGCTGCCGGATGCCCGCAGCGGGTTGAGTCCGGAGTTGAAGTACGCCGACTCGGTGGAGTTGACGTAGAACCAGTTGAACGCGTACTCGACGTTGTTCGCCGAGGCGCGGAAGGCCGCCGCGGAGCCCATCTGGGTCGGGTCGTTGTACATCTGGAAACCGATCGCGGAGTCGGCTTCCCGGCCGTAGGTGGACCGCAGGTGGGTGAAGGCGTGCGGCACCCCGCCGACGGTGCCCCGCCAGGCCACCAGGCCGAGCTTGGTACGCCAGGCGACAAGCTTGTACGACCCGGCTGCGGTGCCGTCGGCGACGGTCGGGCTCCACCGGTTGACGTGGGACAACTCCTCCATCGCCAGGCACTGGCCGCGGAACAGGTAGTGGTTGCTGCCCAGCGTCGGCGTGCCACCGCCGGGTACGCAGAGCGGCACCGCGTACGTGTCGGTGATGTCGTGCACGGAGGAGGTGGCGCTCCAGGCGTAGTCCTGGCCCCGGCCGAGCAGGACGTACAGGTTCAGCCCGGCGAAGGCGGCACCTCGGGCGCTGATGCCCGGCCCCTGCAACTCCTGGACCATCAGCAGTTGGGGGGAGAAGTAGCCGGTCTGCGGCCCGAACACCGCCACCGGGTGCCCGCTGATGGAGTGCTCTGCCGAGATCACCGCCGCGTTCGACATACCGCGGTGTGCCGGGTCGATGGTCAGCCCGGACAGCGCGGCGGCCAGCTCGGAGCCGCTGTTCGAGGTCGTGGCGGTGGTCGCGGAGCCGGTCGGGTCGGTGAAGATCGGTTCGACCCGGGCCGAGCCCGCGTCCGGCAGCACCACGCTTGGCGCATCGGGGGAGGCGTCGCCGTACGGGAAGCTCTGCCCGTCGTGCAGCGTCAGCACGGTCTCCGGGTCGTTCTGGCCCCGGAAGCCGTTCCACACCCGGTCGCCCTCCACCGGGCCGAACTTGGCCCGGGCGGCGATGCGGACCAGCGCGGACTGTATCTCGGTGCCGCCCCCGCCGCCGAATAGGCCACCGACCACGCCAGCGATGGCGACCAGGTCGGTCAGCACGAACGGCTCGGGCCCACCGGCGTTGGTGATCGCGTCGAGGTGCCCGGTGAGCACGTACTCGCCGGGGCAGTTGCGGTTGGCCATGCAGGTCCGGATGTAGGCGTTGATCCCGGCGATGTACTCCTGCACGTCGGTGTAGAGCTGCTCACCGCGGTCACCCTTCTGCCGCAGCGCGGCGACCTGCGCCGACAGGTCGGCCTCGGTGTACGGGGAGGTCCGCCAGACGCTCTGCTCCAGCGCCCGGTTGCCCGGTGCTCCTCCCGCGAACGGGGTAAGCGTGCCCCGGCCGACGTGCCGCAGCAGGTCCATGGTGAACAGCCGGTCCTCGGCCCCGGCGTACCCGGCGCCGAACATGGTGCCGGCGCGGGTGGTGCCGGTGATGTGTGGGACGCCGGTGGCCCGGTCCCGCAGGATGCGGACGTCCGAGCGGGGTGAGTAGTCGCGTTCCACCTGGCTGGGTGCGACGCCGAAGGAGGCGTCGTTGAAGAAGGTGTCGATCTGGTCCTCGCGCAGCCCGGCGTAGCCGTAGACGAGGTCGGCGTACCTGTCGAGCTGGTCGGCGGAGTGCCGGGGCAGGGTGCCGAGAGCCTGGTTGCCCAGAATTTCGACGAGGGTGGCGTTGCCGTTCTGGCCCGGCGGCAGGATCTCCGAGCATTCCCCGAGGCAGTAGTCGTTGGCGGCGAAGGCGTTGGCGACGTTTGTCGCGAGGGTGCTCTCGGTCGGGGTGCTGGCTGCGGTGGCGGTGGTCGGGGCCGCGACGAGGAGGGCGGCGACGGCGGTGGCGGTCGTGGCACCGGCGAGCAGCCGGCGGGCGGTGGTGTGACCGGTCATGGCGATCCTCTGTGGACGGGGGCCATCGGACGGGATCATTACATGAAGAACATTCGGTTACTGGATGGTAGGCCGCAGTGCTCGATATTGGAAGGCGTCGATCGGGGCGGCGGGGTGCTGGCGTCGGCCAGGGTGAGAACGGCCATCCAGGGATGATTCGGGCTGTCGGGGGCGGCGACTAATCTCGGAGTGTGGCTGATCCGTCGACCTACCGGCCCGCGCCGGGCACGATCCCCGAGGCGCCGGGGGTCTACCGCTTCTACGACGGCACCGGCCGGGTGATCTACGTAGGCAAGGCGAAGAACCTGCGCAGTCGGCTCAACTCCTACTTCGCCGACCTGTGGGGGCTGCACCAGCGCACCCAGCAGATGGTCACCACTGCCGAGTCGGTCGACTGGGTCACCGTGGGCACCGAGGTCGAGGCGCTCCAGCTCGAATACCTCTGGATCAAGCAGTACGACCCGAGATTCAACGTCCGGTACCGCGACGACAAGTCGTACCCCTACCTGGCGGTGACCCTCGACGAGGAGTATCCCCGGCTCCAGGTGATGCGCGGCGCAAAGCGCAAGGGGGTGCGCTACTTCGGGCCGTACTCGCACGCCTGGGCGATCCGCGAGACGCTCGATCTGCTGCTGCGCGTCTTCCCGGCCCGCACCTGCTCCGCCGGGGTGTTCAAGCGGGCCGGCCAGGTCGGCCGCCCCTGCCTGCTGGGTTACATCGGCAAGTGCTCGGCCCCCTGTGTCGGCAGCGTCTCCGCCGAGCGGCACCGCGAGATCGTCGACGACTTCTGCGACTTCATGGCCGGGCGCACCGACACCATGGTCCGCAAACTGGAACGCGAGATGGCCGAGGCCAGCGAGCAGTTGGAGTTCGAGCGGGCGGCCCGGCTGCGCGACGACGTCGCCGCGCTGCGCCGGGCGATGGAGAAGCAGACCGTGGTGCTCGGCGACGGCACCGACGCCGACGTGGTGGCCTTCGCGGACGACCCGCTCGAAGCCGCGGTCCAGGTCTTCCACGTGCGGGGCGGCCGGGTACGCGGCCAGCGCGGCTGGGTGGTGGAGAAGACCGAGGAACTGACCACCGGTGACCTGGTGCACCACTTCTGCACCCAGGTCTACGGCGGCGAACACGGCGAGGCCGATGTGCCACGTGAGTTGCTGGTGCCCGAGCTGCCCGCCGACGCCGACGCGTTGGCCGACTGGCTCTCCACCCACCGGGGCGGCCGGGTGACGCTGCGGGTGCCGCAGCGCGGCGACAAACGGGCCCTGATGGAGACGGTGGAACGCAACGCGAAGGACGCCCTGGCCCGGCACAAGCTCAAGCGGGCCGGTGACCTCACCACCCGCAGCAAGGCCCTCGACGAGATCACCGAGGCGCTCGGGCTGCGGACGGCGCCGCTGCGCATCGAGTGTTTCGACATCTCGCAGATCCAGGGCACCGACGTGGTGGCGAGCATGGTCGTCTTCGAGGACGGGCTGCCCCGCAAGAGCGAGTACCGGCGATTCATCATCCGGGGTGCCACCGACGACCTCTCGGCGATGTCCGAGGTGCTGCGCCGCCGCTTCGCCCGCTACCTCGACGCCCGCGCCGAGACCGGTGAGGTGGGTGTCGAAGCCGACGCCCCCCCGGCTGAGCTGGGCGCGACCGACGGCAGCGACGAGCCGCGGATCGGAACGTTGGTGGACCCGACCACCGGCCGGCCACGCAGGTTCGCGTACCCGCCGCAGCTGGTGGTGGTCGACGGCGGAGCGCCGCAGGTCGCCGCCGCCGCGCAGGCCCTCGCCGAGCTGGGTATCGACGATGTGGCGCTCTGCGGGCTGGCCAAGCGGTTGGAGGAGGTCTGGCTGCCCGACGACGACTTCCCGGTCATCCTGCCGCGCGCCTCCGAGGGGCTCTACCTGCTGCAACGGGTACGCGACGAGGCCCACCGCTTCGCCATCACCTTCCACCGGCAGCGCCGCTCCAAGCGGATGACCACCTCGGCGTTGGACAACGTCCCCGGCCTGGGCGAGGTACGCCGCAAGGCGCTGCTACGTCACTTCGGCTCGCTGAAACGCCTCTCGGCCGCCACCGTCGAGGAGATCACCGAGGTCCCCGGCGTCGGCCGCCGTACCGCCGAAGCAATCCTCACCGCCCTCCGCACCCCCACCCCCGAACCTCCCGCAAGCTGACAACATCGGGGATGTTGCGGTCTCCACGGCGTCTGGGACAGCAACATCCCCGAAAGTGCGCGGATCTTGATGAGGGTGGGCGGCACCTCAGGTGGCGTCGGCGAGCACCCCGAGGAGCTGCTCGCCGTACTTGGCCAGCTTGTTCTCGCCGACGCCGCTGATCCGGGACAGCTCGGCCAGCGACGACGGCGCGTCGGCGGCGATCTGGCGCAGCGTCGCGTCGTGGAAGATGACGTACGCGGGTACGCCCTGCTCCTTCGCGGTGGCCGCCCGCCAGGCCCGCAGCCGCTCGAACGTGCCGGCCGCCTCCGCCGGCAGCTCGGCGACCACGGTGGCCGCGCCGCGGGGCTTGGCCGCCTTCGCCGGGCGGGCCGCCTCACGACGCAGCATCACGGTACGACGCCGGCTGAGCACCTCGGCGCTGGCGTCGGTGAGTGTCAGGGTGCCGTAGTCGCCCTCGACGGCGAGCAGTCCCTCGGCGAGTAGTTGTCGGACCACGCCGCGCCACTCCGCCTCGCTCAGCTCCCCGCCGATGCCGAACACGGTAAGCGAGTCGTGTCGATGCTGGCTGATCTTGTCGGTGCTACGACCGAGCAGGATGTCGATGCAGTGCCCGGCGCCGAACCGCTGGTTGCGCTCCCGGTCCAGCCGAAAGACGGTGGAGAGCAGCTTCTGCGCGGCCACCGTGCCGTCCCAGGACTCGGGTGGCTCCAGGCAGGTGTCGCAGTTGCCGCAGCCGCCGGTGGCCGGCTCGCCGAAGTACTCCAGCAGCTGCGCCCGGCGGCAGCGGACCGTCTCGCAGAGCGCCAGCATCGCGTCGAGGTGGGCGGCGAGATTGCGCCGATGCGCCAGGTCACCCTCGGACGTGTCGATCATCTTTCGCTGCTGGACCACGTCCTGAAGCCCGTACGCCAGCCAGGCGGTCGACGGCAGGCCGTCGCGGCCGGCGCGACCGGTCTCCTGGTAGTAGCCCTCAACCGACTTCGGCAGGTCGAGGTGGGCGACGAACCGTACGTCGGGCTTGTCGATGCCCATTCCGAAGGCGATCGTCGCCACCATCACCACGCCGTCGGCGCGTAGGAAGCGCTGCTGATTGGCGGCGCGGGTGGCCGCGTCCAGGCCGGCGTGGTAGGGCAGCGCGTCGATGCCGTTGGCGACCAGAAAGTCGGCGGTCTTCTCCACCGAGGCGCGGGACAGGCAGTAGACGATGCCCGCGTCGCCGGGATGTTCGTCGCGCAGCAGGGCCAGCAGTTGCTTGCGCGGCTCCCGCTTGGGCACGATCCGGTACTGGATGTTGGGCCTGTCGAAGCTGGCCACGAAGTGCCGCGCGTCGGTGAGGCTGAGCCGGGTGGCGATCTCGGCCCGGGTGGCACTTGTCGCGGTGGCGGTCAGCGCGATGCGGGGTACGCCCGGCCAGCGTTCGTGCAGCATCGACAGGTTGAGGTAGTCGGGCCGGAAGTCGTGGCCCCACTGCGACACGCAGTGCGCCTCGTCGATGGCGAAGAGGCTGATCCGCCCCCGGTCCAGCAGGTTCAGCGTGCCCCGGCTGGCCAGCGCCTCCGGCGCGAGGTAGAGCAGGTCGATCTCGCCGGCCACGAACTCCGCCTCCACCAGCCGGCGGGTGTCCGGGTCGAGGGTGGAGTTGAGGAAACCGGCCCGCACCCCGACCGCGGTCAACGCGTCCACCTGGTCCTGCATCAGCGCGATCAGCGGCGAGATCACCACGGCGACACCGTCGCGGACCAGCGCCGGAATCTGGTAGCACAACGACTTGCCGCCGCCGGTGGGCATCAGCACCAGCGCGTCGCCGCCGGCCACCACATGGTCGATGACCTCCCGCTGGAAGCCCCGGAACGAGTCGTACCCGAAGACCCTCCGCAGCACGTCGAGCGTCGCTGTCACCTTCTCGGCGGTGGGTGCGTCGGAGGCGGCCAGGTCGGTGACGCTCACGTCGGCGGGAGAGACCATCCGAGGATTCTACGAGCCACGTTGGGTGACACGGGTTGCGGCATGTCGCGGGTATCCGCGCTGGCGGAAGCCACGACATGCCGCATCTCGCGTACCGGGTAGATCGATGACGCGGTTACCCCGCCGGTGCCGCGCCGGCGGACCCGGACGGCGAGGGCCCCAGCGGCCGGGTGGTGGCGGGTGGCACGGCGTCGCACACGGTGCCCTCAGCGGGTAGCACTCCGTCGATCAGTGCGGCGTCGATGGCCGCGTCGACGCACGGGCCGCTGGTGCGGTAGGAGGTGTGGCCGACGCCCTCGCGGGTGAGCAGGACGGCGTCCTCCAGCCGCTCCGCCATCGCCTCGGCCCAGTGGTGCGGGGACACGTTGTCCAACCGGCCGCCGACCACCAGGATCGGCGGGGCGCCCGCGCCGGTGAGTTCCCGGGTGACCCGGTCCTCATTCTCGACGGGCCACAGCGCGCAGTTGAGCGCACTGTAGGCGGCCCGGCTGCCGAGCCGTTCGCCGCGTTCGGTGATCTTCTTGGCCGCGACATGATGCTCGGACAGTTTGTCCAGCTTCGGCCAGTCGACGCATCGCACGGCGGTGTGCGGTTCCTGAAGGATCGCGAACGGGCCACCGAACGGCGCAACGGTGACGAATGAGACCACGAAGTGCAGGCCCGTGCCATCACCCTGCTGCGCGGCAAGGAGGCCCGCGGTGAGTACGGGCCAGAGTGCCCGGTTGCCCGCGGCGGCCCGTGCAGCCTCCAGGGCCATTGCCCCGTCGAGCGTGCCACCCGGCGTGAGGCCCTCGACCGGGGGGACCACCAGCGGCTTCGCCTCCAGCTTGGTGATCAGGGCGTCGAAGGCGGCCCGCGGGTCGCCGTCGCCGAACGCGCACACCTGCACGCCCTCGGCGCGGCACGTGTCGAACCAGGCGTCGAGCGTCTCTTCGTTGGAGCGGGCGACGTCGTCCAGGAGTCGCAGCGGGTCGTTCTGCCACAGGTCGGTGTCGACCGGGGCGTCGATCACCATCTGGCGTACGCGGTCGGGGAAGAGTGTGGCGTACATCGGACCCACCACCGTGCCGTACGAGGCACCGTAAAAGGTGATCTTCTCCTCGCCGAGCGCGGCACGCACCTGGTCCAGGTCGCGGGCCACGTTGTCGGTGGACAGGCTCGCCAGGAACTCGGGGCTCTGCTGGTCCAGACAGCCCTTGATGAAGGTGCGGGCGTCGATGAGCAACTTCCCGAACGGCTTCCCACCCGGGATGCGTGGGTCGCGGTTTTCGGTTGCCTGCTCGGCCCGCTGCTCGTCGGTGAGGCAGCGCACGGCACCGGACTGACCGACACCGCGCGGGTCCATGCCGACAACGTCGAACCGGGCGACGACCTCGGGCGTGTAGGGGCCGGTGTCGTTGGCGGCGTCGATGGACGCGACCGTCTCGGTAGCCGGCACCCCCGGACCACCCGGATTGATGAACAGGCTGCCGATGCGCCGGTCCGGGTCGGTGGCCCGGTGCCGGGTCACGGCGAGGCTGATCTGCTCCCCGTCGGGTTCGGTGTACTCCAGCGGCACCTCGACGGTGGCGCAGTCGAGGCTCGGCCCGCACTCCTCCCACTGCACCGGGTCCGGGATCGGGGCGGGCACGGTCGGGCCGGAGGAAGGCCGGCCCGCTGCCGCCGTACTGACCCCACCGGTGCAACCGGTCAGGGCAAGCACGGCGGCGGCCAGCACCGCGGCGGTCCGTCGGGGTACCGGTGACACGCGGGTATGTCGGAGTGAAGGTGGCATGACATCGACGCTAGGCGGGCCGGCTGGCTGCGTTCTCCGTCCAAGGCTCCGGATCCACAGACCAAAGTAGGAACGTGCCCGGTGCTGCCCGATCAGTCCGGGGGAACGAGCCCCGCCTCCTGCACGAGGAGTGCGACCTGCACGCGATTGTTGAGATCCAGCTTGGTGAGGATCGCCGACACGTGGGTCTTGACCGTGGTCAGGCCGAGGTGGTGCCGCGCGGCGATCTCCGCGTTGGTGCGCCCAGCGCCGATCTCGACCGCGACCGTCCGCTCGCGGTCGGCGAGTACGTCGAGACGGCGTCGGGCGGTGTGCTGCCGGCCGTCCTGCCCCGACTCCGCGACCCGCGCGATGAGTCGACGCGTCACCTCGGGCGAGAGCACGGGACGCCCCTGTGCCGCGTGCCGGATCGCGACGACGAGTTCGTCCGGCGGCGTGTCCTTCAGCAGGAACCCGGCCGCGCCCGCCCGTAGGGCACGCAGCACGTGGGCATCGGCGTCGAAGGTGGTGAACACGATGACCTGCGGCGCGGACGATTCGCCGCGCAGCGTTTCCGTGGCGGTGAGCCCATCGGTGCCCGGCATCCGGATGTCCATCAACACCACGTCGGGTCGGTGACGCCGGGTCAGTTCCACCGCCTCCGCGCCGTCGCTCGCCTCAGCCACTACCCGCAGATCGGGAGCTCCGCTCAGCATCATCTTCAGCCCGAACCGGACCACCGGGTCGTCGTCGACCACCAGTACGTCGATGACTGGCTGGCCGCCGACCGCGTTGTCGGCAGGCATCGGGTGGGTCACGACGGCCAGGGTAACCGGAGCCGGACCCGCCAGCCGCCCGACTCCGTCGGGCCGTGGTCGAGCTGCCCGCCCACGAGCCGGGCGCGCTCACCAAGCCCGCGCAACCCCGCCCCGGAACCGTCGGGGCGCGAGCGTGGACCCGCCGGCCGGGCGTTCACCACCTCGGCGGTCACGTGGTCGCCGGGCCGCCCGGTGATCCGGACCACCACCGGCGTACCCGGGGCGTGCTTGCGCACGTTGGTCAGGGCCTCCTGCACGAGGCGGTAGAGCGTGCGACCCGGCGTCGCCGGGAGGATCCGGTCATCGGTCGTCACCCCGGCCTCGTCCCGCAGCTCGACCGGTGTTCCGGCCTGGCGAGCCTCGTCGATCAGCTCCAGAACGTCCACGACGCCCGGCAGCGGCAGCTCGCCCACGGGGGCCCGGAGTACCCCGATCACCTCGCGGAGATCCTGCAGGGCGCGGTGCGCGTTCTCGCGGACCACCTCGGCCGCCCGCGCCCGGTCCTCGGCCGGCGCGTCGCGGGAGTAGGTGAGGGCGCCCGCATGGACGCTGAGCAACGAGAGCCGGTGTCCGAGGACGTCGTGCATCTCCCGCGCGAGCGCCTCCCGAGCCTCCCGCGCGGCGTGCTCGGCCCGCAGCAGCGCCTCGACCTCGGCTGCTGCCGCCCGCTCCCGCAGGGATGCGACCAACGCCCGGCGGCTGCGCACCGACAGTCCCCACGCCACGGTGGCGAGGTGCCCCAGCACGATGATGATGAACACCGTCAACGGTGGAGCCGTCGTCTCGGGCCACTGCAGCTGATACGTGCCGAGTGCGGCGAGACTGATCGTGCACACCACGACCGTCGCCCTGATCGAGCGGTGCACCGCGACGGTGAACAGCGCGACGATCGCGGCCGGGGCGACCGTTTCGGAGAATGAACTCGCCACGGCCAGGACGACGCCGAGCACGACCGGGAACCGGCGTCGCCACCACAGTGCGAGGTAGCCGAGCGCCCCCGTGACCCAGTCCGCGTACCGGACCCAGGCGGAAACCGGCGCGGGGTCGTTCACCTGGTCGACCACCGTGATCAGTCCCACCGCGGCGGCCAGCACGATCAGGGTGGCGTCGACCGTCCGGTCGCCCACCGCCTCGCGGAAGGTCCGCCCCGGGAGTTGCGTTGCTCCGGCCATCGGCCCGAGCTTAGAGCGCGTTGCAGCCCGAGCGAGGTTCCGTGCTACGCCGTCATGGGGCAGGCGGGACCGGCACCTGTTTGGCCCAGCGGACGTCGCCGTCGGGTTCGACGTAGCAGAACGCCACCACCAGGCGCGACGGGTCGGTCATCGGGAGGGCACCGGGCAGCAGTTGGAAGACGGCGATCAGGCTGCCGTCGGCGGTCGCGCGGGTGCCCACCGCGCCGACGTGGGGCGGGGTGGTGAACGTGCCCTCGGGGCCCTCGCGGGTGGCGGTGTCGGCGAGCCAGGCGTACCGCTCGGCCAGCACGTCGTACGCCCCGGCCCAGTTGGAACCGGTGTCGCCGTCGGCGTCCCAGCCGGCGTACGGCTGTACCACCCTCGCCGGTTCCACCCGGCCGTCGAGCAGGATGACCTGGTAGTGGCCCTTGCGGGGCGGCCCGGACCAGCGCAGCCGCAACACCACCGACTGCCGGTCGGGGTCGCCGACGACGTTGTCCACCGGCTCGGGCCAGCCGAAGGCGACGACCGCGTCCGCCACCTGGTCCGGCTCCGGCAGCACCGCCTCGACGGTCACCGCCACCTGGTCGCCGCCGCGAGCCCATTCGCGTTCGCGGTCGACGTACCGGTCCACCGTGGCCAGCACGGCGATGGTGACCGACACCAGGGCAACCACCCAGCGCAGCCGCGCCCCGTGCCTGCCCATGGCCGGAGGATAGCCGTGTCGCGCGTCGCGCGCCGTCAGTCAGCCGACACGACGGGTGCGCGCTTCCGGCGGCCTGCGGCGTGGCGACGGTACGTCCCCCCGGAGCCGGACACCGGCGAGTTAGAGTCGCTGCTTGACCATGCCCGGCCAATCGGCCGGGGCGGCACGGTTGGAGGGGCAGACGGGTGGGCGAGGCGCACACGACCGGTCACCGTGCGGGCGTACCCGGTGAGCAGACCGCGGTGCCCGCCGAAACGGACACCACACTGGTCGTGGTCACCGGTCTCTCCGGTGGTGGACGTAGCACCGTGGCCCGGGCGCTGGAGAACGTCGGCTTCTACGTCGTCGACAATCTGCCGCAGGCGCTGCTGCTGGACATGGCCGAGCTGGCCGTGAAGGCGGGTGGGGCGGCCCGGCGTACCGCGATGGTGCTGGACGTGCGCTCCCGGGCCTTCTCCACCGATCTGGCCGAGGCGATCCGGGAGCTGAAGGAGCGTGGCTACGCCCCCCGGGTGGTCTTCGTCGACGCCGACGACGAGGTGCTGATCCGCCGGTTCGAGAGCGTGCGACGCTCGCATCCGTTGCAGGGTGACGGCCGGCTCGCCGACGGCATCGCCGTCGAGCGGGGACTGCTGGAAGAGGCCCGCGACCAGGCCGACGTGATCATCGACACCAGCCACCTCAACGTGAACCAGTTGCGCCGCCGGGTCGAGGAACTGTTCGGCGGGGAGGACGCCCGCCGGTTGCGGCTCACGGTGATCTCCTTCGGCTTCAAGTACGGCCTGCCGCCGGATGCCGACTTCGTGATGGACGCCCGGTTCCTGCCCAACCCGTACTGGGTACCTGAACTGCGCGAGCACACCGGGCGTGAGGAGGCGGTCAGCGCGTACGTGCTGGGGCAGGAGGGCGCGAACGCCTTCGTCGACGCGTACGCGGACCTGGTGAACGCCACCACGGCCGGCTTCGAGCGGGAGGGCAAGCGGTACCTGACCGTGGCGGTCGGTTGCACCGGCGGCAAGCACCGCAGCGTGGCGATCGCCGAGGAGTTGGCCGCCCGGCTGCGTCGTGCCGGGCTGGCCGCCAACGCCCAACACCGCGACCTGGGGCGGGAATGACGATCCGGGTGGTGGCGTTCGGCGGCGGGCACGGCCTGGCCGCCTCGCTGCGAGCGTTGCGGCGCTGCGCCCCGGAGCTGGATCTGGACATCACGGCGGTGGTGACCGTCGGCGACGACGGCGGCTCCAGCGGCCGGCTGCGCGCCGAACGGGGCGGACTACCCCCCGGTGACCTGCGGCAGGCGCTTGTGGCGTTGGCCGGCGACCACCCCGCCACCCGACGCAGCGCGGGGTTGTTCCAGCACCGCTTCGCGGACACCACCACGGGCGGCAGGGGCGACGGGCTGGCCGGGCACGCGGTGGGCAACCTGGTGCTCTGCGGTCTGATGGAGCTGCTCGGCGACCCGGTGGCCGCCCTGGAGCACGCGGGAGCGATGCTCGGCTCGGTCGGCCGGGTGCTGCCGATGTCCCGCCAGCCGGTCGACATCGAGGCCCGGGTCCGCGGGGCCGACCCGGGACGTCCCGACGAGGTGTGCACCGTACGCGGACAGCATCAGGTCGCGGTCACCACGGGCCGGGTCGAGTCGCTTCGGCTCACCCCGCAGGCGCCGGCGGCGTGTGTCGAGGCGGTCGCCGCGATCGGCGCCGCCGACTGGCTGATCTTCGGGCCGGGCAGCTGGTACACCAGCGTGCTGCCGCACCTGCTGGTGCCGCAGCTGGCTGCGGCTATCCTGGCCAGCCCGGCCCGGCGGCTGGTCACCCTCAACCTCGCCGCCGAGAAGGAGACCCTCGGTCTCTCTGTCGCCGACCACCTGGCGGCGCTGCGCTGGTACCTGCCGGAGCTGACTGTCGACTTCGTGCTCGCCGACGCCAAGGCGGTCGGTGACCCCGAACCGGTCCACGGTGCGGCAGAATCCCTGGGAGCCCGGCTGGTCCTCGCTCCCGTCGCGGTCGACGACGGCACGCCCCGTCATGATCCGGCTGCTCTGGGCGCCGCCCTGGTGCCTGTACTGGGCGCCGATCGTTAGACACGTACGTAATCTCCGGCGACACGCCGGAACCGGTCCGTGAGGGGACGCACAATGGCGATGACGGCTGCGGTGAAGGACGAGCTGAGTCGGGTCGACGTGCCCAAGCCCTGCTGCCGGCGGGCGGAGATGGCGGCGCTGCTGCGGTTCGCCGGTGGGCTGCACATCGTGTCCGGGCGGGTGGTGGTGGAGGCCGAGCTCGACACCGGCGCGGTGGCCCGGCGGTTGCGGCGCGAGATCGCCGAGGTCTACGGCTATCCGAGCGAGATCCACGTGCTCGCCTCCGGTGGGCTGCGCAAGGGCAGCCATTTCATTGTCCGGGTCGTCAAGGACGGCGAGGCCCTGGCCCGGCAGACCGGGCTGCTCGACGTGCGCGGCCGGCCGGTACGCGGGCTGCCGCCGCACGTCGTCGCCGCCAGCGTCTGCTGCGCGGTGTCCGCCTGGCGGGGCGCGTTCATGGCGCACGGCTCGTTGACCGAGCCGGGCCGGTCCAGCGCCCTGGAGATCACCTGCCCCGGGCCGGAGTCGGCGCTGGCGCTTGTCGGCGCGGCCCGGCGGTTGGGCATCACCGCCAAGAACCGCGAGGTACGCGGCGTCGACCGGGTGGTGGTCAAGGACGGCGACGCGATCGCCGCGCTGCTCACCCGCATCGGCGCACACTCCAGTGTGCTGGCCTGGGAGGAGCGCCGGGTCCGGCGGGAGGTGCGGGCGACGGCCAACCGGCTGGCGAACTTCGACGACGCCAACCTGCGGCGTTCGGCCCGCGCGGCGGTCGCCGCCGCGGCCCGGGTGACCCGGGCGCTGGAGATCCTCGCCGACGACGCGCCGGAGCACCTCACCTCGGCCGGCCGGCTACGCCTGGAGCACCGGCAGGCCTCTCTGGAGGAGCTGGGTGCGCTGGCCGACCCGCCGCTGACCAAGGACGCCATCGCCGGGCGGATCCGCCGGTTGCTGGCGCTGGCCGACAAGCGGGCCCGCGACCTCGGCATCCCGGATACCGAAGCGGCCGTCACGCCCGACATGCTCGTGGTCTGATAGGACGGTGGGGCGACCACCCGGCGCAGCGTGGCTCAGCGCGCTCGGATAAGGTCGCTGCGTACGGCAAGGGGGCCGGCACCGGTGTTCCCCGCCGTATCCACCGCCTCGACGGCGGTCAGGTCCCTCGGACCGCGGCGGGGTGGCCGGGATGAACCGTCAACGGCCGGCTCCAACGGTCGGCGCACACAACTTCGCCGGCCGAGGGTCTCCACGCCGGCGGACCAGAACGCGAGGAGATGGGACCTGTGACCATCCGGGTTGGCATCAACGGCTTCGGCCGGATCGGCCGTAACTTCTTCCGGGCAGTGCTGGCGTCCGGCGCTGACGTCGAGGTCGTGGCCGTCAACGACCTGACCGACAACGCGACGCTCGCCCACCTGCTCAAGTACGACAGCATCCTGGGCCGCCTCCCGCAGGAGGTCAAGGCCACCGCCGACGAGATCACCGTCGGTGGCAAGTCCATCAAGGCGTACGCCGAGAAGGACCCGGCGGCGCTGCCGTGGGGCGACGTCGGCGCGGACGTGGTCATCGAGTCGACCGGCTTCTTCACCGACGCCACCAAGGCCAAGGCGCACATCGACGGCGGGGCCAAGAAGGTCATCATCTCCGCTCCGGCGAAGAACGAGGACGTCACGGTCGTGATGGGCGTCAACGACGGCCAGTACGACCCGGCGAAGCACAACATCATCTCGAACGCCTCCTGCACCACCAACTGCCTGGCGCCGATGGCGAAGGTCCTGCACGACACGTTCGGCATCCAGCAGGGTCTGATGACCACCATCCACGCGTACACCCAGGACCAGAACCTCCAGGACGCGCCGCACAAGGACCTGCGCCGGGCCCGTGCCGCCGCGCTGAACATCGTGCCGACCTCGACCGGTGCCGCGAAGGCCATCGGCCTGGTGCTGCCGGACCTCAAGGGCAAGCTCGACGGGTACGCGCTGCGGGTGCCGATCCCGACCGGCTCCGCCACCGACCTCACCGTCACCGTCGGTCGGGAGACCTCGGTGGACGAGGTCAACGCCGCGCTGAAGGCCGCCGCCGAGGGCCCGCTGCGGGGCATCCTGACCTACAACGAGGACCCGATCGTCTCCGCCGACATCGTCACCGACCCGGCGTCGTGCATCTTCGACGCGCCGCTGACCAAGGTCATCGGCAACCAGGTCAAGGTCGTCGGCTGGTACGACAACGAGTGGGGCTACTCCAACCGCCTGGTCGACCTGGTGAAGCTGGTTGGTTCGTCGCTGTGAGCATCCGTAACCTCGACGACCTGCTCGCCGAGGGGGTCTCGGGTCGGCGCGTGCTGGTGCGCGCCGACCTGAACGTCCCGCTCGACAAGCAGACCGGTGCGATCACGGACGACGGTCGGATCCGGGCGGTGCTGCCGACCCTCGGCGCGCTGACCGAGGCCGGTGCCAAGGTCGTCGTCTGCTCCCACCTGGGTCGGCCGAAGGGTGCGCCGGACCCGCAGTTCAGCCTCGCCCCGGTCGCCGGGCGGCTCGGTGAGCTGCTCGGCACGCCGGTGCACGCCGCCACCGACACGGTCGGCGAGTCCGCCCGGGCGACGGTGGCGGCGCTCGCCGACGGCGAGGTGGCGCTGCTGGAGAATCTCCGCTTCAACAAGGGGGAGACCAGCAAGGACGACGCCGAGCGGGGCGCCTTCGCCGATCAGCTCGCCGCCCTCGGCGACGTGTACGTCGACGACGCCTTCGGCGCGGTGCACCGCAAGCACGCAAGCGTCCACGACGTGCCCGCCCGGCTGCCGCACTTCGCCGGCCGGCTGGTGCTGCGCGAGGTGGAGGTGCTCTCGCAGCTCACCGGCGACCCGCAGCGGCCGTACGTGGTGGTGCTCGGCGGGTCGAAGGTCTCCGACAAGCTCGCGGTGATCGAGGCGTTGCTGCCGAAGGTCGACCGGCTGCTCATCGGTGGTGGCATGTGCTTCACCTTCCTCAAGGCCCGAGGCCACGAGGTCGGCTCCTCCCTGCTGGAGGCGGAGATGGTGGAGACCTGCCGCAACCTGCTGGAGCGTTCCGAGGGCAAGATCATGCTTCCGGTCGACGTGGTGGCCGCCGACGCGTTCGCCCCGGACGCCGCGCACGACACCGTGCCGGCCGACGGCATCCCCAGCAAGCGGGTGGGGCTGGACGTCGGCCCGAAGACGGTGGCGGGCTTCGCTGCCGCGCTGAAGGGCGCCCGGACGATCTTCTGGAACGGCCCGATGGGCGTGTTCGAGATGCCCGCCTTCGCGCACGGCACCCGTGGGGTGGCCGAGGCGATCGCCGGCTCGGACGCGTTCAGCGTGGTCGGTGGTGGTGACTCCGCCGCCGCGGTGCGGGCCCTGGGTCTGGACGAGAAGTCCTTCGGGCACATCTCGACCGGCGGTGGCGCGTCCCTGGAGTACCTGGAGGGCAAGACCCTCCCCGGCATCGCGGCTCTGGAGAACTGATGGCGAGCGCCCCCCGCCGGCCACTGATGGCCGGCAACTGGAAGATGAACCTGAACCACCTCGAGGCGAACCTGCTGGTGCAGAAGCTGGCGGCCAGCCTCACCGAGAAGCAGCTGACCGAGGTGGAGACGGTGGTGCTGCCGCCGTTCACCGACCTGCGCACGGTGCAGACCGTGGTGGAGGGCGACAAGCTGCTCATCGGCTACGGCGGACAGGACCTGTCACCGCACGCCTCCGGCGCGTACACCGGGGAGGTCTCCGGCGCGATGCTGGCCAAGCTCGGCTGCACGTACGTGGTGGTCGGGCACTCCGAGCGGCGGCAGTACCACCGTGAGGACGACGCGTTGGTGGGCGCCAAGGTGCAGGCGGCGCTGACCCACGGGCTCACCCCGATCCTCTGCGTGGGGGAGGGGCTGGACGTCCGGGAGCAGGGCACCCACGTGGCGCACTGCACCGACCAGCTCGACGCTGCCCTCAAGGGGCTCAGCCCGGAGCAGGTGCTCCGGGTGGTGGTCGCGTACGAGCCGGTCTGGGCGATCGGCACCGGCAAGACGGCCACCCCGGAGGACGCCCAGGAGGTGTGTGGCGCGCTGCGGGCCCGGCTGGCCGAGACCGTGGACCAGGCCACCGCCGACGGCGTACGCATCCTCTACGGCGGCTCGGTGAAGTCGTCGAACGTCGCCTCGATCATGGCGCAGCCGGACGTGGACGGCGCCCTGGTGGGCGGCGCCAGCCTGGACGCCGAGGAGTTCGCGAAGATCTGCCGGTTCCCGGAGCACATCTCCGGCTGATCGCTCGCTATCCTTGACTCCGCCCGTCCGCCGGTCGGTGCCGCCGTGCCCGAACTGCCCGGGCGAGGATCGTAACGAGAGGACTGACCCCCGCCATGCCGATCTGGTTCGCCTACACGTTGATCGTGTTGCTGGTCATCACGAGCGTCCTGCTCACCCTGCTGATCCTGCTGCACCGAGGCAAGGGCGGTGGGATGTCCAGCATGTTCGGCGGTGGCGTCAGCTCCAGCCTGGCCGGCTCGTCGGTGGCCGAGAAGAACCTGGACCGCTACACCGTGCTGGTGGGCATCGTCTGGTTCGCCTGCATCATCGGGCTCGGTCTCTGGCTCCGGCTTGAGGTGGGTACGGGCGTCTGATTCGACCCCCGAGGCGTACAATCTGCGCGCGGTCCGTCACCCGACGGGCCGCGCGCAGTCCGTTTCACCCGCTGCACCGCGTCGCCCGCCGTCCACCCCCCGACGGCGGTCCCCTCCGACGACAGGAGTCAGCGCCGTGCCGAACGGCCACGTCATCCGGGGCGCCCGCGTCGGGTCCGCGCCCCCACGTCCCCCCGAACGCCACCAGCCGGTCCCGTGCCGGTCGGTCAGCTACTGGTGTCGCAACGGGCACCGCACCGACATCCGGATCGTCGCCGACGTGGCGGCCCCGACCGTCTGGGACTGCCCCCGTTGCGGGCTGCCCGCCGGTCAGGACGCCCAGGATCCGCCGGGCCGTACCCGGGCCGAGCCGTACAAGACCCACCTGGCGTACGTGAAGGAACGTCGTACCGACGCCGAGGGGGAGGCGATCCTCGCCGAGGCTCTCGCCGCGCTACGCCAGCGCCGCGGCCGGTCGTAGCTTCGGGCCCGCCGCCGGCCGCGTCAGCGCAGGCTGCGGAAGCGGGCCGGCAGGTCGGCCGCCGCGGCCCGGTCCAGCAGCCAGAGGGTACGCCCGGTGCCCTGCACGCCGGCCGCCGGCACCTGTACCGGGCCGGCACCGGACAGCGCCATGCCGACCGCGTGCGCCTTGTCGCCGCCACCGGCCACCAGCCACACCTCCTCGGCGGTGTTGATCGTCGGGAGGGTGAGGGTGATGCGTACCGGCGGCGGCTTCGGGCTGCCCCGCACCGCGCTGACGGGTCGGCTCTCGTAGTGGACCGGGTGCTCCGGGAAGACCGAGGCGACGTGCCCGTCCTCGCCGACGCCGAGCATCAGCACGTCGAAGTGGGGCAGCAGGGCGGTGCCGGGCCGGGCCGCCTGGGCGAGTTCTGCCGCGTACCGGGCGGCGGCCTCCTCCGGGTCGGCGTCGCCGTCCGAGGCCGGCATGGCGTGGATCCGGGCCGGGTCCACCGGCAACGCGTCGAGCAACGCCGCGCGGGCCTGGGTCTCGTTGCGCTCCGGGTCTCCGGAGGGCAGGAACCGTTCGTCGCCCCACCAGAAGTCGACCCGGGACCAGTCGACCGCGTCCCGGGCGGGCAGTGCGCCCACCGCTCGGTAGACCGCCGCGGCGATCCGACCGCCGGTGAGCACCACCGACGCCTGGCCGCGTGCGGCCTGGGCGTCGAGCAGTCGCACCACCAGTCGGGCCGCGACCGCCTGCGCCAGCAGGTCGGCGTCGGCGTGGACGGCGACACTCGCCTCACTCATGGTGTCCTTCCGCGACCGCCGGGCGGTCGGTGTCGTGCGTACCGGAGGGGTGGGAGGGTCAGGAGCCGGCGTTCGTCGTGGCGTGGGCGGCGACGCCGGCCTCGGCCCGCTGGGCGGTGGCCGGGTCCTTCCAGACGTGCACCCGCTGGCTGGGCCGTCGATCCAAGTTGTTGAGCCCGGCGAAAGCGCCCAACGCCTCCGCGTACACCTGGTCGGTGCCGAGCCGGCGCAGCTCCTCGGCCAGTTCGTCGCCGAGCGGCCGGCGCACCAGCGGCAGGATCCGATCCTCCTGGCCGGTACGCCGGAACGTGGCCACGCTGTCCTCGCGGGTCAGCGTCAACTCGTCGCCGTTGGCACAACGCAACTGGACCTCCCGCATCCGGGGGAACTCCCGGGTCCGGTCCCAGCGCGGCTTGATGCCGAGCCGGCTGCGCAGCCAGCCCCGCATCAGCGCGGCGGTCGGGTCGGTGGGTGGCGCGACCACCGCCGCCTCGGTGAGCTGGGCGTCCGTGGTGTCGAACGCGCCGGCCACCAGGGTGCGCCACGGGGTGATCCTGGTCCAGGCGAGGTCGGTGTCGCCGGAGAAGTAGTCGCGGGCCCGCTGCCGCAGTGCCGCGATCGGGTCGGCGGCCTGCGCGGAGTCGGTGATGCGCCGGTCGGCCACCACACCGAGGAAGTCGGTGGCGATCTCCTCCGGCGGCTCACCGTGCCACCAGGTGACCACCGGTACGTCCGGCACCAGCAGCGGCATGACCACGGACTCGGCGTGCAGCGCCAGCCGACCGTACATCCGCATCACCACGGCCTCGCAGGGGCCCAGCCGCCCGCCGACCACGATCTCGGCGTCGAGCCGGTTGCGGTCGCGGTCCACGTCGGAGCGAACCACCACCAGCAGCCGGCACGGATGCGCGGCGGCGGCGATGGTGGCTGCCGCCTCCGCCTCGCGGACCCGCTTCTCGTCGACCACCACGATCAGGGTCAGCGCCATTCCGCTGGCCACCCCGCCCGCGCTGCGTCGTTCCGCGGCGAGCGCCTTGACCACCTCGTTGCCGGTGGTGTCCCACAGTCCGATCACCGCAGCCTCCTGCTTCGCTCGCCTCGCGCCGCCTCGCTCCGCTCACCGGCGGCGCGAGACGCCACGCTGCTGAGCCTGATGGTTCGCTCGCTTCGCTCGCTCACGCCCGCCGCCAGGCCCGGCCCTCGCGGGCCAGCATCTCGTCGGCGGCCCGGGGGCCCCACTCGCCGGAGCGGTAGGGCTCGGGCTTGGTGCCCTCCCAGGCGTGCTCCAGCGGGTCCACCACGGCCCAGCTCTGCTCGACCTCGGCGGCGTCCGGGAACAGCGTCCGGTCGCCGATCAGCACATCCAGCACCAGCCGCTCGTACGCCTCCGGGCTGGACTCGGTGAACGCTTCGCCGTACTGGAAGTCCATCGCGATGTCGCGGACCTCCATCGTGGTGCCGGGCACCTTCGAACCGAACTTGAGCACCACGCCCTCGTCCGGCTGGACCCGGATCACCAGCTGGTTGTTGCCGAGCATCTCCATGTCGGCCGGATTGAACGGCAGGTGCGGCGCCTGCTTGAACATCACCGCGACCTCGGTGACCCGCCGCGGCAGCCGCTTGCCGGCCCGGATGTAGAACGGCACCTCCGCCCACCGGCGGTTCTGAATGCCCAGCCGCACCGCCACGTACGTCTCGGTGGTCGACGTCGACGGGACGCCGTCCTCCTCCAGGTAGCCCCTGGCCCGCTGCCCGCCGACCCAGCCGGGCAGGTACTGACCGCGTACCGTGCCCTGGGTGACGTCCTTCGGCAACGTGATGGCCTTGAGCACCTTGAGCTTCTCGGCCCGGATCTCGTCGGCGTCGAAGCTGGTCGGCTCCTCCATCGCCACCAGGGCGAGCAGTTGCAGCAGGTGGTTCTGCAACACGTCGCGGGCGGTGCCGACCGAGTCGTAGAACCCCGCCCGGCTACCGATACCCACGTCCTCGGCCATGGTGATCTGCACCGAGTCGACGTACTGCGAGTTCCACAGCGGCTCGAAGAGGCTGTTGGCGAAGCGTAGGGCGAGGATGTTCTGAACCGTCTCCTTGCCCAGGTAGTGGTCGATGCGGAAGACATCCTGCCGGGTGAAGACGTCGTCGACCAGGTCGTTGAGCGCCTTGGCCGAGGGCAGGTCGTTGCCGAACGGCTTCTCCACCACCACCCGGCGCCAACCGCCGCACTTCTCGTTGTCGGCCATGCCGGTGCGGGCCAGCTGCTTGAGCACCACCGGGAACGCCGCCGGTGGGATGGAGAAGTAGAAGGCCGCGTTGCCGTGGATGCCGTGGCTGTCGCGCAGACCGTCCAGGCAGCGGGCGAGGTTGTCAAAGGCGGTGTCGTCGTCGAACGACCCGCCGACGAACTTGATGTTGTGTTCGAGTCGCGACCACACCTCCTCCCGCCACGGGGTCCGGGCGTGGGCCATTGCCGCCTCGCGGGCCAGCGAAGCGAAATCGCCGTCGCCCCAGTCCCGCCGGGCGAACCCGACGACCACGAAGCCGGGCGGCAGCAGCCCCCGGTTGGCCAGGTCGTAGACCGCAGGTAGCAGTTTCTTCTGAGCCAGGTCACCGGTCACCCCGAAGATCACCAGAGCACATGGCTCCGGAATTCGGGGCAAACGCCGATCCTGCGGGTCGCGCAGCGGGTTCACGCCGCCTCCTCGCTCCGCTCGTCCACGTCGTCCATCGTCATGCCCGTAGCGACCCATCGCGCCAAGGCCCGCCGACCGATCGGTCGGATGCCGGTGCGGCAGCGGACGTCACCGACCGGCCAGGGACGCCGGCCACCGCCGGCGACTCCCCGACAGGAGTACGGGTTGCCGGGCACCGGTAGATCAACGTCGACCGTACCGGTTGTCTGAAGAAAGCTACCCACCTGCGAACCGTTCGCGTAGCGCCACCGACCCACGCCGCCACCCGATGCAGGTGGCGGCGTGGGTGCTGCCGGACGGCAGCGTCACGCGTTTCCTCCGGCGCGCGCGGCGGCGTCGGCGTTGCCCCGGGCGGCGTCGCCGGGACTGCTGCTGCCCTGACCGGCGGCGGCCAGCGACTTGCGGACACCGTCGAGCAGTTCCTGCCAGCTCGCCTCGAACTTCTCCACACCCTCCCGCTCCAGGGTGGCGATCACGTCGGCCAGGTCCACGCCCACCGACTCCAGGGCGGCGAAGACCCCCCGGGCGTCGTCGTACGCGCCGGTGACCGTGTCCGGGTGGGTCTCGCCGTGCTCGGCGTAGGCGTGGATGACCGGCTCCGGCATGGTGTTGACCGTGCCCGGCGCGATCAGCTCCTCGACGTAGATGACGTCCCGGTAATCCGGATTCTTGGTCGAGGTGGAGGCCCACAGCGGGCGCTGCGGGTGGGCACCGGCGTCAGCCAGCGCCCGCCACCGGTCGGTGGAGAAGACCTCGCTGTAGCGCTCGAACGCCAACCGGGCGTTGGCCACCGCCGCCTTGCCACGCAGCGCCTTGGCCTCGGTGGAGCCGATCTTCTCCAGCCGGGCGTCGACCTCGCTGTCGACCCGGGAGACGAAGAACGAGGCCACCGAGCCGATCGTGCTCAGGTCGTGGCCGTTCGCCTTGGCCTGCTCCAGCCCGGCCAGGAACGCCTCCATCACCTGGGAGTAGCGGTCCAGGCCGAAGATGAGCGTGACGTTGACGCTGATCCCCTCGGCCAGCGCCGCGGTGATCGCCGGCAGACCGGCCTCGGTCGCCGGGATCTTGATGAACAGGTTCGGCCGGTCGACCAGCCACCACAGCGCCCGGGCCTCGGCCACGGTGCGTTGCGAATCGTGGGCCAGCCGCGGATCCACCTCGATGGAGACCCGGCCATCGACGCCCGCGCTGGCGTCGTACGACGGGCGCATCACGTCGCAGGCCCACCGCACGTCGTACGTGGTGAGCATGCGGACGGCCTCTTCCACGTCGACGCCCCGGGCGGCCAGGTCCCGCAGCTGCCAGTCGTACTCGTCGGCGTCGCTCAACGCCTTCGCGAAGATGGTCGGGTTGGTGGTGACCCCGACCACGTGCTTGTCCCGGCGCAGCTGGTCCAGCCCGCCGGAGTTCAGACGTACCCGGGATAGATCGTCGAGCCAGACCGCCACTCCCGCGGCGGTCAGCTCGCCCAGCCTGTCGGTCGTCATGTGCGCCAACGCCTCCCTCAGTTGCCGGTCGTGAAACCGGTGATGTCGCCGACCCGGGTCTGCGCCGCGTGCGCGGCGGCGACGATCCGGTCCGGCGTGAAGCCGAACTGCTCGAAGAGCACGGTGTGCGGGGCACTCGCGCCGTAGTGCTCGATGCTGACGCTCTCGCCGCAGTCGCCGATGATCCCGCGCCAGGACATCGCGATGCCCGCCTCCACGCTCACCCGGGCCTTTACCCCGCGCGGCAGCACCGACTCGCGGTACGCCTCGTCCTGCTCGAAGAACCACTCCTGGCACGGCATCGACACGACCCGGGTGGGGGTGCCGTCGGCCTCCAGCCGCTCCCGGGCGGTGAGGCAGAGCTGCACCTCGGAACCGGTCCCGATGATGATCACCTCGGGCTTGCCGTTGGACGCCTCGGCCAGCACGTAGCCGCCCTTGGCGACCCCCTCCGCGCCGGCCAGCTGGGTGCGGTCCAGGGTCGGCAGCGCCTGCCGGCTCAGGGCCAACGCGGTCGGCCGGTCGGTGTGCTCCAGGGCCTGCCGCCAGGCCCAGGCGGTCTCGTTGGCGTCGGCCGGGCGAACCACGTCCAGGCCGGGAATGGACCGCAGCGCGGTCAGGTGTTCCACCGGCTGATGGGTCGGGCCGTCCTCACCCAGACCGATGGAGTCGTGCGTCCAGACGTAGACCACCGGCAGCTTCATCAACGCGGCCAACCGGACCGACGGCCGCATGTAGTCGCTGAAGACCAGGAAGGTACCGCCGTACGGGCGGGTGCCGCCGTGCAGGGCGATGCCGTTGAGGATCGCGCCCATGGCGTGCTCGCGGATGCCGAAGTGCAGCGTGCGGCCGTACTCGTGGCCGGGGAACTCCTTGGTGGCGTACTGGCTGGGCACGAAGGAGGGCTCGCCCTTCATCGTGGTGTTGTTGCTCTCGGCCAGGTCGGCGGAGCCGCCCCACAGCTCGGGCAGCACCGGCGCGAGCGCGGCCAGCACCTTGCCGGAGGCGGCCCGGGTGGCGACGCCCTTGGCATCGGCGGGGAACTCCGGCAGGGCGTCGGCCCAGCCCTCGGGCAGCGCCCGGCCGGCCAGCCGGTCGTAGAGGGCGCGGCGCTCGGGGTTGGCCTTCGACCACGAGTCGAAGGTGGTCGTCCACTCCTGCTGTGCGGTCTCGCCACGCCGCAGCGCCGACCGGGTGTGGCCGAGCACCTCCTCGGTGACCTCGAAGGTGCCGGCCGGGTCGAAGCCGAGGATCTCCTTGGTGGCGGCCACCTCGTCGGCGCCGAGCGCCGAGCCGTGGATCTTGCCGGTGTTCTGCTTGTTCGGCGCCGGCCAGCCGATGATGGTGCGCAGCGCGATGAACGACGGACGGGCGGTCTCCGCCTTGGCGGCCAGCAGTGCCTGGTACAGCTCCTCGACGTTCTCGTGGTAGTCGCCCTTCTCGGCGTCGCCGCGCCGCCAGTCGACCGTCTGCACGTGCCAGCCGTACGCGGCGTAGCGGGCCGCGACGTCCTCGCTGAGCGCGATGCGGGTGTCGTCCTCGATCGAGATCTCGTTGTCGTCGTAGATCACGCAGAGGTTGCCCAGCTGCTGGTGCCCGGCCAGGGCGCTGGCCTCGTGGCTGATGCCCTCCTCGATGTCGCCGTCAGAGGCGATGCACCAGATGTGGTGGTCGAAGGCGGACTCACCGGCCTCGGCCTCCGGGTCGAACAGGCCGCGTTCGCGCCGCGCCGCCATCGCCATGCCGACGGCGTTGCCCAGGCCCTGCCCGAGCGGGCCCGTGGTGGTCTCCACACCCGGGGTGTGCCCGTGCTCGGGGTGCCCCGGGGTGAGTGAACCCCACTGCCGCAGCGACTTGAGGTCGTCCAGGCTGAGCGGGTAGCCGGCGAGGAAGAGCTGGATGTAGAGCGTCAGGCTGGAGTGCCCGGCGGAGAGCACGAAGCGGTCCCGGCCGGGCCAGTTCGGATCGGCGGGGTTGTGCCGCATCACCCGGTTGAACAGCAGGTACGCCGCGGGGGCGAGACTCATCGCGGTGCCCGGGTGGCCGTTGCCGGATTTCTCCACGGCATCCATGGCCAGTACGCGGACGGTGTCCACGGCACGGCGGTCGAGGTCGGACCAGTCAAGTGCGGGGTGCGCGGGTCGGTTGGCAGCCACGGTGGTTTGTGCTCCTCGGCGAGATGGGCGGAACCCTCAGTGGTGACCCTATCGAGCGCGGCTAAACGTGCGCCCGAGGATCTCAGCATGCTGGTCTGTACGTTTCGGGTGCGCTTCGCGGTTCACCCTCGTCGCGGGCCCGCCCGCCAGCCTCCGGTGTGACGACTGGCACCGTTGCCGGGTCGCCCGGGCAGCCAAAACGACGACGCGTAGTGTGTGGGTCGGTGTGTGGACCCGAGTCGGTCCCGCCGCCGTGACCTCCCCTCCCGACGCCGGAAGGTGGCAATCCGTGAGCATGATCACCGAGCGCCCCGTCAGTAACCCTGCCGGGCAGCCGCCGGTGCGTACGGCCGGGGAGACCCCAGCCCGCCCCCGCGACCTGCGGGCGGTGGTGGCGGCGTACGTGACGCTTACCAAGCCGCGGATCGTCGAGTTGCTGCTGGTCACCACGGTGCCGGCGATGATGCTCGCGGATGGCGGGTTGCCCTCGCTGTGGCTGGTCGCGGTGGTGCTTGTCGGTGGCTCGCTCGCGGCGGGCGCGGCCAGCGTGCTCAACTGCTACATCGACCGGGACATCGACCAGTTGATGCGGCGGACGAAGCGACGTCCGCTGCCGGCGCACACCGTGACGCCCCGCAACGCGCTGGTCTTCGGTCTGGTGCTGGCGGTGGTCTCGGTCGCCTTGATGGCGGTCTTCACCAATCTGCTCGCCGCCGGGCTCACGCTGGCCGCGATCGTCTACTACGACGTCGTCTACACCCTGTGGCTCAAGCGCACGACGACGGCGAACACCTTCTGGGGCGGCGCCTGCGGCGCCGCGCCGGTGTTGATCGGCTGGGCCGCGGTGACCGGCTCCCTGTCGCCGGTGGCGTGGGCGTTGTTCGGGGTGGTCTTCTTCTGGCAGATGCCGCACTTCTACCCATTGGCCATGAAGTACAAGGACGACTACGCGCGGGCCGGCATCCCGATGCTCCCGGTGGTCGCCTCGGTCCGGCGGGTCAACGCCGAGATCGTGCTGTTCGCCTGGCTGACCGTGCTGACCTCGCTGGCCGTGTGGGCGTTGGGGCTGAGCGCGGTCTACGGCGTCCCGACGCTTGTGGTCGGCGCGATCTTCCTGGCCGAGGCGCACCGGCTCGCCGGTCGGGCTCGTCGGGGCGAGCCGGTCAAGCCGATGCGGCTGTTCCACTGGTCGACGTCGTACCTGACCATCGTCTTCGCCGCCGCGGCCCTCGACGCCCTGCTTTGACGGCTGACCGCGCCGGACCCCCAACCCTGCGAAGCCCGCTTGGTGACGTTTTGCGTTCCGATTGACCCGGTTTGGTGCTGATAAATACGGGCGAAACGTCTTTGGTCTTCCTTAAACCTGCGGGTAATGGGTATCACAAAAGGTTGATGGTTCTCGCCCTTCCGAGTGCACCTCTGCTTAGTCTTCACGTTATGGCAGATGGTTCCGATACGACGCTGACGACTGATCAGACCGCCTCCGGGCAGACCCCCAACGGGTTGGTCGCGGGCATCAAGTCGTTCGCCGCCGAGCACGGCGGGGCGAAGGCGGTCATCGAGTACGTCGGCAAGCGCGGTGCCCGCATCGTCCTGGTGGGCGCCGACGGCGCGTGGGGCGACCAGTTCGCCGAGGACACGGTGACCGCCCGCGAGGCCTGCGCGCAGGCCGGGGTCGCCGTGGAGAACGCCTGGGAACGGGAACTGATGGACCAGATGCGCCCGAGCAACGACCTCTGGCGTTCGATGGCCCGCCGCACGATGGCCCGTTGAGATAAATTGACCGATCACCACCAGCCGACCCGGGGGAAACCCCGGGTCGCTCTCATTACCTGCACTGACCTGGCCGACCTGCACGACGACGATCGTCTGGTGGTGGCCCCGCTGGCCGCCCGGGGGATCGTCGCCGAACCCGTCGTCTGGGACGACCCGGCAATCGACTGGGCCGGCTACGACCTGGCCGTGCTCCGCTCGACCTGGGACTACACGTTCCGCCGGGACGAGTTTCTCGCCTGGACGGCGCGGGTACCGCGGCTGGTCAACCCGGCCGACGTGGTGCGCTGGAACACCGACAAGCGCTACCTCGACGAGTTGTGCACGGCCGGTGTGCCCACCGTCCCCACCGGCTGGGTGTCGCCCGGCGAGCCGTGGCAGCCGCCCGCCGACGGTGGTGAGTACGTCATCAAACCGACGGTGAGCGCGGGCAGCCGGGGCACCGGCCGTTACGACCTGGCCGGCCCGGAGCACCGGGATCTCGCGGCGGCCCACGTACGTAGGCTCGGCGCGACCGGTCGGGTGGCCATGGTCCAGCCGTACCTGAGCGCGGTCGACACCGTCGGTGAGACCGCGCTGCTCTTCCTCGCCGGCCCGGCCGGGCTGACCTTCAGCCACGCCGTCCGTAAGGGGCCGATACTGACCGGGCCGGAGCAGGGTGACGGCGTGCTGAACGGGGCCGAGGAGACCAGCGCCCGCACCGCCCAGCCGGCGCAGCTCGCCGTCGCCGCGCAAGCCCTCGCGGCCGTGCCCGGCGGGACCGAGCGCCTGCTCTACGCCCGGGTCGACCTGATCCCCGCTGCCGACGGCGCCCCGGTGCTCGTGGAACTCGAACTGACCGAGCCCTCACTCTTCCTCGCCCACGCCGACCACGCCCCCGACCGCCTGGCCGACGCCATCCTCACCCAGCTGTCCCACCCCACCCCTTCTCGTTGATCATAAGGTTGATCTTCTCAGGTGCCGCTAGCCTCATGATCAACTAGAAGCTCGGGCGGGGGTCAGGGTTTCGGTGGGGGTCTGAGGGTGGGGGAGTTGGGTGGGGTGGCGTTCGTGGGTTGACCAGAGCAGGGCGAGGGTGGCGAGCCAGACCAGGCAGGAGCCGAGCATGTGCAGGCCGACCAGCAGCGCCGGCAGGTTTGTGAAGTACTGCACGAAGCCGATCACCCCCTGCCCCAGCTCGACCAGGAGCAGGGTCAGCGCGGCCCGGACGGCCCGCGCCGGTGCGCCGACCGCGCGCAGCGCCAGCCACAGCCCCACGGTCAGGCCGACGAGCAGGAACACCAGGTCGGCGTGGACCTGGGAGATCGTCTGCGGGTCCAGGCCGTTGCGGACGGCGTCCGCGTCGCCCGCGTGCGGGCCGCTGCCGGTCACCGCCACCCCGACAACGATGACCGCCGCGCTGGCCACCAGGGTGATCCAGGTCAGGGACCGCAGCGCCGGCGGCACCACCGGCACCTTGCGGCCGTCCGGCTCGCTCACCCGACGCCACAGGGCGTACGCGACGAGCAGCAGCAGCATCGACACCACGAAGTGAATGCCCACGATCGAGGGATGCAACTGGGTGCGGACGGTGATCCCGCCGATCACCGCCTGCGCCACGATGCCGAGCACAACGGCCAGCGCCAGGGGCGCCGCACCGCGACGCCGGGGACGGTACGCCAGCACGGCCAGCAGGGTCGCGCCCGCGATCAGCACCAGCACGAAGGTGAGCAGGCGGTTGCCGAACTCGATCACCCCGTGCATGCCCATCTCGGCGGTGGTGGTGTACGACTCGTCGGTGCACCGGGGCCAGGTGGGGCAGCCCAACCCGGAGGCGGTCAACCGCACCGCCCCGCCGGTGACGACGATCGCGGCGTTCGCGACGATGTTGGCGAACGCCAGGCGACGCAGCAGGGTGCGGGAGACCAGGGAGCGGTCGGGTCGCTTCACGAAGCGAATCCTACGCAACGTAGTTGTCGCCGATCGGGTGACTCCGCCCGTGCGGTGGTTCGGATCACCGGGGTCACGTTTGCGGGCCCTGGTCGAATTACGTAACGTGGGCGTTGTGAAAAAGGCGGCGGCGCTCACCGGGCACCAGCCGACGACCGCTGTGGTCGCCGGCCGGTCGCTGTCAGGTGCCGACGTCACGCCTGAGCAGCCGGCTCCGGCCGGCACGCTCGCCAGTGAGCCGTCGACCCGGGACCGGGTCACCCTGCTGCTCCTGGAACGCCGCGCCGCGACCGCCGCGCAGTTGGGCGACGCGCTCGGGCTGAGCCCGGCGGCGATCCGCCGGCACCTGGACGCGATGCTCGCCGACGGCGACGTCGTGGCCCGTGAGCAGACCGTACGCGGTCACCGCGGGCGGGGCCGGCCGGCAAAGGTGTTCCTGCTCACTGATGCCGCCCGCAGCCGGTGTGGCACCCACCACTACGACAACATGGCCACCGCCGCGCTGCGCTGGATCGCCCGCACCGGTGGCACGCAGGCGGTGGAGCGCTTCGCCGCCGAGCAGGTGGCCGCCCTGGAGACACGCTGTCAGGCCGCGCTGGCCGACGCCGGCGACGATCCGATGGCCCGTGCCGAGGCTCTCGCCGCGGCGCTGACCGCCGAGGGATACGCTGCCAGTGCCTCCACGATCGCCTCCGGCGGCCAGCTCTGCCAGCACCACTGCCCGGTGGCGCACGTGGCCGCCGAGTTTCCCCAACTGTGCGAGGCCGAGACCACGGTGATCTCCCGCCTGGTCGGTACCCACGTGCAGCGCCTGGCCACCATCGCGCACGGCGACGGGGTGTGCACCACGCACATCCCGGGTTCGCCGCACGCCCAGTCCGGTAAGACCGTCACCACTGTGAGGACAGATAGATGACCGAGCAGATCGTCCAGCCCCTGACCCAGGAGGAGCAGCTCGCCGCCCTGGGCAACTACGAGTACGGCTGGGCCGACCCGGACGTCGCCGGAGCCTCGGCTCAGCGCGGCCTCAACGAGGCGGTGGTGCGGGACATCTCGGCCAAGAAGAACGAGCCGGCCTGGATGCTCGACCTGCGCCTGAAGGGCCTGCGGCTGTTCGAGCGCAAGCCGATGCCGGCCTGGGGCGCCGACCTCACCGGGATCGACTTCGACAACATCAAGTACTTCGTACGCTCCACCGAGAAGCAGGCCGCCAGCTGGGAGGACCTGCCCGAGGACATCAAGAACACCTACGACAAGCTGGGCATCCCGGAGGCGGAGAAGCAGCGCCTCGTCGCCGGTGTCGCCGCCCAGTACGAGTCCGAGGTGGTCTACCACAAGATCCGTGAGGACCTGGAGGAGCAGGGTGTCGTCTTCCTCGACACCGACACCGCCCTCAAGGAGCACGAGGATCTGTTCAAGGAGTACTTCGGCACGGTGATCCCGGTCGGCGACAACAAGTTCGCCGCGCTGAACACCTCCGTGTGGTCCGGCGGCTCGTTCATCTACGTGCCGAAGGGTGTGCACGTGGAGATCCCGCTACAGGCGTACTTCCGGATCAACACCGAGAACATGGGCCAGTTCGAGCGGACGCTGATCATCGTCGACGAGGGTGCGTACGTGCACTACGTCGAGGGCTGCACCGCGCCCATCTACTCCTCGGACTCGCTGCACAGCGCGGTGGTGGAGATCGTCGTCAAGAAGAACGCCCGGTGCCGTTACACGACCATCCAGAACTGGTCGAACAACGTCTACAACCTGGTCACCAAGCGCGCCGTGTGCCACGAGGGCGCGACCATGGAGTGGATCGACGGCAACATCGGCTCCAAGGTCACCATGAAGTACCCGGCGGTCTACATGACCGGCGAGCACGCCAAGGGCGAGGTGCTCTCGGTGGCGATGGCCGGCGAGGGGCAGCACCAGGACGCCGGCGCCAAGATGGTGCACGCGGCACCGCACACCAGCAGCACCATCGTGTCGAAGTCGATCGCCCGGGGCGGCGGCCGGACCTCGTACCGGGGGCTGGTGCAGGTGCTGGAGGGCTCGTACAGCAGCGCCAGCACGGTCAAGTGCGACGCCCTGCTGGTGGACACCATCTCCCGCTCCGACACCTACCCGTACGTCGACATCCGCGAGGACGACGTGTCGATGGGGCACGAGGCGACCGTCTCCAAGGTCAGCGAGGACCAGCTCTTCTACCTGATGAGCCGGGGCCTGAGCGAGGACGAGGCGATGGCGATGATCGTGCGCGGCTTCATCGAGCCGATCGCCAAGGAACTGCCCATGGAGTACGCCCTGGAGCTCAACCGCCTGATCGAGCTGCAGATGGAGGGCGCGGTCGGCTGACCCTGGCCCACCAGAGCACCGGACACCGTCGTCGTAGACACAAACAAGGACGAGATGACTACCCAGGCTTCCGCGCCGCCCAGCACCAAGTCGCAGGCGCTGCGTTCGTACGATGTCGCCGCCTTCCCGGCCCTGACCGGCCTGGAGGAGGAGTGGCGTTTCACCCCGCTCAAGCGGCTGCGCGGGCTGGTCGGCGACGATCCGACCGCCACCGGCACGGTCCGGCACGAGTACGCCGATCTGCCCGAGGGCGTGTCCGTGGAGCGGGTCGGCCGCGACGACCCACGGGTCGGCAGCGTGCTCACCCCGTTCGACCGGGTCAGCGCGCTGGCCTACGGCGGGGCGGAGCAGGCGCTGCTGGTCCGGGTGGCGCAGGACGCGGTGATCAGCGGTCCGGCGATTCTCCGGGCGGTCGGTGCGGGCGTCGAGGGCCTGGCCTTCGGGCACACGGTCATCGAGGTGGGCCGGTTCGCCGAGGCGATCCTGGTACTGGAGCACGTCGGCTCGGCCACCCTCGCGGACAACGTCGAGGTGTCGGTGGGCGACGGGGCGAAGCTCACCCTGGTCACCGTGGCCGACTGGGCTGACGACGCGGTGCAGGCGCAGCACCTCAAGGTGCGGTTGGGGCGCGACGCGCGGGTGCTGCACGTTCAGGTCACCCTCGGTGGCGATCTGGTCCGGCAGTACACCACTGTCGAGTACACCGACCGCGGTGGCGAGGCCGAGCTGTACGGCCTCTACTTCGCCGACTCCGGCCAGCACCAGGAGCACCGCCAGCTGGTCGACCACACCGTGCCGGACTGCCGCAGCTACGTCGGCTACCGGGGCGCGTTGCAGGGGGAGAGCGCCCGTACCGTCTGGGTCGGCGACGTGCTGATCCGGGCCGAGGCGACCGGCACCGACACGTACGAGATCAACCGGAACCTGCTGCTCACCGACGGTGCCCGGGCCGACTCCGTGCCGAACCTGGAGATCGAGACCGGCGAGATCGCCGGTGCCGGTCACGCCAGCGCCACCGGCCGCTTCGACGACGAGCAGTTGTTCTACCTGATGGCCCGGGGCATCCCGGAGGCCGAGGCGCGCCGGCTGGTGGTGCGCGGCTTCTTCGCCGAGCTGCTGAACAAGATCCCGGTGGAGTCCCTGCGTGAGCGGCTGGGGGACGCTATCGAGGCGCGGCTGACGAAGGCGGGCGCCTGATGATCCGCATCTGCGCCAGCGAGGACGTGCCGAAGGGCACCGCGATCAGCGCGGACGTCGACGGCACCCAGATCGCGCTCGTGCACGGCGAGGACGACCAGTTCTACGCCGTGTTCGACGAGTGCTCGCACGCGGCCGTGGCGCTCTCCGAGGGCGAGGTCGAAGGCTGCACGCTTGAGTGCTGGCTGCACGGCTCCCGTTTCGATCTGCGTACCGGCGAGCCGACCGGGCTGCCCGCCACCGAACCCGTACCCGTCTACCCCGTCGAAGTCCGCGACGGTGACATCTACGTCAGTCTGACGCCGAGCAATGGAGTGACCCGATAATGAGCACCCTGGAGATCCGCGACCTACAGGTGTCGGTGAAGCTGCCCGAGGGTGAGCTCAAGCCGATCCTGCACGGTGTCGACCTGACCGTGAAGTCGGGGGAGACCCACGCCATCATGGGCCCGAACGGCTCCGGCAAGTCGACCCTGGCGTACTCCGTCGCCGGCCACCCGAAGTACGAGATCACCGGCGGCTCGGTGACCCTGGACGGCGAGGACGTCCTGGAGATGTCCGTCGACGAGCGGGCCCGCGCCGGCCTCTTCCTCGCCATGCAGTACCCGGTCGAGGTGCCCGGCGTGTCGGTGGCGAACTTCCTGCGTACCGCCAAGACCGCCATCGACGGCGAAGCGCCGAAGCTGCGCACCTGGGGCGGCGAACTGCGCGGTGCCATGGAGCGGTTGCACATGGACCCGGCCTTCGCCCAGCGCAACGTCAACGAGGGCTTCTCCGGCGGTGAGAAGAAGCGCCACGAGATCGTGCAGTTGGAGCTGCTCAAGCCGAAGATGGCCATCCTTGACGAGACCGACTCCGGCCTCGACGTGGACGCGCTGCGCGTGGTGAGTGAGGGCGTGAACCGGGTGCGCGACACCGGCGACACCGGCCTGCTGCTGATCACCCACTACACCCGGATCCTGCGCTACATCAAGCCCGACTTCGTGCACGTCTTCGTCGCCGGTCGGATCGTCGAGCAGGGCGGCCCGGAACTGGCCGACAAGCTTGAGGAGTCCGGCTACGAGCGGTACGCGGCCGGGGCCGGTCCGGCGCGGGTCTGATCTGCGAAGGAAGGGGCGGTCACGACGATGACCACCATCGCGATCCCGCCGGGGATGCCGCAGTACGACGACGTGCCCCGCTACGACGTGACGGCGGTACGCGCCGACTTCCCGATCCTCGATCGGGAGGTCAACGGGCATCCGCTTGTCTACCTGGACAGCGCCAACACCTCGCACAAGCCGCGCCAGGTGCTCGACGTGCTGGCCGAACACTACGCCCGGCACAACGCGAACGTGTCCCGCTCGGTGCACACGCTCGGCACCGAGGCGACCGAGGCGTACGAAGGGGCCCGGGCGAAGGTCGCCACGTTCGTCAACGCGCCGAGCGTCGACGAGGTGGTCTTCACCAAGAACTCCACCGAGGCGATCAACATCGTGGCGTACGCGTTCTCCAACGCCTCGCTGCGGGCGGACGCCGACCCTCGGCTCCGCCTCGGGCCGGGTGACGAGATCGTCATCTCCGAGATGGAGCACCACTCGAACATCGTCCCGTGGCAGTTGCTGGCCGAACGTACCGGCGCGACGCTGCGCTGGTTCCCGGTCACCGACAACGGCCGGCTGGACGAGTCGGGCCTGACCGACCTGGTCAACGAGCGGACGAAGATCGTCTCACTGGTGCACATGTCCAACATCCTCGGCACCGTCAACGCCACCTCGCGGATCACCGCCCGGGTCCGCGAGGTGGGGGCGCTGCTGCTGCTGGACTGCTCGCAGTCGGTGCCGCACATGCCGATCGACGTGGTCGACCTGGACGCGGACTTCATCGTCTTCACCGGGCACAAGATGTGCGGACCGACCGGGATCGGCGTCCTCTGGGGCCGCATGGAGCTGCTGGCGGCGATGCCGCCGGTGTTCGGTGGCGGTTCGATGATCGAAACGGTGACGATGGGCGGCTCCACGTACGCCGCGCCACCGGCCCGGTTCGAGGCCGGTACCCCGCCGATCGCCGAGGCGGTCGCGCTCGGCGCGGCAGTGGACTATCTCTCCGGCATCGGCATGCGGGCGATCCAGTGGCACGAGAAGCAGCTGACCGCGTACGCGCTGGACGCCCTGGGCACCGTGCCCGGCCTGCGGATCTTCGGCCCGGAGGTGCCGGTCGGCCGGGGCGGCACCATCTCGTTCGCGCTCGGCGACGTGCACCCGCACGACGTGGGTCAGGTGCTCGACTCCCTCGGCGTGCAGGTGCGGGTGGGCCATCACTGCGCCCGCCCGGTCTGCACCCGGTTCGGGGTGCCGGCCACCACCCGGGCCTCGTTCTACCTCTACACGACGACCGAGGAGATCGACGCGCTGGTGGCGGGCCTGGAGCAGGTGCGGAAGGTGTTCTGCTGATGCAGCTTGAGTCGCTGTACCAGGAGATCATCCTGGACCACTACAAGCACCCGCACGGTCGCGGGCTGCGCGACGCCGAGGATCCGGCCGACCGGGTCGGCGAGGCGCACCACGTCAACCCGACCTGTGGGGACGAGATCACCGTCCGGGTGGCCACCGACGGTGCGACGCTGCACGACGTGTCGTACGACGGGATGGGCTGTTCGATCAGCCAGGCGTCCGCCAGCGTGCTGCACGAGCTGCTGACCGGCCGGGGCGCGACGGAGGCGTTCGAGGTGCACGAGGCGTTTCTGGCGCTGATGTCCGGTCGTGGTCAGGTCACGCCGGACGAGGACGTGCTCGGTGACGGGGTGGCGTTCGAGGGCGTCGCCCGCTACCCCGCCCGGGTCAAGTGCGCGCTGTTGCCGTGGATGGCGTTCAAGGACGCCGCGGCACGCGCCGGTGTGGGCGCGAGCCCGACGGAGGTGAAGGCATGAGCGAGAACACTGCGACCGAGGCGACCTCGGCGGCCGGTGAAGGCACGGCCACCGGCCCGGTGGCTGACGGCAGCGTCGCGCCGACCGGCGGCAAGGCCGCCGTCGCCGACATCGAAGAGGCGATGAAGGACGTCGTCGACCCGGAGCTGGGCATCAACGTGGTCGACCTCGGCCTGGTGTACGGCGTGCACGTCGACGATCAGAACGTCGCCACCCTGGACATGACGTTGACCTCGGCGGCCTGCCCGCTCACCGACGTGATCGAGGACCAGGCCCGCCAGGCGCTGACCACCGGGCCCGGCGGTGGTCTGGTCGACGACATCCGGATCAACTGGGTCTGGCTCCCCCCGTGGGGCCCCGACAAGATCACCGACGAGGGCCGCGACCAGCTCCGCTCTCTCGGCTTCAACGTCTGACAGTTCCTCCGGGCAGGCTCAACAGTTCCGCCTCGGGCGCGGCATCCACCGGATGTCGCGCCCGACGTCGTCTTGTTCTCGGCCGGGGCCGTACTCCCGACTGCGGGATACCGCAATGTGTGGCGTCGGGCTGCCTGCGACCGACCGACATACCGCAGCTCGGCCCGGCCCGGAAAAGCCGTGGCGTCGGTGCGGCGGATCGCCGCAGGATGACGCGGTGAGTGAGGCGTACCCGATGAAGCTGAGTCCTGTCGCCGTGGCCACCGCCGCGCGCCGACAGCGGCTGGCGTCGGGCCGCGTCTCGGCACGGCGTCCGTCGTGACCGGCGCGTTCCTCGCCGGTCTGGTCGCCGGCTACGGAGTGGCCGTCCCGGTCGGCGCGATCGCCGTGCTCATCCTCGGGCTCACCGCGCGGACCTCGTTCCGGGTCGGTGCGGGGGCCGCACTCGGGGTGGCCACCGCCGACGGGCTGTACGCCGGTGTCGCGGCGCTCGGTGGCGCGGTGGTCGCGGGGTGGCTCGCGCCGGTCGCCGGGCCGCTGCGACTGGTCGGCGCGACGGTGCTGCTCGCCCTCGCCGCCCACGGCGCGTGGCGGGCCCTGCGGGTGCGCGGCCCACGCCGCTCACCGGACCACGTACCGACCTCCGTGGCGCACCCGTCGGCGGGTGGCCCGGGTCGGTCAGGGGCGGCCGAGGCCACCACGGGGTCCGGTCCCCAACCGGCGCGGCGTGGGCTGGACACGCCGGCCCGGGCGTTTGTCGGGATCCTCGCGCTGACCCTGCTCAACCCGGCGACCGTTGTCTACTTCACGGCCCTGGTGCTCGGCCGGGCGGACCTGGGTGGCTCCGGCACGGCCGTCGCGGTGGTCTTCACCCTCGGGGTGTTCATCGCCTCGGCCAGTTGGCAGCTGCTGATCGCCGGGGGCGGCTCGCTGATCGGGCAGGTGCTCACCAGCAACCGCGGTCGCCTGGTCACCGCCCTGCTGTCCAGCGCGATCATCACCGTGCTCGCCGTCGCCATGCTCCTCGGTGGCTGACCCGAGCTGGCCGTGCCGTACGGTCGGGTGATGAGCAGCCGACCCGCCGCCGGGGGCGGCCGGTGGGTGGAGGTCGATCCGGGCCGGGCCGCCCGCTGGGTCGCCGGTTTCGCCGACCGGCACGGCCCGCCCACCGTCGACGTGCAGGAGTACGGCCTGCTGCTGTCCGCTCCGGACGGTGCCACCGCCGAACTGCACGCGCCCCCGGGCTCGTCGCCGGCCACCGATCTGGCGGGTTTCGTGGCGGCGGTGACCGTGCCGCGCCGGCTCGGGCTGCTGCTGGTCCGCAAGGGCGCGGTGGCGGTGGGCATCGCGGAGGGGGAGCGGCTGCCGGTGCACAAGGTGGACACCCGCTACGTTCAGGGGCGCACCGCCGCCGGCGGCTGGTCCCAGCAGCGTTTCGCGCGCCGCCGGGACAACCAGACCAAGGCGGCGCTGGCCGACGCCGTCGAGTTGGCCGTCCGGCTGCTGCTGCCCGCGGTCGACCGGCTGGACGCGCTTGTCGCCGGTGGGGACCGGCGGGCTGTGGACACCGTGCTGGCCGACCGTCGACTCGCCCCGCTGGCCGCGCTGCGCGCCGACCGCCTGCTCGACGTCCCCGAACCCCGGCACGCGGTGCTGCTGGCCGCGGTGGCCGCCGCCCGGGCGGTTCGCATTCTGGTCCGCGAACCGCAGCCGGAAGTCGGCCGCTAGCACCGGCCCGGCGGACCGGGCGCGTCGGGCGGCGGCGGGCCCGGTCACCAGTGACCGGGCCCGCAGTGTGCCGGGTCGTCAGACCGCGCCGCTGAACGTGTCGCAGGAGGCGGGGTCGCCGTTTTCGTAGCCCCGGTTGAACCACTGCTTACGCTGCTCCGACGAGCCGTGCGTGAACTCCTCCGGGTTGACCGGCCGGTCGGCCCGCTTGGAGATGGCGTCGTCACCGATCGCCTCGGCGGTGTCGATGGCCTCGGCGATGTCCTGCTCGGTGATGCTTGTGAAGATCTTCTGGCCGCTGTTGTCGGCCGTGCCGGTGGCGTTCTTCGCCCAGGCTCCCGCGTAACAGTCGGCCTGCAACTCCAGCCGTACCGACAGGTCGTTGGCGTTGCCCGGGTCGCGCTGCTGCTGGCGGCGCACCTGCTCGTTGGTGCCGAGCAGGTTCTGCACGTGGTGGCCGTACTCGTGGGCCAGCACGTACGGCTGGGCGAACTCGCCCTCGGCGCCGAGCTGCGTGGCGAGCACCTCGTAGAAGGAGAGGTCGATGTAGACAAGCGAGTCGGCCGGGCAGTAGAACGGGCCGACGCCGGAGTCGGCCTGGCCGCAGGCGGTGTTGACGGCCTGGCTGAAGAAGACGGTGCGGGTCGGGCGGTACTGCTCGCCGAGGGCCTGCGGCAGGGCGGTGCGCCAGTACGCCTGGATCGAGTTGACGTAGAGGGTGTTGCGGCAGTCGAGTTGCTCAAGGGCGTTCTCGGCGGCGCAGCGCTGCTCCAGCGCGGCGTTGTCGCCCTGCTCCTCACCGCCGGTCATGGCGTTCAGGCCGAAGCCGCCACCGACGAGGGCCACCAGCACGGCGATGACGATGCCGACGATGCCGCCGCGCCCGCCGCCGATCGGGATGGGGATGCCCATCCCGCCGCCTCCGCCGCTGCCTCGCCGGTCCTCCACCTGGCTGGTGTCGATCCGTGCGTTCTCGTTCAGCTCCATGGTGACCCCGATCAGTCAGTGGCTCGTGGGCCGGAACCGGTCCGGTCGGCGATCCGGTACCCGACGATCTTGGTCGGTAATCCGCAGGGGCTGCCGGCCGGGGCCCGGTACACTTGACGCCGTGCTGCGCTGCGAAGGCTGAACGCCCCGCGCCGACGGGTCACCGGGATCCGCCGGCGCTTTCGTGTGCCCTGAGTCAGCCCTTCGGATCCCGAGAGCGAGTACCTGGAAATGATCACTGCCACCGGCCTGGAACTGCGCGCCGGAGCCCGGATCCTGCTGTCCGACACCACGCTGCGGGTGCAGCCGGGCGACCGGATTGGTCTGGTCGGGCGCAACGGCGCCGGCAAGACCACCACCCTGAAGGTGCTCGCCGGGGAGGGACAGCCGTACGCCGGGCAGGTCGACCGGCGCAGCGCCGTCGGCTACCTCCCGCAGGACCCGCGTACCGGTGACCTGGACGTCACCGGCCGCGACCGGGTGCTGTCCGCCCGCGGGCTGGATGCGCTGATGGCCGGGATGAAGGAACTGGAGGCGCAGCTGGCCGAGGATGCCGACGAGCGACTGGTGCGCCGCTACGGCGCGCTGGAGGACCAGTTCGCCGCGCTCGGCGGGTACGCGGCGGAGGCCGAGGCGGCCCGCATCTGCGCCAACCTGGGGCTGCCCGATCGGGCCCTGGCGCAGACCATCGGCACCCTCTCCGGCGGTCAGCGTCGCCGGATCGAGCTGGCCCGGATCCTGTTCCGCGACGCGGGCGAGAACGGCGGCGGGATTCTGCTGCTGGACGAGCCCACCAACCACCTCGACGCCGACTCGATCACCTGGCTGCGAGGTTTCCTGGCCAACCACAAGGGCGGTCTGATCGTGATCTCTCACGACGGCGACCTGCTGGAGTCGGTGGTCAACAAGGTGTGGTTCCTGGACGCCACCCGTAGCGTGGTCGACGTCTACAACCTGGGTTGGAAGGCGTACCTGGAGGCGCGGGAGACCGACGAGCGTCGCCGCCGCCGGGAGCGGGCCAACGCCGAGAAGAAGGCCGGCGCGCTGATGGCCCAGGCCGACAAGATGCGGGCCAAGGCCACCAAGACGGTCGCCGCCCAGAACATGGCCCGCCGCGCCGAACGGCTGATGTCCGGCCTGGAGGAGGTCCGCGTCGCCGACAAGGTGGCCAAGGTTCGCTTCCCCGCACCGGCACCGTGCGGAAAGACCCCGCTGACCGCGACCGGCCTGTCCAAGTCGTACGGCTCGCTGGAGATCTTCACCGACGTGAACGTGGCGGTGGACCGAGGTTCCCGGGTGGCCATCCTCGGGCTCAACGGTGCCGGCAAGACCACCCTGCTGCGGATGCTCGGCGGCCTGCTGGAGCCGGACACCGGCGAGGTGCGCCCCGGTCACGGGCTGCGACTGGGCTACTACGCTCAGGAGCACGAGACGCTTGATGTGGAACGGACCGTGCTGGAGAACATGCGGGCGGCGGCGGTCGAGCAGACCGACACCGAACTGCGGAAGATCCTGGGGGCGTTCCTCTTCTCCGGCGAGGACGTCGACAAGCCCGCCGGCGTGCTCTCCGGCGGGGAGAAGACCCGGCTGGCCCTGTCCACCCTGGTCTGCTCGGGCGCCAACGTGCTGCTGCTCGACGAGCCGACAAACAACCTCGACCCGGTCAGCCGCGAGCAGGTGCTCGACGCCATCGCCCGCTATCCCGGCGCAATCGTGCTGGTCACGCACGACCCGGGCGCGGTTCTCGCGCTCAAGCCGGACCGGGCGATCCTGCTGCCGGACGGTGACGAGGACGCCTGGAGCGACGACCTGCTGGAACTGGTCGAGCTGGCCTGAGCCTCGTGCGGCATCACCTATCGGGAAGCTGACATTGCATAGCGTGTCGGTTGGCGAATAGTTGATATCTGGCGCATGATCGTTCGAGACGGTCTAATAGGTGGGACCGTATCCGAACCGCACAGTCTGGGACGTGAGGACACAGCATGGCAGCCACTGGCACAGCCACCAGCACTGAGAAGGGTCGCCGGATCGTCGGAGCCGAGCGTCAGACGCTCGCGAAGGACCTCGTCAAGCGGTACACCGGGGGCGAGAGCATCCGGGCGCTCGCGGCCTCGACCGGGCGATCGTACGGGTTCATCCACCGCGTACTCACCGAGTCCGGGGTGCAGCTGCGGCAGCGCGGCGGCGCCCGGCGCCGCAAGAAGGCGTGACCCGCCCGTCAGCGTCGTCCAGCAGCACCGCCACCACCACCGCGACCCGGGCCGCCTGGTGACCGCCGAGGCGACCGGGGTCCGGCTGGAATGCGACGGGCCGGTTGCCACGGTCACCCTGTGCCGGCCCGACGTGCTCAACGCGCAGACCGCGGCGATGTGGCGCGCGATGAGCGACTTCTCCCGGGAGCTTCCCGGTGACGTGCGGGTGGTCGTGGTACGCGGCGAGGGGCGTGCCTTCTCCGCCGGTATCGACCTGGCCGTCGCCGGTGCCTCCGGGCCCGGCTCCTTCGCCGAGCTGACCACCCTGTCGGAGCAGGAGTGCGCCGACAAGATCGCTGAGTACCAGGGCGGATTCACCTGGCTGCACCGCCCGGACGTGATCTCGATCGCCGCCGTCCAGGGGCACGCCATCGGCGCCGGTTTCCAACTCGCCCTCGCCTGCGACCTGCGGGTGCTTGCCGAGAACGCGACGTTCTCCATGGCCGAGGTGACGTTGGGCCTGGTCCCTGACCTGGCCGGCACCAAGCGCCTGGTCGAGTTGGTCGGTTACGCCCGGGCGTTGGAGATCTGCACCACCGGGCGGCGGATGGACGCGGCCGAGGCCGACCGGATCGGGCTGGCCACCCTGGTCGTGCCGGCCGCGGAGCTTGACGACGCGGTGCGCGACCTGACCGCCGGGCTGCTCACTCACAACCGGGACGCCGTCGTCGAGATCAAGGCGCTGCTCGCCGGTGCCGCTGGGCGTACCCACGCCGAGCAGCAGCGCGCCGAGCGGGAGGCGCAGACGCGACGGCTGCGGGATCTCGCCGGCCGGGGCGAATAGTAAGGACCGTTCGGGAAGATCCGGGTTACTCGCGTGGTTGTCGTAGTCATCGGGAGAATTGACCCGACGGTGTACGACGTCCTGATCCGGAGGTGAGCGTGTCCAACCACATGGCCGCTGGTGGCATGGGCGGTTGGAGCATGCTCCGGTCGATGCGCAGCCAGGACGACATCGCCGCGCACCGGCTGAAGCGCGGTGTCGCCCGCCGGATCGTCGCCTTCGCCCACCCCTACCGGCGCGACATCGTCGTATTCCTGCTCACCGTGATCGTCGCCGCGGTGATCGGGGTGGCGACCCCGCTGCTGGCCGGCGACGTGATCGACGCGATCACCCGGGGTGGCGCCGAGGCAGGGGCGCTGGTGATCCGGCTGGCCCTGTTCATCGCCGCGCTCGCGGTCGCCGACGCTCTCCTGTCGCTGGCCCAACGGTGGTATTCGGCCCGCATCGGCGAGGGCATCATCCTCGACCTGCGTACCCGCGTCTACGACCATGTGCAGCGGATGCCGTTGCAGTTCTTCACCCGGACCCAGACCGGTGCCCTGGTCAGTCGGCTCAACAACGACGTGATGGGTGCCCAGCGGGCCTTCACCTCGACGCTGTCGGGCGTGGTCAGCAACGTGATCCAGCTGGTCCTCACCGCCGCGGTGATGCTCACCCTCTCCTGGCAGATCACGGCGCTGTCGCTGGTGCTGCTTCCGGTGTTCATCATCCCGGCGCGTCGGGTGGGCCGGCGGCTGGCCGAGATCACCCGTGAGTCGTACGACCTCGACGCCAAGATGAACGCGACGATGACCGAGCGGTTCGGGGTCGCCGGGGCGTTGCTGGTGAAGCTCTTCGGCCGACCCGACGCGGAGGCGGCCCGCTTCGCCGCCCGCGCCGAGCGGGTCCGCGACATCGGCATCACCTCCGCGATGTACTCGCGTACCTTCTTCGTGGCCATGCTGCTGGTGGCCTCGCTGGCCCAGGCCCTGACCTACGGCCTGGGCGGCTGGCTCGCGGTCAGCGGCCAGGTAAGCGCCGGCACCGTGGTGACCCTCGCGCTGCTGCTCACCCGCCTCTACGGCCCGCTCACCGCGCTGAGCAACGTCCGGGTGGATGTGATGAGCGCGCTGGTCTCGTTCGACCGGGTCTTCGAGGTGCTGGACCTGCAACCGGGCATCAAGGAGCGACCCGACGCGGTGCGGATTCCCGAGGGCGCGGGGACTGTCGAGTTCCGCGACGTACGGTTCCGCTACCCGAGCGCCGCCGAGATCTCCCTCGCGTCGCTGGAGGAGGTCGCCGCGCTGGATCGTACGGTCAACGAACCGGTGCTCAAGGGCGTCTCGTTCAGCGTCGATCCGGGGCAGATGGTGGCCCTGGTCGGGCCCTCCGGCGCCGGCAAGTCCACGCTGTCCATGCTGATCTCCCGCATCTACGACGTGACCGACGGGCAGGTGCTGGTCGGCGGAGTCGACGTCCGGGACGCCCGGCTCGACTCGCTGCGCGACGAGATCGGGGTGGTCACCCAGGATTCGCACCTGTTCCACGAGACCATCGCGGAAAATCTGCGCTATGCGAAGCCGGACGCCACCGACGACGAGCTGTGGGCGGCGTTGGCCGGGGCGCAGGTCGCCGACCTGGTCAGGTCCCTGCCGGACGGGCTTGAGACGACCGTCGGTGAGCGTGGATACCGCTTCTCCGGTGGCGAGAAGCAGCGCATCGCCATCGCCCGGCTGCTGCTCAAGGCACCGTCGATCGTGATTCTCGACGAGGCGACCGCGCACCTGGATTCGGAGAGCGAGGCGGCGGTGCAGCGGGCGCTGTCGGTGGCGTTGACCGGGCGTACCGCCCTGGTGATCGCCCACCGGCTCTCCACCGTCCGGGACGCCGACCAGATCCTGGTCCTCGACGACGGCCGCATCGTGGAGCGGGGCCGCCACGACGAGCTGGTCGCGGTCGGCGGCCTCTACGCCGAGCTGTACCGCACCCAGTTCGCGGTGGCCGACTCACCCACGCCGTACGCCGACGCCACCGGCCCGGAGCCGGTGGTCATCCCCAGCCGGGAGTACATCGCCGACGAGGCCATGCCGCCCGCCGCCGCCAACTGAGGCTGCTGGTCCATTCGCCGCTCACCCGAGGGCGGCCGAGTGGAGTTCGGCGAAGGCGGCACCGAGGGTCTGCGGTGTGTAGTGGGCGTTCAGCCCGCTGGGGTTGGGCAGCACCCACAGCCGGGCATCGGCCAACTGCTCCGGTTGCGGCCCGAACCCCGCCTTCGGTCGGGCAAAGCCGATCCGGTACGCCGTCACGCCGACCACCGCGACCCAGCGCGGCCGGTACCGACCCACCTTGTCGGTGAGCTGCCGTGCGCCGTCGACCAGTTCGCCGGCGGTCAGCTCGTCGGCGCGGGCGCTGGCCCGGGCCACCATGTTGGTGATCCCGAGCCCGAGGGCCGGCAGTTCGTCCTGCTCGCTGGGGTGCAGCAGCCGGGGAGTGAATCCACCCCGGTGCAGCGCCGGCCAGAACCGGTTGCCGGGGCGGGCGAAGTGCCACCCGGTCGCGGCCGACCAGAGCCCCGGGTTGATCCCGACGAAGAGCACGTCCAGCCCGACGCCGATGATGTCCGGGATGGTCTTGTCGGCCGCGGCGGCCAGCTCCTCCCGGCTCGGGCGTGGGTACGGGCGTGGCTGCGGCTCCTCTCGCCCCGGCCGGGACTGGGGGGTCGACCTGCCGTGCGTGGCCCGCCGGTCGCGGCGGGACGGCTGTCCGGCGGTCACAGGCCGCGCAGCGCGCCACCGTCGACCGGAACGGTGACGCCGGTGAGGTAGCTGGCCGCGGGGGAGAGCACGAAGGCGGCAACCCGACCGAATTCTGCGGGGTCACCGATGCGGCGGAGCGGGATGGCGGCCTCCACCTCGGTCCGGGCCCGTTCCGGGTCGCCGGAGGCAGCGAAGAGTTCCCGGTTGCGGTCGGTCAGGATCCGTCCCGGCAGCAGCCCGACCACCCGTACGCCCCGGGGGCCGTACTCGTCGGCGACATCCTTGGCAACACCGGCCAGACCCGGCCGCAGGCCGTTGGAGATGCCCAGCCCGGGTACCGGGCCGCGCGCCGAAGTGGAGAGCACCAGCGCGATGGCGCCACCGTCGGGCATCGCGGCGGCGACCGTTCGTACGGTGCGGACGCTACCGAGGAAGACAGTCTCGAAGGCCTGCCGCCACTGCTCGTCGTCGACCGACGCGGCACTGCCGGCGGGCGGTCCGCCGACGGAGACCAGGGCACCGTCGATGCGGCCGAAGTGGTGCTGTGCGGTGGTCAGCAGCCGCTCGGGGGTCGTCGGGTCCGCCAGGTCGGCGGTGACGCCGACGGCCCGGTCGGGGCCGCCGAGACTGGCCACGGCGGCCTCCACCGCGTCGGCGTGCCGGGCGGAGAGCACCACCCGGGCACCGTCGGCCACCAGGCACTGCGCGGTGGCGTAACCAAGCCCACGGGAGGCCCCGGTGAGCACGTACACCCGATCGGTCAGTCCGAGATCCATGCCGACGATCCTGCCCCAGCCCGCTGGGCCGGAAACAGCCCCGGTCCCGTGTCGTGGGTCAGGTTCAGGGGCGGGCCGGGCGCAGCAGGCGTACCCGGCCGGCGACCTGAAGGGCGAGCACGGCGCCGACCCGGCCGAGGGCGGGTGAGCGGCGGCGACGCGGTGCCCTTTGCCCGTCGTAGCGGAACTGCGCCTCGCGGACGGCCAGTTCCTCGGCGCCGAGTGCCGGCAGGGCGGTGCGGGCGTGCAGTGCACGGGCCAGGTCCCAGCCGTCGCGCAACCCGCCGCCGGTGGGTCGGTCGGCCGCCCATTCGACGAACACCGTCGGCCAGGTGGGGCCGAGCCCGGCGGCGAGCAGCGGCCAGTGTCGGGCGACCTCGCCGGCCCGCTTGCGCAGCAACGCGGCACGGGCGGCGGCCAACGGGCCGGGCGCGAAGCCGGGCGGCGGCGGAGCGCCGGCCACCAGGGCCGCGACCAGTTCCGCCTGCCGCGAGGCGAGCGATCCGACCGGCCTTCCGGCCGGGCCGGCGGGCCCCGCCCCGGCCGGCGTCACGTCACCTCCGGAAAGCCGCAGGCGGCGGCGACGGCGTCCAGCTCGGTGCGCAGCTCGGCCGCGGGTGGGTAGTGCCCGTCGCGTTCCAGCAGGGCCGCCGGTGGGCGGTGCCGGGCGCACAACTCGGCGAGCAGCTCCAACACCTCCCGCCCGATCGGATCGGTGTGCGTGTCGTGGTAGAAGCCGCCACCCTCGGCACCGCCCGCGACGTGCAGGTACGCCACCCGTTCCAGCGGCAGCCGGTCCAGCAGCGCTAGCGGGTCGGTGCCGCGGTTGCGGGCGTTGGCATACACGTTGGCGACGTCGAGCAGCAGCAGTGCTCCGGTGCGGTCCAGGATCTCGTTGAGAAACGCCGCCTCGTCGAGTTCGTCGTCCGGCCAGTCGAACAGGGCGGCGATCGGTTCCAGCGCGATCGGCACCGGCAGGTCCGCCTGGGCACGGGTGATGTTGGCGCAGATCGCGTCGACCGCTTCGTGGGTGCGGGGCAGGGGTAGCAGGTGGCCGGCCTCCAGGCCGCCGGCCCGGACGAAGGCGATGTGCTCACTGACCAGCGGCGCCGCCAGCTGCTGCGCGACGGCCGCCAGGTGGGCGACCCGGGTCGGATCGACCGGTTCCGCGCCGCCGAGGGAGAGTCGCACGCCGTGCGGTACCACGGTGACGCCGCGGTCCCGCAGCTCGATCAGGTCGTCCGGTGGTGGTCCGGCGGTCGGTACCGACTCGGCGATCACCTCGACGAAGCGCAGGCCGGGCAGCTCGGCGACGAACCCGGCAATTTCCGGGCGCCAGCCGATCCCCACGCCATGCGGGGTGTTCATCCGCCGCACCCGCCGCCGCAGCCCCCGCCGCCGCAACTGCCGCCACCGCAGCCGCCGCCGCCCGCGGCACCGCCGCCGCCACACCCGCCGGTGGACGTCGCGCCGCCGGCCACGGCTTGGCGTTGGATCTCGGCCTGCTGGGCGAAGGTCGGATCTAGTGCCCAGAGTGACGCGGTGCCGTAGAGGGCCACCGCCATGGCGGCTCCCGCCGCTCCATAGGTGGCGTACGCCGGGTTCGCGGTGGGCGCGAGGTGCCGGTTGCGCTGGCGCAGTGTCCGCAGGGCGGCCTCGGCTGCCCGGGTTCGGCGGGGCACCCGGACGAGCAGCACAGCGGTCAGTACGCCGAGCGCGACGACGGTGAGCACCAGATACCAGACCGGGCGGTCGTTGGCGATCCCGGCGACGATTCGGGTGACACCGAGCACCAGGAGCGCGACCAGCAGCAGCGGACCGTGCCGCAGCGCGGCCCGCCGGTCCGGACCGATCGCGAGACCGCGCTGGTCGAGGCCGTCACGCAGCTCGGTGAGGGCCCGCTCGACCCACTCGGTGCGCCGTAGCTCCCGGGCCAGGGTGCGCTGCGTCGCGGCGTAGTGGATGGCCCGGTCGAGTGGGGTGGCGGCGGGCGGCAGCGGACCGTCGGCGGTCAGCCGGCGGTCCGGGTCCACGCCGATCGCGCCCTGGCTGCGCAACGCGCCGAGCGAGGTCCAGACGGCGAAGTCATCGCCGCCGTTGAGGTAGGCGACCTGCTGCGGGTTCAGCTGGTCGGCGGGGGGCGCGGCACGCCCGCCCAGCAGCGCCCGGCGGCGGATCAGCACGACGGTGACGGCGGTCACCGCAGCCACCAGGTAGAGCGTGATGAAGGTGGGACCGGGAACTCCCCAGGTGTCGTAATCGACCGCGAAACCCGTCATGGCCTGCTCCTGTCACGCGAGGGAACGCGGCTTCATTGTGGAGCGGCGATGCCAGCATCCGGCTGCCCGTACGGTCGAGTTATCTTCTCGTTACCTGACGGGTTCAGCGTCGGCGCACCGCTTCCTCGACCAGATCGAGCACCGCGCCCAGGTCACCGGCGGGCCGACCCATGGCCAGGTGCAGCACCAGCCCGTCGTAGGCGAGTTCGAGGAACCGGGCCAGCACGTCGATGGGGATGTCCTCGCGGAGTACGCCGGCCTCCCGTTGACGGGCCAGCCGGTCCCGGGTCGCCTCGGCGATGGCGGCCGACCGCTGTGCCCAGCGGGTGGCGAAGGTCGGGTCGGTACGCAGTCGTCGCGACACCTCCAGTTGGCTGCCCAGCCAACCTGTGGTGTCCGGGGAGACCGCCCGGGCGAGCAGGTCACGCATGACCTGGACCAGTCCGTTGCGGGCGACCGTCTCCACCATCGTGGCCGCGTCGTCCTCGGCGACGGCGAGGAAGAGGGAGTCCTTGTCCCGGAAGTGGTGGAAGATGGCGCCACGGGAGAGGCCGGTGGCCTCCTCCAGGCGTCGCACGGTCGCGCCCTCATAGCCGTGCCGGGCGAAGCAGGCTCGCGCGGCGGCGAGGATTTCCTGGCGGCGGGCGTCGAGCTGATCCTGGCTTACTCTGGGCACGTGTCGATCGTGTCAGCTCCCCTCGACTGACGCAAACCGTACGTACGGCTTGGTTCCTGGTGGTCGGCCGCCCGCGACGGCTGTTCCGGACCGACACCACCGCGTAACCTTCCGCCCTGTCGGCGAGGTACCCGATTCCCGTAAGGTGCCCGAGTGCCGCTGCTCCTGCTGGACCTGGACAACACCCTGCTCGATCGGGCCGGGCCGTTCCGCACCTGGGCAGAGCGCTTCCTCGACGGCATCGGAGCGCCGCCGCACGACATCGAGTGGCTGCTGTCAATCGACGCCGACGGATTGACAGACCGCTGGGACGTGGCGGACGCGATCCGGGACCGCTATCGGTTGCGGATCCCCTCCATCGACCTGGTGGAGGAGCTGCACGACGGGGTGGTCGAGTTCACCCGGCTGGACCCGCTGGTGGCGTGCGCCCTGCGGATCGCCGACGACGCCGGCTGGATGCCGGTCGTGGTGACCAACGGCGCGGTTCGGCAACAGGACACCAAGATCCGCCGCACCGGGTTGGACCGGTACGTCGCCGACTGGGTGATCTCCGAAGAGGCGGGGGTCAGCAAGCCCAACCCCCGCATCTTCGCGCTCGCCGCGCAGCGGGCCAGAATGCCGCTGCGCGGTGCCTGGGTGGTCGGCGACGGCCCGGAGGCGGACATCGGCGGAGCCACCGCCGTCGGCCTGCCCAGCATCTGGCTGCACCGGGGGCGTCCCTGGACCGACGCCCGGTTCGCGCCCACGGCGACGGTGGACACCGTGATCGCCGCCATCGCCGAGATCATGGGCGCCTGAGTCGCGCTAATTGGGTTGACCCGACCGGTGCCGCCGACAAGCATGGTCCGCGCATCGTGCACTCCGGGCGTGCGCCCGGTCGAGGAGAGGGGGTCGGTCATGGCCGTCTTCGCAGGTCACTTCCTGCCTCCCCACACCTCGACCAAGGGATTACCAGCGTCATGCGTGATCACGACTTTCCGGCGCCCGAGCGCCGAACCCGCGGCCGACGCCGCTTCGACGACGACGAACCGCACTTCCTGAAGCGCGGCCGGCCGACCGGCCCCGCTCCCACCGACCCCGAAGAGCCCGACCCGGGGACCGGCGAAACGTGGTCCTCCTGGGACGACGCGCTGCACGGCCCGCAGCCCCACCCGCACTGGCTGGTCACCGAACTGGCGGCGAAGGACACCGAGCTCGGTGTGCTCAAGACCGGCAAGGAGGCCGACGTTCACCTGGTGCGCCGAGGTCTACCCGGCACCGACCGGTCCTGCCTGCTGGCGGCGAAACGATACCGGGATCCTCGGCACCGGCTGTTTCACCGGGACGCGGGATACCTCGAAGGGCGCCGGGTGCGCCGCTCACGTGAGATGCGGGCAATGACCGGCCGGACCGCGTTCGGCCGGCAGATGATCGCCGGACAGTGGGCGGCGGCGGAGTTCGCCGCCCTGAGCCGGCTCTGGGAGATCGGCCAGCGCTACGGCACCATCACCGTGCCGTACCCGGTGCAGTTGCGGGGCACCGAGCTGATGCTGGAGTTCCTCGGCGACGCCGAGGAGGGACGCGCCGCACCCCGGCTGGCCGAGTTGCGCCCAGCACCGGCCGAACTACGTGCTCTGTGGGGGCAACTGGTCGACGCGCTTGTCGTCCTGGCCCGAGCCGGGTACGCGCACGGCGACCTGTCGCCGTACAACCTGCTGGTGCACGCGGGGCGACTGGCGCTGATCGACCTGCCGCAGGTGGTCGACGTGGTGGTGAACCCGCAGGGGCGGGAGTTCCTGGCCCGCGATGTTCGGATCGTCGCCGCCTGGTTCGTCGCCCGGGGACTGCCGGCGGACCTCGTGGACCCGACGGTGCTCACCGAACTGCTGTGCCGCGAGGCAGGTCTGGCCTGACCGACCGGGCTCCGGGTGGTGGCCACCGCCACCCGGAGCCCGTCGCGGGGCGTGGGAGCGGAATTCACTGCAGATAGCGTTCGACCTCGGACGTCGGGCGTGCGCCCTGGGCCTCAGGATCGCCATGGGCCTGCCGAGCTGCACGGCGGCGGCGCAGCAGATCCCAGCACTGGTCGAGGGACTCCTCCAGCTCCCGCAGGCGGGTGCGTGCCTCATCGTCGGTGCCAGTCTCGTGGGCCTGCGCCTGTGCGCGCAGCCGGTGCTCCTCGTCAACCAGATCCGAGATCCGGCTCAGGATGGTCTTGTCGTCCATGTCCCTGAGCCTGGCACAGCGGGGCCGACCACGGCTCGCATTCCCGTCGGCGAATCGCACAGACCGGCCGATGTGCCCCCGGCGGCCAGCCGCCGCCGCTCATCGGGCGGGCGACGGTGCGGGCGGCCCGGCGGCCGGCGCTCTGGTCGCCGGACCGTGCACCTGCGGCGGGTGACCCGGGTCGACCAGCGCATGATCACCAGCGCTTGAGTTGCTGCGGTGACGTTGTTAGGTTGCGCCGGGGCCGGTGTGCTGTGTGGCTCGCTCCTGACTGACCGGTCAACTAGCTCACGGCCAGGGACGGTGTGATGGGTTCCCGCAGTACGAAGCTGCGTGCCAAGGTGGTGGCCCTGCTGGCCGCGCTGGTGGCGCTCTGGAGCTTCGCCGCCTGGGTAACCGTCCGCGATGGAGTGAACCTGTTCGGTGTGCAGGCGCTCGACGCGCAGGTGTTCGATCCCACCGAGCCGCTGCTGCTGCAGTTGCAGTTGGAACGGCGCACCTCGCTTGTCTATCTCGGACGCCCGCAGGAGGCGCAGCTTGACGAGCTGACCCGGCTGCGTGCCCGTACCGACCAACTGGCCGCCGAGTTCGTCGAGTCGACCGACGACTGGCAGGTCGGCGTGTTCGGCAGCGACGCGCTGCACGACCGTATCGCGGAGCTGAAACGGCAACTGGCCGCGCTGCCCGACACGCGTACTGCCGTCGACGGGCGCAACATCGGCCGCAGCGACGCCGGTGCGACGTTCACCGAGCTGATCGAATCGATCTACCAGGTGTACGACGAACTCGGCAATCTCGACGACGACCAGGTCGCCGAGGACACCGCACAACTGATCCGGCTCGACCGTGCCCGGGAGCTGTTGTCCCAGGAGGACGCCATGCTGGCCGGCGTGCTCGCCGCAGGCCGGATCACCTCGGTCGAGCGGGCCGAGTTCACCCGGGTCGTCGGTGCCCGTCAGTTCGTCGCCGAGCAGGCGGTCGTCCGGCTGCCCGAAGCCGATCAGCACCGCTACGAGCAGATGGTCACCGGGGCGAGCTTCCGGCGACTGGCCGACCTGGAGTCCCAGGTGATGAACGGCAACGGCACCCACCGACTGCCGTTCTCGACCTCGGACTGGTCCGACACCACCGCTCCGGCGCTCATCGAGATCGGTGACGTGGTGCTGGCCGGTGGTGACGACATCGTCAAGCGGGCCACGCCGGTCGCGATCGGTGTCATCGTCCGGCTGGTCCTCGTCGCGGGTCTCGGCCTGCTCGCGGTCATCGCCTCGGTGGTCGTCTCGATCACCACGGCACGGGCGCTGGCACAGCAGCTGCAACGACTGCGCGATGCGGCGTTCCGACTCGCCAACGAACGGTTGCCGAGCGTGGCGGAGCGGCTCGGGCGCGGTGAGCAGGTGGACGTCGCCAGGGAGATGCCAGCGCTGCGCTTCGATGACGACGAGTTCGGCCAGGTGGGTCGAGCCTTCAACGTGGTGCAGGAGGGCGCCGTCCGCACCGCGGTCGAGCAGGCCCAGCTGCGTGGGTCCGCACGCGAGGTGTCCCTGAGCCTGGCCCGGCGTACCCAGGCCCTGGTGCACCGCCAGCTCACCCTGCTCGACGCGATGGAGCGTCGCGAGCAGGACGCCGAGGAGTTGGCAGACCTGTTCCGCGTCGACCACCTGGCCACCCGGGTACGACGTGCCGCGGAGAACCTCATCGTGCTCTCCGGCGCGACCCCCGCCCGGGCGTGGCGCCGCAGCGTCCCGATGGTGGACGTGGTCCGGGGTGCGGTCGGTGAGGTCGAGGACTACACCCGCGTCACCCTGCTCTCGATCGGCGGTGTGTCGCTGGCCGGGCGGGCCGTCGGTGACGTCATCCACCTGCTCGCCGAACTGATCGAGAACGGACTCTCGTTCTCTCCGCCACACACCAACGTGGAGGTGCGCGGAGAACTGGTCGCCAACGGCTTCGCCATCGAGATCGAGGACCGCGGTCTGGGCATGACCGAGGACGACCTCGCCGCCGCCAACCATCGCATCGTGGACCGTTCCGAGCGGAACCTCGCCGACGCGTCCCGGCTGGGCCTCTACCTGGTGAGCCGGCTGACCGACCGGCACGGCGTGCAGGTCCGGCTCAAGGAGTCGGCGTACGGCGGGACGACCGCCGTGGTGTTGATCCCGACTGATCTGATCGTCGACGAGGCTGAGCCGAGCATGGCGGAGGGACGACCTGCGGACGCCGCGGCCCAGGCCACCGGCGACGGTGGCGTGATCGGGACCGGCCGGGAGGCACCGGCGGAGATCGGGCACTCCAGCGGTGACGGTGCCGATGGTTCCGGGCTGCCGAGCAGTTCTCGGCCCCGTGCCGGGCACTCCGTTGCCTGGGACGGACCGACGATTCCGATCGGACTGCCGGTCACGTCAGCGTCCAACAACGGTCCGCAGTGGCCGCCGCGCCGGACAAGTGATCCCGGCACCGGAAGCGGTGCGGGCCCCGCCGCCGGTCAACCGGCCGACCCGGTGACCCCGGGTGGCCCCATGCCCGCCGAGGTCGAGCCGACCCGCACCGAGTCGGGCCTGCCGGTCCGGGTACGCCAGGCGAGCCTGGCCCCGGCGTTGCGGGCCGAGCCCGGGACGGTGCAAGCGGACGAGGACGTGGTCCGCGAGCCCGAACAGGTGCGGCGCATGATGAGTTCGTACCAGACCGGCACCCGGCGCGGACGTTCCGATGCCGCACGGCTGCTCGGTGCTGGCGGTCGGTCCGGGCCCGACGATGAGCCCGAGGACGCCGATCAACAGGCGACCTGACCGAGGTGCGCTGCCCGGCGAGCCGGGGAGAACGGTCAGGCCCAAGTGAGCACGGCGATGAGCCGGGGGAGAAGAGGACGACGAAGTGGCGCAGAAGACGGCTTCGAGTGCCGACCTGACGTGGTTGCTGGATGATCTGGTTGGCCGGGTCAAGCAGGCCGAACACGCGGTCGCGCTGTCCGCCGACGGTCTGCTGATGGCCTCCTCGCAGGGGCTCAGCCGCGACGACGGTGAGCACCTGGCGGCGATGGCGGCCGGCATCCAGAGCCTGGCTCGCGGCGCCGGCAAGCGTTTCGGCGGCGGGCAGGTGCAGCAGACGATCATCGAGATGCAGTCTTCGTTCCTGTTCGTCACAGCCGCCGGGCGTAACGCCTGCCTGGCGGTGCTGGCCAGTGAGGACGCCGACGTCGGGTTGATCGCGTACGAGATGGCCATGTTGATCACCCGGGTCGGCAGGTACGTCGCCTCGCCGTCACGGCCAGCCGAGCAGGCCAACGGGGAACAGCAGCCCGGATGACGGTGGAGGGAACGCGGTGACCGGCGGCCGGGCCCGCCCGGTCACCGGCCCGCCGGCTTGGGCCCGCTGCACCTGGCGATCGTCGGCACACAGCATCTTCGAGGCGGTTATCAATGGACTACGGGCACGCTGAGCGGCCGTCGGACGCGGCGGCTCTGCCCACAGCGATCAAGATTCTGATCGCCGGCGGGTTCGGGGTGGGTAAGACCACGTTGGTCGGCGCGGTCAGCGAGACGCGTCCGCTGCGGACCGAGGAGGTGCTTACCGAATCGGGCGTGGGCATCGACGACCTGGAAGGCGTCGAGACGAAGCGGACCACCACCGTCGCGATGGACTTCGGTCGGATCACCATCAGCGACGACCTGGTGCTGTACCTCTTCGGCACCCCGGGCCAGGACCGGTTCTGGTTCGTCTGGGACGAGTTGGCACTCGGCGCGATCGGCGCGGTGGTGCTCGCCGACACCCGTCGGCTGGCCGACTGCTTCCCCTCCCTCGACTACTTCGAGGGTCGGGGGACCCCTTTCCTCGTCGCGGTCAACTGCTTCGAGGGCGCCCGCCAGTACCGGCTCGACGAGGTGCAGGCGGCGCTGAACCTCGATCCCGAGGTGCCGGTGCTGCTCTGCGACGCCCGGCAGCGGGAGTCGGTGAAGGAGGTGCTCATCATGCTGGTGGAGCACGCCATGAAGACTCGGGAGGCACGTCGCGCCGACTGACGGGACACCAGACGACATGAGGGCTCCCACCCTTCCGGGTGAGAGCCCTCATGGCATCGCGGTCAGTTGGCGATCATGCGCCGCAGCACGTACTGCAGGATGCCGCCGTGCCGGTAGTAGTCCGCCTCACCCGGGGTGTCGATCCGCACCACCGCGTCGAACTCCACGCCGCTGTCGGTGGTGACCTTCACCGTACGCGGAGTGTCGCCGTCGTTGAGCGCGGTCACTCCGGCGATGGTGAACGTCTCGGTGCCGGTCAGCCCCAGCGACTCGGCGTTCTCCCCGGCGGGGAACTGCAACGGCAGCACGCCCATCCCGATCAGGTTGGAGCGGTGGATCCGCTCGTACGACTCGGCGATGACCGCCTGCACCCCGAGCAGCATGGTGCCCTTGGCCGCCCAGTCCCGCGACGAGCCGGAACCGTACTCCTTGCCGGCCAGGATGACCAGTGGCACGCCCGCCTCCTGGTAGGCCATTGAGGCGTCGTAGATCGAGGTCTGCTCCCCGGTCAGGTGGTTGACCGTGAAGCCGCCCTCCACCCCGGGGACGAGCTGGTTGCGCAGCCGGATGTTGGCGAAGGTGCCCCGGATCATCACCTCGTGGTTGCCCCGGCGGGAGCCGTAGGAGTTGAACTCGTGGCGCGGCACGCCGTGTTCGGCGAGGTACTGCCCGGCGGGCGAGTCGGCCTTGATGGATCCGGCCGGCGAGATGTGGTCGGTGGTCACCGAGTCGCCGAGCTTGGCCAGCACCCGAGCCGGACCGATGTCGGAAACAGGCGCCGGCAGGCGCCCCATGCCCTCGAAGTACGGGGGCTTGCGGACGTAGGTGGAGTCGCCGTCCCAGGCGAAGGTGTCTCCGGTCGGGGTCGGCAGGGACTGCCAGCGCTCGTCACCGGCGAAGACGTCGGCGTACGCGGAGCTGAAGCCGGTGGCGCCGATCGCGGAGGCGATGACGTCCTGGATCTCGGCGGTGCTCGGCCAGATGTCGCGCAGGAAGACCGGGTTGCCCTCGCTGTCCTCGCCGAGCGGCTCGTTGGCCAGGTCGATGTCCATCGTGCCGGCCAGGGCGTACGCCACCACCAGCGGCGGGGAGGCCAGGTAGTTCATCTTCACGTCCGGGTTGATCCGGCCCTCGAAGTTCCGGTTGCCGGAGAGCACCGAGACGACCGCGAGGTCTGCCTCGTTCACCGCCGCGGAGATCTCCTCCGGCAGCGGGCCGGAGTTGCCGATGCAGGTGGTGCAGCCGTAGCCGACCAGGTGGAAGCCGAGCTTCTCCAGGTACGGCGTCAGACCAGCCCGTTCGTAGTAGTCCATGACGACCTTGGAGCCGGGCGCGAGGGTGGTCTTCACCCACGGCTTGCGGTTCAGGCCCTTGTCCACGGCGTTACGGGCGAGCAGCGCCGCACCGATCATCACCTGCGGGTTGGAGGTGTTGGTGCAGGAGGTGATCGCGGCGATCACCACGGCGCCGTGGTCCAGCTCGAACTCGGTGCCGTCGGCGCCGGTGACCCGGATCGGGTTGCTGGCCCGTCCACCGGAGCCAACCGCGGAGTTGACCAGCTCACGGGGCGCGTCGGCCGGGTCGTCGATTCCGTTGGCCGGGGAGTCGCTGGCCGGGAACGACTCGGCGCTGGCCTCGTCGGCGTGGCCGGTCACGCCGTACGGCTGCTCCTGCTGCGGGACGCCCGGCTTGCGGCCCGGGTCGCCGCCGGTCTCGTCGGCGGACACGTAGTCGGTGAGCGCCGAGCGGAACAGGGTCTTGGCGTTGCCGAGCGGCACCCGGTCCTGCGGGCGCTTCGGCCCGGCGAGAGAGGGCTCGATGGTGCCCAGGTCGAGTTCCAACTGCTCGGAGTAGACCGGCTCGTGGTCCGGGTCGTGCCAGAGGCCCTGCTCCTTGGCGTACGCCTCGACCAGGGCGACCTGCTGCGGGTCGCGTCCGGTCAGCTCCAGGTAGCGGACGGTCTCGGCGTCGATCGGGAAGATCGCGACGGTGGAGCCGTACTCCGGGGACATGTTGCCGATGGTGGCCCGGTTGGCCAGCGGCACCGCGCTCACGCCGGGGCCGTAGAACTCGACGAACTTGCCGACCACGCCGTGCTTGCGCAGCATCTCGGTGATGGTCAGCACCAGGTCGGTGGCGGTGGTGCCGGCCGGCATCTCGCCGGAGAGCTTGAAGCCGACGACCCGTGGGATCAGCATGCTCACCGGCTGGCCGAGCATGGCGGCCTCGGCCTCGATGCCGCCGACGCCCCAGCCCAGCACGCCCAGACCGTTGACCATGGTGGTGTGCGAGTCGGTGCCGACGACCGTGTCCGGGTACGCCTGGCCGCCGCGCTCCATCACCGTACGGGCCAGGTACTCGATGTTGACCTGGTGCACGATGCCGGTGCCGGGCGGGACCACCTTGAACTCGTTGAACGCGCTCTGGCCCCAGCGCAGGAACTGGTAGCGCTCCTTGTTGCGGGTGTACTCCAGCTCGACGTTGCGCTCGAAGGCGTCCTCGCGGCCGAACAGGTCGGCGATGACCGAGTGGTCGATGACCAGCTCGGCGGGGGCGAGGGGGTTCACCTTGGTCGGGTCGCCGCCGAGGTCGCGGACGGCCTCACGCATGGTCGCCAGATCGACCACGCAGGGTACGCCGGTGAAGTCCTGCATCAGCACCCGTGCCGGGGTGAACTGGATCTCGACGTTCGGGTCTGCGGTCGGGTCCCACGCACCGAGCTGGCGGATGTGCTCGGCGGTGATGTTCGCGCCGTCCTCGGTCCGCAGCAGGTTCTCCAGCAGGATCTTCAGGCTGTAGGGGAGCCGTTCCTGGCCCTCCACCTTGCTGATCTTGAAAATCTCGTAGCTCGCGTCTCCGACGCGTAGCTGGGTCTTCGCACCGAAGGTGTCGAGGCTCGCCACGTCGTACTCCTTCACACCAGCGACCGTGAGTAGTCCTGAGCAGTCTTTCGCACCGGCCGGAGTGCTGCCGTGGTTAGGCAACACTTACCGCCGATTCTCGCCATCAACAAAACCGTACGTCCGTCTTGCTATTCATGCAACCCGGTGACATCGTCTGGACGGGAGGTGCACACATGATCCATCACGTACAGCTGGCCTGCCCGCCCGGCTCGGAGGGCCTTTCGCGGGCCTTCTACGTCGGCATCCTCGGCCTCACCGAGCTGACCAAACCGCCCGCCCTCGCGGCCCGCGGTGGTTGCTGGTTCCAGGGGTACGGTGCCGAACTGCACCTCGGTGTGGAGGACGACTTCCGCCCGGCACGCAAGGCGCACCCCGCCCTGCTGCGGCCCGATCTCGACGCCCTCGCCGCCCGGCTGCGCGCCGCGGGCCATCCGGTCACCTGGGGCGACGAAGATCTGCCCGGCCTGCGACGCTTCCACACCCACGACGTCCACGGCAACCGCCTGGAGTTTCTGGCCCCCACCGTCTGAACGGGGCCCCGCCGCCATAACCCTCACCGGCCAACCGCCCGCGCCCGTCCGTCGCCGTGCCGCCCGCAGTGCCGCCGGTTTCCTCAGGTCAGGGACTATCGGTGGACCCCGTGCCGCCGTGCCGTGCCGTGCCGCTGCGCCGCGCCGCCGTGCCGCCCGCCGCCGTGGCCCTCGCCGCCTGCTGGGGGCAGCGATGCCGCCTGCAACATCGGGGATGTTGCTGCCTCGCCGTGGCTTGACACAGCAGTATCCCCGATGTTGCTGCATCCTCCGGGCGGTCCGGCGTGGGTGGGTGGGGTTGGGGTGGGTTGGGGGTGGG